>NZ_RJVA01000015.1 GCF_003751385.1 Desulfosoma caldarium | reverse complement strand
TCCATGTTGCGTTTGAAACCATGACGCGCAGCCTCTCGCGGGCACGAAACAGCGGATAGCTTCTTCGTGGAATACTATAACATGGGACCCAACACTTACCAAAGGACGCGGGTTCCTGAATATCGATCAAGGTTACCGTTTCAGCGCCGAGTCGATACGCTTCCGTGGCCGCATCGCAGGCCACGTTGCCGGCTCCGATGATCACCACGCGGCGGCCCACCTTTGCGTCATCCTGCCGCGCTTTTTGTAAGAATTCCAGGGCGGGAATGAGCCGTTCCTTGCCGGGGACCGGCAAGAGGCGGGGCTTTCGTGCCCCCACGGCGATGACGATCATGTCGTAGTCCGCCTTGAGTTGCTCCACATCGTGTTGCGTCAGCTCCTGTTGAAGATGCACGTGAGGCAAAACGCTGCGCAGGCATTCCAATTCGGCCTGAACCACCTCATCGGGAATCCTGGTTTTGGGAACGGCGGCCGTGATTTTGCCTCCTAGTTCGGGAGCGCGATCGTAGAGCACGGCTTCATGGCCCAGGCGGCGCAGTTGCCAGGCCACGGAAAGCCCGGCGGGTCCGGCGCCAATGATGGCCACTTTCTTGCCGCTTAGAGGCTCAACCGGCGGCAGCTTGGCCTTGAGGCTCGCTTTGCCCAGTCGCGTCACATCCACGGGAGTCATGCGAAGCCCTTGCCGCGTGCAAGATTGCATGCATAGATTGGGGCACAGGTACCCGCAAACCGTGGCCGGAAACGGCGTGTAGGCCAAGGCCATGTCCACGGCTTCGTCCACACGACCTTCTCGAATGAGCCGCCACCGCTCATGAACCGGTATACCCGTAGGACAGGAGGCCTCGCAGGGTGCCGCATATTTCTTGTTTTGCCACACGGGCACGTATCGGCGCAGACGTCCCGTCACGATGACCGGTATGGGACTGCGGTCCAGGTCGGTCAGATCTCCGATGAGACCTCCGGGGCCCAGTTCTCGCTCCCACACGTCCCGATGAAAAGCGCTCATGGACGTGCGCGGCACGGCCGCCTTTTCATGAGGGCTTCGCGCTTCCAAAAGCTGCCACTGGCTGCGCTGAGCAAAGAGCGGAAAGAGGTGCGTTTTGCGAATTTTTTCCAGAAAGTCTTGAAGATTCTTGACCAACCAATGCCAATCGTTGTCGCTTAAGGGCACCAATTTGGCGTCGGCTTGGCTGTACCCGCCGTGAGGGCCTCGAAAGAAGATTTTTCCGCCCACCATGCCCACGCACGGCCGATACCCCAGAATATTGCCGGGGTTGGCCGGTTCATGGCCGCAGATGACAGCGATGCCTCCGGCCATGAATTCGGCGAAATAGTCCCCAACGGAACCCAGCACCCACAGTTCCGGGGGCGCAAACCGAGGATTGTGTTTCGTCATGGTCATGCCGCGGGCGCCGATGCTGCCGGCAATAAAGATTTTGCCCTGGGCCATGGCGTTGGCCACGCCGTTGCCGGCATGGCCGTGGACGATGATTTCCGCTCCGGCATTCAACCAGCCCACATCGTCCGAAGCCGGTCCCAAGGCTTCGATGACCGTGTTGGGAAAGCCCATGGACCCTAAGCGTTGTCCCGACGTGCCGTGGACGGTCACATGGACGGGTTCGCCGTCGGAACGCCACAGGCGGCCTCCAATGCCGTGCTGGCCGAAAGCTTCCACTTCCAGCCGCCGATGGCCTTGGGCCACGGCCTGCTGCAGGCGTTCTTCCAGTATTCTCGATTCCAGGCGTCGACCGTGTTCGCGCCCAGAAATCCAATAGGCATCTTGCATCATGCTTTGTTCCATCGCTCCTTCACCTCACGGTCGGTCTCGTCTAGACCACGTATGCTATGTGCAGCCGTTGCGCCGCCGCGGCGTCATCGATTCCCAAGGCGTCCGACATGCCGATGGGAAGGGACGTGGAGCGGCCCAGAGGGGCGACGATCTTCTTGAGTTCCTTGTCAAAAGCGACAAAGACATCCACCAAGCGTTCCGCCACCTTTTCGGGATCCAGGCGTCGGTACAGGCGCGGATCCTGGCTTGTGATGCCCTTGGGGCACACGCCGATGTTGCACACGTTGCAACGATCGGATTCCGATCCCAAACAGCCGGCCGTGGCCTGCATGATGTATTTTCCGGTTTGGACCCCGCTGGCGCCCAACATGATGAGGGCCGCCGCGTTGGCGGCAAGATTTCCGTTTTTTCCAATACCGCCTCCGGCAAACAGAGGCAGTTCGTTTTGTTTGCCCAGGCGCGCCAGCGTGAGGTAGCCGTCTCGAATGTTGGACGCGATGGGATGTCCCATGTGGTTCATGGACACGTTGTAAGCGGCGCCCGTGCCGCCGTCTTCTCCGTCGATGGCCAGTCCCGCGGCGTAGGGGTTTCGCGTGAGGTTGTTCAAGACGGCCAGAGCCGTCGATGTGCCGGAAATCTTGGGATAGACCGGCACGCGGAAACCCCAGGCCATGGACATGGATTGGATCATCTTGGCCACGGCTTCTTCGATGGAATACTTGGTCTGATGCGTCGGCGGACTGGGTAGACTCACCCCCGGCGGCACGCCCCGAATGGCGGCAATGAGCTTGTTGACCTTGTACCACATGAGCAGGCCGCCGTCCCCAGGTTTGGCGCCTTGGCCGTATTTGATTTCAATGGCGCAGGGGTCTTCCTTCATTTCAGGTATGGCATGGATGATTTCGTCCCAGCCGAAGTAGCCGCTGGCGATCTGCAAAATGACGTATTTCAAGAAGCGGGATCGCAGCAGGCGCGGCGGGCATCCACCTTCTCCTGTGCACATGCGCACGGGCATGCCCAGTTCCTCGTTCAGATATGCCACCCCCATCTGCAAGCCTTCCCACATGGTGGGCGACAGAGCGCCAAAGGACATGCCGCCGATGATCAAAGGATAGATTTCGCGAACGGGGGGTATCCAGCCGTTTTCCTTAAGAAGCCTCAGGTTTTCCTCAGGGGGCAGCACGCGCCCCAGAAGGGTGCGCAGCTCGAATTCGTGGCGGCCGGCATCGAGCGCCGGATCTGTGAGCATGGAGATGCGAATGAATTTAATACGGTCCAGAATGCCTCCCGGAACGTTGCGCCGCCCGCCGCGTCGCCTGGGCTGACCACCTCGATTGATGTGAAACCGCAACTTGTCCAATTCCTCGGAGCGATAGGCCATGATGGCATCGTTGGGGCATACCATGGAACACATGCCGCAGCCGATACAGGCATAGGCCGGGTCCGTCTTTTGACGAATGCCGTAAAAGACCTTGAAAACGTTGGACGGGGCCTGCGACACGCCAAGGGGCGTGTCCACGGTACGCTTGCGAAACACGCCCAATTCAATGGCGTGCACGGGACACACCGTGGTGCAGCGGCCGCACAACGTGCATTTGTCAAGGCTCCAGTGCACCTGCCATGGCAAGTCCCGAAGACTCAAGGAACTGGGGCTTATGTATCCATCTGCGAGCATAGCCGAACCTCCTGGCGATCCGGTCCCACGATCACCGTGTCAAGGTGCATGGGTTGAATGTCCTTGGACTTGTCCCGATCGGGAACCATGGCGTCCAACCCGCACAGTTCCGAAGAAAAGGCGTATAGGCCGGGCCTGCCACCCACGACGCCGGGGCGCAGTTTCTTTCGATCCTGCACCATAAAGACGCGCTTGTCGGGATGGCAGCCGATAACGCAGTTGGGCCCATCGATGATCAGGCGCCGACAGGACCTCTTAAGGTGTTTCAAAAAGGTGCCGTTGGAATGTTTTTCCAGGACCTCATCTTGAAGCGGCGTGATGATGTGCTTGTAGTATGCCACATCCAGCCCTAAGAAATGGCGCATATAGTGCATGATGTGCGTGAAGACCTCGGAATCGGACTGATACCCCATGTAGCCGGGAAAACCTCGCGATGAGAGGAACTCGCGAATGGGCACAAAAGCCGTGTTTTCCCCGTTGGTCATGGTGGCAATGCCCTGTAGGAAAAAAGGGTGGCACGCATAAAGATTGATGGCATAATTCGTATTTTGGCGCCCTTGGGCTAGAATGATGCGCGCATGGAGTTCTTTGCGGTCCAGCCGCAGATATTCCGCCACGGTCATGGGATCGCCGATTTCCTTGATCATGATGCAATCGGGCCAGAAACTGAAGACGATCATATCTTGCTTTTCCTCACCCATTTGACGCAACTGCAGCCGCACCTGCATGAGGCGATTGCGGATTTCGTCCCCCGGCAGATGATCCCATTCCTCGGGCAGTTCGTAGGCTCGAATAAGGTAAACGTCGCGTTTGGGCACGCCGGGCGGCGCCGTCTTGGGCGTTTTGATGGACAGCTTGTATTTGGTCATAAAGCCGATTTCCATCATGAAACTGTCCAGGCGCTTGAGCCCCTCGTTGGTGAAGGTGCCGGAAAGAATGGGCGCGCCCTCCAATTCTTCCCACGGCCCACCCAGGTCACTCAAAAAGAGCCCCACCCCAGACCCGTCATGGCCTTCGCGCATGACATCCAAGGCTTCGATGGCCTTCATGGGGGACAAAGGTTCCGTGCTGGTCAAGGCACATAGCCGACACATGGCTGATGCTTCTCCTTCCTAATTGTTCTTTTCCGGGACGACGTTGTCCGAAAATCAAGGCAAGAAAGGCCCTTTCATGGTTGAAGGGCCTTTTCGAACAGCGGTGTTCGATGGTGGAATCCAAACGTCATTGTCTGGAGGGGATGTAAGACTGACAAGATTGTCAAAGCGTGTCAAATAAAAAAATGCTCACCTGCCGTTCATCGCATGTCCTGCCGCAGTGGACGCCACCTTGGGAGGATCGTCATGCGGTTCGACCCACCAAGGGCGAATGCGCCTCAACTCAGACAAGGAGTCGGTCGAACACAAGGGGAATGTCGTCCATCTGTACCGTGCAGATGCGATAACATTCCGTGTTGCTCGCTTCAGCGTAGAAAGGCACGAGCCGGTTCCGGTCCCCGGGCTGAGGTGCGCTTCGTCTGAGCTTGATTTCGGGTCAGCACCTTGTGTTTGATGAGTTGTCTCGCGACTTCTTTGCATTCGGTGGCGGCAGCGCCGAACCCCTTGGCCAAGATGTGTGGGCCAAGATCCAAGAGCCCTTCGAGAGCGTGGTGCCAGGAGCACTCGGCCGCCGCTGGGTTTCAAGGGGCGCTGCCAAAAACTTCGCGGTTTCCCAGGGGAAGTGTCATGACCCCTAAAAATCAAGATCAAAATGTGCGTTCAGGTGACCGCGCTACTTTTGGCTTGTCTGTTGGGATCACGTAGGGACAGCCCTTGTGGCTGCCCCTACGTGGTGCCCCGGTATCGATGGGCGTACCCAAAAGGCAGGCTCGGGGTGGAGCCCATCAGGGCAGGCGACATTTTCACCTCGTGCCCATACCGACGGGTTTAGATCGTTTTAAACCGCTGCACTCCATCTGGCAGCGACATCCGCACCCCATTCAGCAACAACATTTGGACGACATTCCGCAAGAACATTTAAACCACACATCGGGCCACTCCATCGTAAGGGCAGCCACAAGGGCTGCCCCTACATGGGCCAGACACGGGGGCCTGCCCCTAGGCGAGGCATCCATGCCCATTGCCAGGAAATCCGGCCGTTCGACGGTGTCATGACCCTTAGGAATCAAGACCAAAATTTTCGTTTTGTGTGCGAGGTGCTCTCGCTGTTGTCCTCTTGGATCCAGCCCTCGATCATCTCCTTGGCCTCATGAAAAGACGAAAACAGGTCGAGCCAGATACACTCCTCATTACGCGTTCTCATGAACCGCTCGATCATCCCAGGGGTGATGACTTCAGGGCGAAGACCCCAAGCACGCTCCAGCTCGAGATAACGTTTGGACGTGAAGACGCGCTCGTCGTCACTTATCAGGGCAAGCGCCCGGGAGGCGGCTTGATTCTTTTAAGCCATCAAATGAGCGCATCTTCCAAAGCCCCTTTTCGCCACCTTGGCGTTTTGTCGCCGGCTGATGCGATAACGCCCAATCTCCCGGTTCCAACAATCCATCACCCCAACCCCATGACACCACCCGGAATCCGAGCAGAAAAAGGGGATCATATCCGTTGCCCACCGCTCATGGGGACCTTCAACTACCGAGGCTTTCTTTTGAACACGAGGCCGCATGCCTCCATGACGTTGAGACAAGGTTCAACCTTGGCGCGCCATGATTCGATGGGCCTTTTTCTTGTTGACAATCACGCCCATAAGCCGACGACGCTTGACGCTGATCTTTCCAAAGCCATACCGGAGATAACGCTGGATAAGCTGATAGATGGCCTTTTCCACCTGCCGATCAACCCCCGCCGGCTTGCGCCTTCGAGGCTTGTCGTTCACCGTCGACCAACAAACCCCGACCCACTCAGCGACCTTGCGCAAACTCACCTTATGGCCCTGGGCCTCGAGCTTCGTTTTCCATCGTAAAACGAGCTCTCTTCCTCGCAGACAATAGCCTCGGCTTTTTAAAACCTCGATCTGCAGCACCCGTTGATCGCTCTTTTCACGGTGCCGCTTCAGATCCTTCTGCTCGACCGCTTCCACGGATTTCGGATAGACTTTGAGGGCCTGCGTCCCGAAGGGAATGAACGTATCGATCCATTGGTGGATCTCGCTCTATTGGCCATCGTGCTCGCGTGCCACATCCATGATGGTTTTGTGGCCCTTGAGAATGTCCAGCACGATCTCCGTCTGATGATTGACCGTCCATCTTTGCCTTCAAACTGGCTTAACCACTCTTCTTTATTCTTTCTTATTCCCCCTTTTTTGCGGACCAGACCCTACGCTTATGGCTGGTCCGGTCCGGTGCGGGGTCACCATAGAAGCCGTCGAGTGCTTTCAACCATGCATCGAATCCAAGCGTTTCTCTCGGTGACCACAGATAGAGGTATGCCTGACGGTGTCATCGGGCGCCCTCCTTGAGGATCACGCGCATGCGCTTTTTCTTCCAGGGCATGAGGTCCTCGGCCCGCCGAAAGACATAAAGCTCGTAGCGGCTTAATCGTCACGGTCGCCGTCGGGGTCCAACAATTCACCGGGAGTGACATTGAGGGCCAAGTGGGGATCGGCTTTTGGCAAAAACACCGCATTCACACGGTCCACATCGGAAAGGTCTTCCAGAACAATGGCAATGCCGATGCCATCTCGAGGGGAGAGTCTCATCCCGTGCCGAGGTTGCACGCCGATGTCCACATTCGAGGCCGAGGGGACCGGTTCCGCTGCGCTATCCATGTGCAGGCGCCGGGCGATTTCTTTCGATCGGCTTTCAAAAGACATATGGGTCCGCGAGGCTGTAGGGCGAGGGCAATTGTGTCAGAGGGCGTATCGCACCGCCTAGGGATTCTGTTTCGATCATCTCACGATGTGGCAACATGCCACGGCGCATCCTCACAAAGGCTCTGAAAGAGACGGCGGATACGACGGCGCACGGCCAAAAGGTCTTCCCACGTTTCCATGGGACGGCTTTCGGCCGCCGCAGGCCACAGGCCAAGGCGCGTCATCTGCTGAAAATGCTGCTTGCTCACGACCGATCCCGACCGATGGGTCATGAGGTGGAACCGATGTTCCAACATGCGCAAGCCGTGAAAAGCCTCGAGCATTTCTGCGGAGGTTCGCGGGCCGTCCGGAACGTAAGTCAGGGCTTCCCTCAAAAGGGCCGCCGTGGATCCCCTCTGTAAAGCCGGGTTTTTATGGCCGTGAATGAGTTGCAGTCCCTGGGTGAGAAACTCTAGGTCCGCAAGCCCTCCAACCCCCAGTTTAATGTCTACGGTATCGTCCCTTTCCACGGTTCGCTCTTCCTCCATGCGTCTTCGAAGCTGACACAGGCGGGGCCAGACCATGGCGTGGGTCCGCTCTCGAAAGCACAGACGATGCACGGCACGCTCCAGAGCCGATCCCAGAACCGAGTCTCCGGCCACGAACCGAAACCGCAGGAGGGCTTGAATTTCCCAAATGTCCGCCTTGTTCGTGTAATAGTCCTGCCACGTGGTTCGCGTCACCACCAGTGGGCCATAGGATCCCGTGGGGCGCAGGCGAGCGTCCACCTCATAGCCTGGCCCCTCCTGCAGTGGGGTGCTCAGCATGCGCATGAACCGCTGCAGCATGCGAATGACCGGCAGGGGAATCTGGTCACTTTTTTCACCTTCAGGAGGGTCATAGACAAACATCAAGTCCAGATCGGAAAGGTAGTCCATTTCTCGACTACCCAAGGAACCCAAAGCGATAACGGCCAGGGGCAGGTGAGGGTCAAGGCCCACGGCGTCCATGACGGCGCGCAGGGTATGGCGGACCACAAAATCCGCCAGGTCGGCGAGTGCGCTTTCTAAAGCCTCATGAGGCATGGCGCCGGCCAGGTCCGCCAAGGCCAGAAGCATAAACCGTTCGTTCTTGAGGCGCCGCAGCCATTCCAGTCGTTCTTCGTAGGAAGAGGCCTTGTCGAGAATCCCTTTGGCCAACGCTTCCCACTGCGGGTGTGGCACCTGGGCCACACGCCACGTGCTCAGAGCTTCCACCAGGCTAGGCTGGTGGGTCAATAGGTCGGCCACAAGGTCGCTGCGCCCCAGGGCCGAAACAATGACCGGGATCAAAGCTCGATGGGTGCCGAGAAAATGGAGCAAGCCCGGGCGCCGGCGAACTTGGGTCATGTACCGGTCCACGCGGGACGTCATGGTCTTTTGGGTGTCCACATCGACCCCGGCGACAAGAGACTCAGTCGCCCTGAGAACGGCCGTTTTAAGAGGCGTGGCCAGGCCGTCCAAGGACGGAAGGAGTCGACCCACGGACGATGCTGTCAAGGAGAGAGAGGCATCGTCGGTGTCTGGCTCGACGTGGCTTTCGTCTTCCTGAGAGCGTTTGGGGGCGTGGGGTTTAAAGAGGGCGGTGAAATGCCGGTGCACCGCTTGAGTGTGCATGGTGAGGGCTTCCTGAAACCGAGTCCAATGGCCATCAAAACCGAGGGCCCCCGCGAGCCTTTCCCGGGCTTTTGTGGAAGATGGGATTTTTTGGGTTCGGCGGTTTTGATCCAGCTGTATCCAATGTTCCACGCGACGCAAAAACACATAGGCTTCCCGAAGTTCCTGGGCGGCGTCCGCCGGAAGAAGTCGAAGGGTTTTCAGTTTCTCCAAAGCCGTCAAGGTGTTAGGTTCGTCCAGCTGGGGCATGCGGCCTCCGTAAATAAGCTGAAAGGACTGGACGAGAAATTCCACTTCACGAATGCCGCCCACTCCCAGTTTGACGTCAAAGGGTGCGTCCGCGAGCTGAGAACGCAGTTCGTGCAAAATGCGGTCGCGCATGCCCTTGAGTTCATCCAGGGCCTGAAAATCTAGAAAGCGTCGAAAAACGAACGGGCGCACCTCGTGCAAGAACGCCATGCCCAGAGCGCGGTCCCCAGCCACAGGCCGAGCTTTCAAAAGCATCTGGCGTTCCCAGGCTTGCCCTTGAAGCAGATAGTGGAAAGCGGCGCCGGCAACGGACGGCACCAGTTCGCCGTCTTTTCCCTGAGGTCTCAGGCGAAGGTCCACATGAAAGACGCGATCCCCTTCCACGGAATCCGCCAGAAGACTCACCAGCTTTTGGCACAAAAAGCACAGGGTTTCATACAGGCTTTCGGTGTTGCCGCGAGGAGTGGAAGTCCTTTTGTCTTGACGCAAAAAGAGAAGATCGATGTCCGAAACATAATTGAGTTCTCGACCTCCCAACTTTCCCAAACCCAGGAGGCTCAGGCCATAAAGGTCGAAAACCTTTGGCATTTGAGCGGCCACGGCCGAGGGCGCCCAAAGATGGGGGTGATCCCGAAGCCATCGCAGACCTCCTTCCAGAGCCACCTGAGCGAGATCGCTCAATTGTGCCGTGGTTTCCGATAGGTCTGCCAGCCCCAGAAGATCGCGGCCTCCGATGCGCAAGAAGTGCCTTTGTTTGAAGCGTCGCACGGCCTTTTGCGCATCGATCCAGGACGCCGCCTTGACCAGGGTGCGGGCCAAGTCATCGTAAAGGTCGGTGATGGCGTAGCGTCGAAGAAGATTCTTGTGATCCCAGAGCCAGGCCACGTCTTCCGGTGAACGGCGCAGAAGCGTGGCCAAGTACGTGGAAGCTCGGCTGATTGTTTCCAGCTCGTCGGCCATGGCTTGTTCCGCCTCATGCATGCCCGTGCCCATGGGCCTTCGTGGGCCTTTGCGTCCAAAAACCACTCGGCATAGCATCGCCCATCCGGCGGCGCTCCAAAGCGCAGAAGACCAAGGCGTCCAGCGTGTCAAAGACTTGCTGAGAAAGACCGGTGTGGCTCATGCCTCGACCAAACAGGGCGTCCCGAAGCGCGTCCACCTGCGCGTTGACCGGCTGCAGCTTATTCACCGGGCCTTGATGACTCGCCACCTTTTCATGCAAAAGAAGTTTACGGGCTTGCCGACAAAAAAGGCGCGTGTTTTCTAAAAGACCTTGGGCCAGATCATCCCAGGGTGTTGAGGGATGCGCGACAAGCTTTTCCTGCGCACAGTAGGAAACCACGAACCGCAGACACACCGCCAATGACCCGTACTCGAGCCCGCGCAGGCCGCGCTGCCACTGCAACAGCCACGGACGGCGCCAGCGCCACAGAAGATGCCTTTCCCCAAAGGCGATCAAGGATTGGGCTTCTTCCAAGGCTTCCTCCAGGGCTCGAAACGCCGTCACGCTGGGAACCGGCACAATGAAAGCCTGTCCGTTGGGGTGAAGGGCTTCCAAGGGCGTGATGGATACCGAACCGTTGTCGATTGCCTGGGAGACCTGCGCGCAGGGAACCGATGCAGCAGGCGAGGACGGTTTCCTTCGTTCCACGTCCATGGGATGGCACGTCTTCTGAAGGGCATTCAACATGCTCGCCAAAAGGCGTCTTCCCCAACCCTCGGGCATTTCCAGGTGAGGGTAGGAGAGTACGGCCATACCTTTGCCCACTCGACAGCTCAGAATGGCCGCCTGCCCATCAAGCAGCTCGGGATTCAGATTGATGCCGTAACTCTTTTCCAAGTCCTTCCATGAAGCGCCGCATCGGGCCACATCGGCGGCACACAGATCCGCCACCCAGAAGTCTTCTCCGTAACCTCGATACCGAGCCAGGACGTCCACGCCCAAGCCGTTATCCCAGGCAAACTGGGAAGGCCACCAGATGGAGACGGGAATCCTCGGTGGAAGATTTTTCCAGAAGGGATGGTCCTCATTCCCTTCGATCCACACTTCACCGCTGGCATTGGGCAATCGTTGCGACAGGTTCTTTCTTTGTATGGGCACAAGATTGAGAGACGATGTGCCGGCAAGGGCGAGCCCTGCGCCGCCGCAAAAACCCACGTAGCCGCCTCCGCTTCGCACAAAGGCCCGCATCTGTTCCAGACCTTCCGGACCCAAAGCCCGCGCCTTGTGCGCAGCCCAACCTCCGGGCACCATGAGCACGCGATGATTCCCAAGCGCCTGGGCTCGTATCTGAGCAGCGGTCACGAGGCGATAAGGCACACCCATGGTTTCAAGGGCTTCCACCAGCACAAGACCCCAGACTAGAGATTGGTCCCAGAAAAGGGCGACAGGCGGTCCCGTCCACGGGCTCGTTTTTTGAGCATCAGTTTGATCGAAAAGTCTCGACACGGCTCGAATCCTCTGCGGCTATGAACTCGTCTGGGACTGGACCTTGTGAAAGCCGCTTTGGCGGCGACACCTCATTGCATCTTGCGGCGCACCTGCAAAACCAATCCCCAGACTCTGCTCGGACATCCTGCTCCGCGTTGGGCCTACACTATGGCCAGTTTTTTTAACGGCTCATTTTCAAACCTATGCATCTTCTAGATGCGCACTGAAAAGCTTGAGAAAAATCGCCCGAAGGCTCAAGGTTTTTTGGCCCCAAACTCGTGTTTCCGTCAAAGTGTTTTGCGCTGCTTGTCATGGGCCCAAGAAGGCGTTAGCTTAAAGCCGTCATCCATGGCAACTTTTTTCTCTACAGGAAAGGAAAGGCATGAAGTCGTCGAAAGCGCCCATGGGTTTGGATCTGGAAATTCAAGCCAACGCCGCCGACCCGTCCCGATCGACGTTTGAGATTCGATGGAAGCGGGAGGGAGCGACGCCCACAGTCTTTGTGCGATGCGGGTCTGTGGATGAGTTGCGTCAAGCCGTGCGCGACCTAGTGAGAAATCTGGAAGGCCTTGTGCATCGGGCCGAAGAAGCCGTACAAACCATGGAAGCTCAACAGAAAGCGGATGAGGAGAATTCCATGAGTCCCTCGGATATTTGGCAGCAGATGGAACAAGCCTCTTCGGAAGAGGCCATGTTTGCCTGCTTCAACGCTCTGTCGGAACCCAAACGGCGGGAAGTGGCCGAGTGGATTCTGACGCACGTGAGCATGTTCAAGGGTCGAGGGCCCATCTTTGCCGAGCATTACAACATTGTGACCCACACGCTGGATGAATGAGAGGGTGTGGAAAGGTCAAGCCGCGTCCACAAAAAGACCCTTGGTCGTGCACCCTTTGTCGAGTCGCCTGGTGCCGACCCGCCTTTCCTGCCTCACCCAATCAGAATAGACCTCGACACAGACCGCAATGCTTACCGCTGCTTCCTTCCGGACCTGACGGGGTTCACATCCGTCTGTTGCGAGGTGTCCGACCGGTGAAGCAGTTCCGTACGGGCCCCCCAGCCGATCCCTCGAAAGGGAGTTCGGCCCCGCTGAGCGGATTTCGGGTTCAGGGAACCGCTAGCTCCCCGCCTAGCACGACCAAGGGCGAATGCGTCCTCGTGTCTGAACGCCATCCTTGCCGCAGGCCGGCCCTGCACTATCCTTTCTATCTACCATAAACGAACGGCCATGACAACGACAACCTCCGCTTTGGCGCACGCGCGGCTAGGGGTTGAAATCATTCCGCGGCCCCTCATCAGCCTGATCCAAAAGGAGCGGGCAAGGATTCAGGTCGCACAGCCGATCGTAAAGGCTTTGTCCCGCATCGGGCACCACATGACGCCATCCTCCAAGGTAGACCAATGGGCTGGGCTGAAGCCTTTCCAGGGTGGCGCGAACCGTTTTTTCCAACCATGCTTCTCTCTGCTGCCGCAAGGTAAAGTCCTCATTCCAGTGTCGGCGCTGGGCGCCGGGCTTTGCCTGGGTCAAGGCGCGACGCGCCAGAGCATATTCGTCCGCCGCCGAAAGAGGCGACGGTAGGCTAGATGTGAGAAGGCGGGCCAGGTTTTCTGAAGATAGCATTTCGGGCCAGTCGGCTACAAATAGACGGCTCGCTTCTCCGGTATCCACACAAAAGAGCGGCGTGCCGATTTCGCGAAATCTTTGAAAGGCGGCTCGATATTCAAAGGGCAGAGTGCATTGGCGAAGAATAGGCTGAATGAAGGGGGAGCGCAGCGCGAGGGCCACAGGGATGCGGGTCATGGCCGTAGCTTTATGAAGGTTCTGCAGCAGGAGCTTCAACAAGAAACGGCCGTGTTTTAGGCGAAAACGCACGGCAAAAGGGCTTACTTCCACCAGGATGACCTGGGGATTCAGTGCCCTCAAAAGTCTTCGGCATCGCCGCAAGCCATTTGGGTCACGATGAGATGTGCCCACAAGAAAAAGACTTGGAAAACGCCGGGCATCACAAGTCATGGGGTCGCCGAGCCGTGGCTCAAACCCGTGCCGTCCAAAGTCGTGGCCAAATGGGCCTGTAGAGCATGAAAGGAGGGTACGTGGAGGTGCGCGGAAAGCGACGGGTTTTTGTAGGCGGCGAAGACGACTCCGGTGTTTTGCGCTAACAGTGCATCCACTTGGGAGTCTCCCACAAACAGCACATGTTGGGGCGGCGCGCCAAAGGCTTTGAGAATCTTTTCCATGCTTTCGGGATGCGGTTTGGGATGGCTCACATCCGCTGCAGTGACCACCAGGTCGAAGGCGCTGTCCAGGTGAAATGAGGCCAGAAGGTCCCGTGTGGAGACCGTGCGGTTGGTGGCCAGCGCCACGTGGCATCGAGGTTTCAGGTAGCGCAGCAACTCATCCAAGCCCGGCTCTTTCTTCAGGTAGCGGTTGAACATACGAAAATCCAGACCCTGACAAAACGCCCAGGCCTCTTCGAGAACCGGACCCGTACCCAGGAGATATTCCAGGGATTCCCGCGCCGAGTGCATGTGGATATAGTCCATTTGGTCCGGCTGAAGGGGAGGCCGGCCAAACCGTTCCATGACAAGATTGTAAAAGCGCACGTTAGCTTCTCGAGAGTCAAACAGCACGCCATCGCAATCAAAGACGACCACCGAAGGCAGCCCCGGCCCAAACAGGCTCTGGGAGGGCAAAGGAATGTTGAGACTATCGGGCGAAGCGATCGTCATAAGTAGCTCATTGCTTAAGAAGTGATTGATCTTCCAATACTTTACACAGCCTCTCTACTGCACTAGAGTTGCCCCTGTCAAGAACGGCCGCCACGCGATGTCGGATTTTCTAGTTGTGGCCACCGAGCGCTTGGATTGGCTCTTAAAGACTTAGGAAAGGATGCGGGCATGGAACATCGTTTTGATTTCTTGGTCATCGGCAGCGGCATTGCGGGTCTGACCTTTGCCTTGAAAGTGGCGCAAAAGGCCACCGTGGCCGTTGTGACCAAGAAAGACAAGCTGGAAACCAGCACCAATTATGCTCAGGGAGGAATCGCCTCGGCGCTGGGCCCCGACGATTCCTTTCAGTTGCACATCGAGGACACATTGAAGTCGGGCGACGGGTTGAGTCGACCCGAGGTGGTTGAACTGGTGGTGCGGTCGGGTCCCGAGCGAATTCAGGAACTGGCGTCCATCGGCGTTCCCTTTTCACGGGGCCAGAGTCCTAATTGTCTTTTTGACCTGGGGCGTGAGGGAGGGCACAGCCGAAACCGCATCGTGCATGCCGAAGACATGACCGGGCAGGCCATTGAGCGGGTGCTGGTGGAAGCGGTGGAATCCCATCCCAACGTGGCCATCTTTGAAAACCATCTGGCCTTGGACCTCATCATCGATCACCAGGCCATTCGCGCCGGATCCGTGACGGTGCAGCAGAGACAGTGCTGTTGGGGCGCTTATGTTTTGGATGAAACGAGCGGTGAGATTCATATTTTTACGGCCCACGCCACATTGCTGTGCACCGGCGGAGCAGGTAAGGTGTATCTTTACACGAGCAATCCCGACGTGGCCACGGGAGATGGGTTGGCCATGGCCTATCGAGCCGGAGCATCCCTGGCGAATCTGGAATTTGTCCAGTTTCATCCCACCTGCCTCTATCATCCCCATGCCAAAAACTTTCTCATCTCGGAAGCCGTGCGCGGAGAAGGCGGCCGTCTTATCGACAAGCGGGGCCGCCCGTTCATGGAAAAATATCATCCGCTCAAGGACCTGGCTTTCCGGGACGTGGTCGCTCGAGCCATCGATACGGAAATGAAAAGAACGGGAGACGATTGCGTCTATTTGGACATCACGCACCGAGACGCCGAGTTTCTCAAACAAAGGTTTCCCAATATCCACAAGAAATGCTTCAGCCTCGGCATCGATATCACCAAGGACCCCATTCCGGTGGTGCCGGCGGCCCATTACATGTGCGGAGGCATCGTGACAGACCTTTGGGGCCGAACGTCCATCGAAAATCTCTACGCCATCGGGGAATGTGCCTGCACGGGACTGCACGGGGCCAACCGTCTGGCCAGCAATTCTTTGCTGGAAGCCGCAGTGTTTTCGCATCGCGCCGCCCTTCATTGCCTTGAAAACCTGCCTCGATGGCAAAAAAGAGCGTTCCCTCGCGTGCCGGAAGTGAACATCGAAACCTCGGCAGGTAATGGATTCCAGAGCGAAATGATACTCATTTCCCACAACTGGGATGTGATCCGCCGGCTCATGTGGAACTACGTGGGCATTGTGCGCACCGATAAAAGGCTTCATCTGGCCAGCTTGCACATTGCGCAGGTGCGCATGGAAATCAGGGAACATCTACCTCACATTCCATTGCACCCCGACCTCGTGGAATTGCAAAACCTGGCTCTGGTGGCGGAACTCATCGTGCGCTGTGCCATCACGAGAAAGGAAAGCCGAGGTTTGCACTACAACGTGGATCATCCGCAAAAGGACGATCTCCATTGGCGAAAAGACACGGTGCTCACCCGCTGGAAGGAGCCCGCCTTGCCGGCCATGAGCCTGTCCCGCCTCGATTAGACACAGAGAAAACTCCACGTGCTATTCCCGCAAAAGGTAGGATCGAGTCTTTGGAGACATGGGACGTGGACACACGCCGCCTCATCCCCGCAAACGCGGGGATCCAAGGAGTTCCTTCAGCCCAATGAGCTTTGGCCGCCCGTCGAATCGAGGCCACGGTTTGCGGAAAGGGCCAAAGCGCAAACTTTCGAACGACTTGCTCAGACCTGGAAGAAATAGTGGCTCCCTGAACTCTCGCTGCGGCTCAAAGGGCCACACCTCGAGACAAACGGCGACCTTGGTGTGCGTCAAAAGCGATGGGCTGGGCCGGCGGGGCTGCCCGTGCTATCGAGAAAGGCCGGCGATTTTGGGGGGGATGGCTGCGGTCGTGGCGTCCAGGGCTTCGGGATCCACCACGGCGGTGGAACGGTCTTCCAAAAGCTTTCGGGGATTGTGTTCCACCTTCATGGTCAGCATGCCGCCCATGATGCTGATTTCATAGTTGCGGTCCGACAAATCCACGTGCTTTAAAGCTTCGCGCATCTTTCGGAATTGCCTCTGCGCCTTCTTGTATATGTAGTAGCAGGCCGTCGAGCCGACGGCCAGGCTGAACAGAAACACCCAGAGCGGCGTGGCCAGGACTTTGCCCAGCGTGATGATGACGGCCATGAGACCGAAGACAAAGAGCACCTGAAGGCCGATGATGAGGTAGAGATAAAAAATGCCCTGATTGATATCGGGCTTTTTTTCTTCAGGTTTTTGCTTTTTTTTCTTGAAAAGGCGGCTGAAGAACATGGGCGAATCCTTTCCCCGGGCACATTAAGCGTCGGAGCGGGGCTCGGAGTGCGAAGCCGTCAGCAGTTCCAGAGGACGATTGTCGCACGCTCGATGGTATTCGAGCCGAAGTTTTTCGATTTCCACTTGGTTTTGAAGAACCTGCTTCGACAATCGATAACGCAGATAAATGATCCAAATCAAGATACCGGCCAGGAATAAGGCGCCTCCAAAAACCAGAATTTTGTATTCTTTGAGAAACGTCCAGGTCACGCGGCCGAAGTCGCCCAGCAGATTGGGAACCATCCAAAATAAAATGACGCTCACCACGACCAGGATGCCCACGTGAAAGACAGAAATGCCTCGGAACAGTTCAAAGACGGAACCCAAACGCCCTTCGGCGGATCCCATCTGGGCCTGGGCAGCAGGCGGTGGCTCCGCATCGCCGTATAGGAGACTCAAGAATGCCTTGATGGCAAAGGCGATGATCAAAATGAGGCCTACCGGAATCCCCACGGCCGCGGACAGCCAGGCTCGAAACGGAAACGGGCGCTCCTCGCTGTGCAGCTGCATGCGATAGCGGTCCAAGGGCCCAAAGGTACTTTCAAAGACCATTTTTTCGTAACTCGACAGGGTGCTTCCCGTGGTCTCGTAAACCTTTTGTCCTTCCGTGTTGGTGATAATCAGCCGCGTCCTTTGACCCGCCTGACTGGCTGCCGTCAGGTAAATAAGGGTTTCGAGAATGAGCAAAAAAAGCACCGTCAGGGACAGGACTAACTTCAAATGGTGGTGGCTTTCAAAGAAATCCAGAAGCCGGGGTTTTTCGGTACGCATGAAAGACCAACGCCTCAGCCGTGATAAAGTTATTCAGAAGGTCGAAGGGTAACACCTACAACAGGGCGTGTCAAACCCTAAGGCCGACCCACAAAAGCCACAGGGAGCGAGGCGTCCCTGCGCCGTCGCTCCCTGCTATA
Organism: Desulfosoma caldarium; assembly: GCF_003751385.1. NCBI lineage: Bacteria > Pseudomonadati > Thermodesulfobacteriota > Syntrophobacteria > Syntrophobacterales > Syntrophobacteraceae > Desulfosoma > Desulfosoma caldarium. Next base: position 172,463 of record NZ_RJVA01000015.1, on the reverse strand, counting down.
CCCTGTACCGCTCCAATGAGCACCGAGCCCCCTCAGACTCACTCCTGAAACCGAGTTCATGAGAGGAACAGGTGGATCTGAGCGCTCTCAAGGATTCAGCTCTTTTTCTCTCGGGAATATGGGCAGATACCGATACGACAACGACACGATGACGGCCCCGTAAGCCAGCATGGCAATGCACGGCGCCCATTCGGCCCATGTAGGGATGTAGACCGCCCACTGATCAAAAGGCATCACGGGAATGGCCAACGCTTGCACGGTCATGACGAACCGGTTGATGACGATTCCTGCGCAGTTGAGGAAGAAGCCCAGGAAGAGCAGGCCGTTGGAATTCCTGGTCTGGGGCGTGAGCAGCAGAATGACCGGAAGGACACCGCAGACGCCCAGTTCTGTAAAGAGAAGCCACATGCCGTAGGGCGCCTCGTAGAAGTCGCTGAGCTTGAATCCGAAGCCGGGCGCCGTGTCCAGGGCCCAGTAGAGAGTATCCAGGGTTTTTAAGATGAGGTAGATCAGAAGCAAGCTGCCGGTGACCTTGGCAATCAGTTCATAAACACTGCGGTCCACAAGAGTCTTGCGACTCACCTTTTCGATGATCCGGCAAATGAGTGCCGTAAAGGCGGGACCGCAGGCCATGGCCGAAAGGGTGAACAGAAAGAAGGTCCAGGGCCAGATAAAAAACCCGGTGCGGTAAGCAAAGGGGCGTCCGAACATGACGCCGGGCACACCGCCCAGAGAGCCCTGATGGAAAAAGCTTAAAAAGGTTCCGGTCATGGCAAAGATGGCCATGATCTCATGGAGATTATGCCCAAAGATGTGCAGGGGTTTCACGGCGTCCAGCTTACGATTTTCCAATATGATGGGCACAAATTCGATGATCAACACGATGGCGTAACAGGAAATACAAAAGATGACTTCCGTGAGCATGGAATGCACGTTGGCGTGCCAGTAGCCGAACCAGCCTCTAAGCGGCTGCCCGATTTCCAAAAGAAGCACCAACAAGGCACCGGTGTAACAGCAAAACCCCACAATGACGGCCAGATTGATGATCTTGTGAAGCTCTTTGAGTCGAGGAAAGAATCGGGACAGGCCGTAATACATGAAGCCGGAAAAGAAGGCTCCGGCACCCAAAGCGATGATGCCGAGATCCACCGTGATATAGAGCCCGAAGCCGAAGTAGTTGTTTAAACCGGTAACGTTCAACCCCTTGATGAGGACGGTCAGGCCGGCGTAGATGCCCCAGGCGATCACCGCCAGCAAGAACAACATCCACAAGCCAAAAACCGGCAGTGGGCACCGCTTCACACCTTCCGGAATCAAAGCCTTATCCATAGCGGACTCCTGAAAAAGTCTAGGAATGCTCAAGACATCACAGATTGTTGTCCGACTGACGCCGTATCCACTGCGCGGAACTCAGGTAATAGACCTTGGGTTCCGTGTGCAGTTTTTCCAGAATGCGAAAGGCTCGAGCATCCTTGGCCAGCTTGGCCACCTCACTGTTCGGGTCCTTGAGGTTGCCAAAGGTGATGGCGCGGGTGGGGCACGCTTCCGCGCACGCCGGCGTGTAGACGACCGTGTCCGGGTCTTCTCCATTGAGTCGAGCGCGGTCTCGAGCCAGGTTCAAGCGGTGATGGCAAAAGGTGCATTTTTCCACCACACCGCGCATCCGCGGGCTCACCTCGGGTGTGAGCATGGCTTCCATGGATTTGGGCCATGTGGGATCCCACCAGTTGAAGGAACGGGCATGATAGGGGCAGGCCACCATGCAGTAGCGGCATCCGATGCAGCGTACGGCCACATGGTCCACGATGCCCGTGTGTTCGTCGCGAATGGTGGCGTTGACCGGGCACACAAAAGTGCACGGGGAATGGTGTGGCGAATCGCAGTGCATGCAGGGCCGAGGCAGCATGGCCACGCGATAGTCGGGATAGTCCGCACCGTTTTCCAGCCGATACAAAGTCATCCAGGACAAGGTGCGCAGTTTGTCGCTTTCATCGGGCCGAAAAGAGACGTTGTTTTCCTGCTGGCAGGCCACCGAACAGGCTCCACAGCCGGTGCACTTGTCCAAATCGATGACCATGCCGTAACGGACCTTGCTTTCCGCATGCTCCGAATGTGCGCTTCCACTCATGGGTGACATCCTCTGTTAGGCTGACAACCACAGGCCGCTAGGACAGAAGCCGGGCGACCGATGCATTGAATTTCCTAAGCCCGCCGAAGTTGGGCTCGAGTCGCCCACACCGTGCCCAGACCCGTCACGGGATCCAGCTGTACTTCGACGAGGCTGTTGGCATTGAAGCCCTTGTTCTGCACATAGGCGTCGTAGGCCGTGTGCCCGAATCCCTGAGGCACGGCTACGACCCCGGGCCGTACTCCCGTCGTGATCCGCACCCGCACGCGGGCTTCTCCTCGAGGAGTCTTCAGCAGCGCAGATCCCTTGTCGGTCAGTCCTAAGGACCGCGCCGTTTCCGGGTGAATGTCCACGAACACGTCTTGGGCGCGCAGAAGATCGTCCGGAAGCAGTTTGTTCATGAACGGAGCGTTGGGCACATAGCCTTCCGAAAGCATCAGCGTGGCGTAGGTTGTGAGCAACAAGGGGTATTCGCTTTCGTCGCCCGAAGGTTTCAGGGGATGAAACCTCGGCAAGAACAGTTCGTCGGAAGCCGAAGGGGAGACGCTGGACATGAGTCCCTGGCAGGCCAGTTCGTAACGCTGCGACGGTGTAGCAAAACTTAGCGGCGTGGGCGCCGCATCCACCCAGCAGGCTCCGGCTTTGAGCTTGTTCCACAGGTCTGTGGCGTCCTTGTAATTGGGTGCCAAGCCTCGATCCGCGGAGACCCTGGCAGGGTCAAAGCTGCCTGCAGCCGCCACCAGGCCCGATCGGGTTTCTGCAATGACCGAAACCCTTCTCTTGAGCACTTCTTCGTAAGACTTCCACGGAAGGCTTTGCGCCACGCCGCCCCCCAGCGCCGCGGCCAGCGAAAGCACAACATCTCCGGTGGACCGCGTGTCATGGTGCGGCTTCAAGATGGGGGATGCTAGCGCATAGGTGGCCACGGGGGCGCCGGGTAACCCGATGACGTCATCGAGCCGTTCCAACGCGTTGTGGTTGGGAAGGACCAGATCTGCCCACTGCGAGGTTTCGTCCATGTAGGAAGAAAAGGAGACGACCATGCCCGCCTTTTGAAAGGCCTGGGTGACCAGTGACGTTTCCTGCAAACTGTAGACAGGGTTGGCTTCGTGGACGAACAGGAGTTCCACGGGATATTCGGACCCGGCCGCCATGGCTTCCAGGAAGAGCATGACCGTGTTGACGGGAACCTTGGTGCGAGGCACCGTGGCAGGGCGCCCCAAGGCGGGTTGTCCAAGCCCTCGGTAGGCTTCCGCATCCAGAACGGGTTCCGGAAATACCGTCCATGGATCATGGGGCACCAGAGCCAGTGTTCCGGCAGGTGAGAGATTGCCCAACAGGGCGTTGAGGGCCAAGAAGGCCAGGTCGTGGTAAAGGTTATTGGGTTTCTCTCCCTTGTCCTGGCCCCAGACCACCAGTGGATACTTTTGCTGCGCCAATTGCCGAGCCAGTTCCTGAATGGTTTGAGGCGCCACGCCGGTGATCTTGGACACCTCGTCCAGCCCGTATTGGGTCAGCACCAGGCTCTTGAACCCTTTGCGCTGCGCGCCCGAGAGGTCCACCCAATCTTCAAAGCCGAAGACCTTGTCCGCCACGAAAGCCGCATCGTAGAGTTTTTCCCGCACCAGAACATGTGCTATGCCCAAGGCCAAAGCCGCCTCCGTGCCCGGCTGGCAGGCAATCCAGCGATGAGCCTTGGACGCTGTGAGGCTCGCTCGAGCATCCACGTGAACCCACAGTGTCTTGGGAACCCCGAGTCTTTCTGTCTGCCAGAGGCTAAAAATCTGTTGCAAGTAAACGGGACTTCCCCAGCCTTCCAGCAAAGGGGCACCGAAGGAAAGCACATAGGAGGCTTTGTGCCACCGAAATCCGATGTCTGCGTCGGTGCCCGTGGTCAGCGCCACGGCCAAGCGCGCGCTGTCGGAGGCATCGGGCATGGTGTAAAAATTGGGGGATCCGTATGCCGTAAGAAACTGCCGCCACAGCGGGGCTATGGTGGAGCGTTTCTGGCCGGTGAGGCAGGCCACGGTATGGGATTTGCCCTCGGCGCGCAGCTGGGTCAGTTTGGTGGCTACCTCTTTCAGGGCTTCATCCCAGGAAATTTCTTGAAATCCCTTGACATCGCCTCGCGCCCCCTTTTGCTTCAACGGCTTGGCAATGCGGTAGGGGGCATAAAGGTACTGCAAACCGGACGCCCCTAAGGGACACACGCCGCCCCTGCTCAAGGCATGCGCCGCATTGCCCGTCACGGCCACGGCGCGGCGGCCGTTGACCAAACGAACCGTGATACCGCACCCTCCCGGGCACATCTGGCAAATGCTGTGCACGCGCGTGATCTCGCCCCGCTCGGGCGACGGCCGCCACGACCAATTTTGCGTCCATATGGCGGAATCGTCGGCTAATTTCCAGGGGATAGGGGTGAGCAACGTGCCCCCAATGGCTCCGCCCACAAACTGTAAAAACGCTCTTCGCCCAAGACTCATTCCAAATCCCTCGCGTTCATTCGGTTAGGGACCTCATGGGTCTCAGCCAAACCTTCAGCCCGCGGCGGCACCTGCCCTACTTGTGACACACATGACAGGCGTTGCTGACCCCCCGCTCCGCATGGCATTTTTCGCATTCCACCATCTTCATGGTCTTGTCGCTGTAGCCGGTGAGACGGTTTTCCTTAAAAGGCGGATTCTTGGTTTCTTTGGTCACGTCCCGATGGCATCGCACACACTCGATGCCTTGCGTTTCCGTGTGCGCGGCGTGGGAAAAATACACGTTGTCCGGCTGCCACGCATAGACCAACCACGGAATCTCCCGTTCCTGCTGAATGTATTCTTCGACCAGCTTTTGTTCCTCAGGACTTTCCCCCATCGGCTCCTCATGACATTCCGCACAGGTTTCCAGCTTGGGCAGCCCATTATAGGACCCGTCCTCGCGAAAAAAATGGCAGTCCTGACAGTCGCTGTCCTGATGGGAAGAATGCAGGAACGTAATGGGCTGCGTCTTTGTGGAATACAACACGTTGGGAAAGACGACCCATCCCACGAGAAGCGCTCCAATAAATCCGGCAAGAAAAGCAATCATGCCGACGCCCCTTTGTGACGCGCTCTTTTTCACTTCGCCCATGAGTCCGCCCCACGCCTTTGAAGGGTTAACAGAAAGAAAAAACACGAGAAAAAAGAATGAGGCCTTTTCCGCTCAATACTTTGACCTTCCGTTAAAAGCATTTTTTCACAAACACAGTTCTTTTACCTACAATTTTTTCCGCTTGTCAAGGATGGGAATGCAAGAAAAGGGCAACGTGAGGCGGCCAAAGAAAGGGCGCGAAGGCCATTTCGCGCTCAAGGACAAGGTGGGATTCAGCACTTGGGTCAGCCATAGGCTTCAGCAAATCTGTGGCGCCCCACGAGCGTTTCCTCTCGCTCCGGGACGACCTTGCCTAGGATGAAAGGGACCTTCCCGGGAGCGCGGGCCTCTGGCATGGGCCGTGTTCGTCACATTTTGGCTGGCGTGGTTTTTTTTCTGATGCCGGGTCTTCGAGGCCCGCTTTCAACAAGGGTCTTTTCGGCTAGGGATCTTCCTTCCCAAGCGTGCAGGCTTTCAGCCCGCGAAAAAACCGGTGAAGGCATGGGCCGCTCAGGAAAGAGCCCCACTTCTTCAAAGGCGCTCTCAAAGCATTCGGCCAGGGCCGACAAAGCCAGCTTGGCCTCCTCGATCCAAGCTGGCTTTGTCGCCATATCTAGGCCTCTTCGTAGGCGTAGGCCGCCTCATCCAGGCTCACCTTGCGGTGAAACAGTCTGTAGGCCCAGCCCTGGTAGGCTAGGACGATGGGCACAAAGATCACCGCCACGACAAGCATAATCTTGAGAGTCAAGGGGCTCGAAGAGGCGTTGTGCACGGTGAGGCTGTAGGTGGGGTTGAGACTCGAAGGCAACATGTTGGGGTACAGGCCCACGACGCCGAAAAAGGTGGCCCCCACGATGGTTAGAGCCGAAGCCACCCAGGCACGCCCCCAATGGTTCCTGGCCGCAAAGAAACGCATGGCGAAAAGGGCCCCCACGGTCAGAGCCGGAATGAGCACGATAGGGACGGAAAAGAGCATGGGGTTTTCGAGGTAGTTGGCGTAGAGGCGTGTGGCGAACCAGGTAGCCACAAGAAAGCCTACGGCCGTGGCGGCCAGAACCCACCAGAGGCCTTTGGCCAGCCGTGCGGCTTGATCGTGCAGGGTGCCGGTGGTCTTAAGCGCCAACCACAGCGTGCCGTGTTCCACGAAAAGCAGCAGAAACAGCAAACCTCCCAGCAGTCCATACGGGTTCAGAAGGGTCAAAAGGCTTCCCTGAAACACGCCGTTTTCATCGATGGGAATGCCTTGAAAAATGTTGGCAAAGGCCACACCCAAAAGAAATGCGGGGAGCAAGCTTCCCACGAAAAGACAGGCGTCCCATAGGGATTTCCAGCCAGACCCGGAACCCAGGTGACGAAACTCCAAGGCGACCCCTCGCAGAATGAGCCCAAAAAGAATGAGCATGAGGGCTGCGTAGAGGCCGCTGAACATGACAGCATAGGTGGTAGGAAAGGCGGCAAAAGTGACCCCGCCGGCGGCGATGAGCCACACCTCGTTTCCGTTCCAATACGGACCCATGGCCTGGCCGATCAGGCGCCGATCCTCTTCCGATCGTGCCACGAAGGGCTGCACCACACCCAGGCCCAGGTCAAACCCGCCTAGCATGAAATAGACGGCCCACAACAGGCCCCAAAGCAGAAACCATACGGTTGCAAGCATGGACCAACCTCCTGTTGAAAATCCCGTCACGATTGCGCTGTTTCCATCGCCGGTCCTCGTTTGGCGTAGCGGGCCATGAGCACAAAGGCCACGAGACCCAGCAGGGAATAGACCACGATGAAAGCGGTGAGCGACACGGCCACCTGAGAGGCGGCGATGGGTGAGACGGCATCGGACGTGCGCATGACGCCGTAGACGACCCACGGCTGCCGGCCCACTTCCGTGACGGTCCAGCCCGCCTGGCAAGCGAGATACGGCAAAGGAATGGAGTAAAGCATGACTTTGAGAAGCCGGGGGCTTTCCAGCAGACGGTGCCTTTTCCACCACGCCCACAGGGCCAGCACGGGAAAGAGAAATCCCAGGCCGATCATGAGGCGAAACGCGAGAAAGGTGAGGGTCACGGGAGGGCGGTCTTCCTTGGGAAAATCCTTGAGGCCTCTGACCGTGGCGTTCACGTCGTGGTAGGCGAGCAGGCTGAGCACGCCGGGAAGAGCTCCCAGTTCCAGTCGGTTGCGTTCTCGCTTTTCATCGGGAATGACCAGCAAATACTGAGGGGCCCTCTGCTTGGTTTCCCACAGGGATTCCATGGCCGCCAGCTTGGAGGGTTGCACGCGTGCCACTTCGGAACCCTGCACATGGCCGTGAACCACGGCCACCACGGAAAAGATGAGAGCCATGACGGTCCCCATGCGAAACGACCGGCTGAAGAAACTCACATGCTGGCGCCGAAGCAGATGATAGGCGCTCACGCCCATGACGAACATGCCCGAGAGAATGTAGGCGCCGCTGAGGGTGTGCAGAATCGTATGCCAGGCGAAAGGCTGGGTCACCACGGCGAGAAAATCCGTCAGTTCCGCTCGGCCGCCACGAAGCGTGTAGCCCACGGGATGGTGCATCCAGGCATTGGCCGTAAGGATCCATACGGCGGAAAGATTGGACGCAAAGGCCACAAGCCAGATAGTAACGGCATGAGCCTTGGCGGACAGTCGATTCCACGTGAGCGCCCAGACGGCAATAAAGGTGGATTCTAGAAAAAAGGCCGCCGTGGCTTCGATAGCCAACAAGGAACCGAAGATGTCGCCCACATAGCGAGAATATCGCGACCAGTTGGTACCAAACTGAAATTCCAGGGTGATTCCCGTGACCACGCCCACGGCGAAATTGATCAAAAAGATTTTTCCCCAAAACTTGGCCATGCGTTGATATTCGTCATCCCCCGATCGTGCAAACTTGGTTTCCATGACGGCGATGAGAATGGACAAACCCAGCGTCAAGGGCACAAAGAGAAAATGAAAATAGGTGGCGGCGGCAAACTGTAGACGTGATAAAAACAAGGCATCCATCGAGTGTTCCTCCTTGATGTCCGGCCCGGTGCTCCCTCGAGTCGGTCTTGAAGGCTTACCCTGTCCGTTCCTTGACGGCACGGCCCACGAGGCGCCCGAGTTCCATAGCCTGCGCCAAGGCCTCATGATCGGGAACGTACTGCACCCTTACGGGCGGCGCCACGATCTCTATCTTCATCTCTTCCATCCACCGAACCATGTCCTTGACCGCTTCGCCGCTCCAGCCATAGGAACCGAAGGCTGAGCCCACTTTTCCCGTGGGTCTGAGCCCTTTCATGTAGCAGAGGATGTCGGCCATGGTGGGAAGCATGCCGTTGTTGAGGGTAGGAGAGCCGAAAATCACGGCGGCACTGTCCAAAACTTCGGTAAGAATGTCGCTTCGGTGATTGCGTTTGAGGCTGAGCACCTTGTAGGTGACACCTTCTTCAGCCAGGCCCGAAGCGACGGCATGGGCCATTTTTTCCGTGGACTGCCACATGGTGTCGTAAATTACCAAAGCCTTGCGTTGCGCCTTTTGTAAACTCCACGTGTCATAGGCGTCCAGAATGACATCGGGGCGGCTGCGCCAAATGATACCGTGGTCCGGAGCGATCATGTCAATGTCCAGCTTCATTTCGGCCACCGAGGTGAGCAACTTTTGGACCAAAGGAGAATAGGGCAAAAGGATATTGGCATAATACTTGGCGGCATGGCGCAATAGTTCGGACAGAGACACCTCATCGTCAAAGGTTTCACTGGTAGCCCAGTGCTGGCCGAAGGCGTCGCTGGAAATGAGGAGCTTATCTTGAGGAAGGTAGCTGAACATACTGTCAGGCCAGTGAAGCATGCGCGTTTCCAGGAAACGCACCGTGCGCTGTCCTAAGGAGATCTCCTGCCCGCTCTGGACCACCTCCAGCGGCCAGTCCTGCGATCCATAATGCGCTTCCAAAGCCTTTTTCCCCATGGCGGAACAAAACACCTTTTGGGGTTTTACGGCGTCAATGATTTCGGGAATGCACCCCGAATGATCCATTTCCACGTGGTTCACCACCAGGTAGTCGATGTTTCGAGGGTCGGTGATCTTGCGTATGCGATGCAGCAGGTCGCTCTTAAAAGGCTTCTTGACCGTGTCAAAAAGCGTGATCTTTTCGTCCATGACCAGGTAGGCGTTATAGGTGGTGCCTTTGTATGTGGAGTAGCCGTGGAAATCTCGAATGTTCCAATCCACCGCTCCCACGTTGAAGATCTTGTCCTTGATGGCGACGGGGACCATGAGGCCATCACCTCCTTTCCGGCATCAAAGGGCGCCCGGTTGTCCAGCGGACGCCCCATGTTGCGGTAGCCTTACCAGTTTTCTCCCAGGAGCTCAAAATACGCCTGAGGATGGGCGCAGGCCGGGCATTGCTTGGGAGCTTCCACGGATTCGTAGATGAACCCACAGTTGAGGCAACGCCACATCACAGGGGCTTCCCGCTTGAACACTCGCCCTTTTTCGATGTTTTCCGCCAGGTCTCGGTACCTCTTTTCGTGCTGCTTTTCAGCCACGGCCACGTTCATGAAAACCGCTGCAATATCGTCAAAGCCTTCTTCCCTGGCCACGGCGGCAAAGGACGGATACATTTCCGTGTGTTCATAGTGTTCGCCCGCCGCGGCGGCTTTGAGGTTTTCCAGAGTGGATCCCACCTTTCCCGCGGGAAAAGCGGCTTGGACTTCCACGTCACCTCCTTCAAGGAAATTGAAAAAACGCTTGGCATGCTCTTTTTCCTGATTGGCCGTTTCTTCAAAAATGAGAGCCATTTGCACGTAACCTTCCTTGCGCGCTTGCGAAGCGAAGTAGGTGTAGCGATTTCGGGCCTGGGATTCTCCGGCAAAGGCCGTTAAAAGGTTCTTTTCCGTACGCGTACCTTTCAGTCTAGACATGATTCTCCTCCTTCTAGTGGTTTCATGACCAAAGGTTTTAAGATTTCACGCCGTGACCTCAATCGATCCCCTCAAAGGGGGCCGGTTCCGTTCCTCGCGCCGGCATACACCCTCCCGAAGCGCCTCCCGAAACGTCCGCCGAGGCGCAACGCCGACACAGGCCGGAAAACTCCAGGACAAAGGAACGCACCACCTGGCCCGAACCTTCGTCCACAAAGGCCGTGGGATTCAAGGGCTGTTTCATGGGCACGTCTTCCAGAGCGCCACAGCGCTCACAGCGTAGATGCACGTGCCGATGAGGGTTGCCGTCAAAGCGCATGGGACCCGAGCCCGTAACGATCTTTTGAATCAAACCTTGGGAAGCCAAAATTTCCAAATTGCGATAAACAGTCCCCAAACTGATGCGCGGCAAGGTCTGGCGCACCGCATCGTAAATTTGATCGGCCGTCGGATGGTCGTGCGAGCGCCGTAAAACATCTAAAACGGCGTCACGATGTCGAGACCTTCGAGGCATTGTTGTGCCATTTCCTTTTCGAAACGTTCATCTTTTCATGAATCGAAACGAAGTCTTAACTAGTAACGATTCCTATTCAAATCATTAGCCTCAGCAAAGTCAAGGGGGGAGGGGTAAAAAAAGTGTGCGCACAAGGGGCCCACGCAATGTCGTGCTTTGGCGGTCATCGTCTTCAAATATGTTCCCGCTGTTTTTAGCAAAAGGGGTCCGAGGCTTTTTCAGATCATGCTTTGCCGAGCCGGCCGTTGTGCTTTACGGGTCAAAATGGGTATCGATTTGTTGGCATCGGAAAAGGTGGTTGTGAGCCTCCCCGGCGATAATGGCACTATCCTGTAAGGACATGCGGGCCACGATACTCTAAATGATTGTGCAGACGCGACGGCGCCATTGTGGATGAAGGCTCTTCACGTGTTGAAAGGTGTTGACGACTCTGCGGCAATGTTGGCGTTCATCGAGGCCATGTCCACCACGTGCCGTCGTATCCAGTCGATGCCCTCCTCGGTCCAGACCCTCTTGGTATTGGTGGCCACTGCGACCAAAAGAGCCCGGCTGACGCTCAGATGGGCTGTATCAAATCCCGGTCGTTTTTTTTCCTTTTCCACCAGGTGCCACAGATCAGGGTGTGTTCCCAGGGCCACCACCTTCAGGTAGTTGGCATAGCCGGTCACATCGCCGTACCCCTGCCGGTAGGTCTGTTCCAGGAGTTCCAGGCGCCCTTTCCACGAACTGCGGTTCAAGGCGATAAGAAGTCGAAACCGTTCCGTAGCGGTGCGCGCGTGATCCAAATGGTCCAAAAGGATTTCGTGCACCGCGGGCGTGTCCGCCACGGCCAAAAGGTCCACCAGCACGCCGTAGAGTTCCCCTTTTTGAATGCCTACCTGAAGCGCATCCTCAGGCTTCATGGCGTGGCGCAGTTCGTGAACAGCGTGAGCCAAATCCTCGTGAAAGCGGGAGCTGACAGCTTGCATCAGGATTTCTCGAGCCCTCACCAGTTCCGGAAACCAGGCGGCGTAGCGCCGGTCCAGGGGCTGTTCGTCGATGCGTAGCATGGCCGCTTTGAGAGCCCAGGGCAGGATGGCACCGTGGAAAATGGTGCGGTAAACATGGAGCCAGCTGTTGGAAACGGGGGTTCCAGGGGCAGTGATCTGGGTGAAGCGTTCACGGTGCGTAAGTTTTCGAAACGCTTCCACGCGGTTGAAGGCATTGAGGTCCCGCAGAGTCTGGCTCTGAAGAAAGGTTTCGTCTGCCGTGGCGTCGTCAAAGGTGCCGTAAAAGGAGGCGTTGCGCTTCAGGGACACAAAGGCCGGTTCTTCCAGTAGGCCGGAAAAGGTGAAGCTCTGTTCCCGCTCCGAGAGGAGATGGATTTTGCAGGTGCCATGCATGTCTCGACCTTGGGCATTCACCAGAGCCGCCGACACGGGGACGGGAAAAGGTTCTTCGCCGTCCTTAAGGTCTTGGCGCAGCGGCACCGTCAGACTTTGAGTTGCCGCGTCGTACTGGGTGCGGGCTGTGACGCGAGCATAGCCCGGTTGCTCCATCCACTTTTTCTTAAAAGTGGCAAGAGAAATCCCGGAAACCTCTTCAAAGCACTCAAAAAACTGGTCCGTATTTGCGTTGGCGTTTCGGTAGCGGGAAAAATAGAGTCTGGTTCCTGCGCCAAAGGCATTGGAACCTAGCATGAGCCGAAGCATGTGCACAACTTAGCGCCTTTCACATAGTTCACCGCATCCAGCAGTTCCTCGGGGTCGTTAAAACCTTGACGCAGAGTGGCTCCCGCATGGCCTCCGTCTTTTATGGCCAAAGGGCCTAGCAGGGGATGGCGGGGGCTGTCCACCTGTTGCAGGCGCACAAAGGTGGGATCGAACCGGTGGGCCAGGTAACGGCGCGCCACGTCCACGGTGTAGGCATCGTTCAGCCACATGTCAAAGGGAGTTTCCATGGTCGTTTCGCTGCCGCACTGGTTGTGTTCGAATTCATGGACGATGACAGCATTGGCGCAGAGCAGGTGGCTGTCCAAGCTGTGTTCGGAGACCAGAGCGGCGTGGGTGACGATGGTGGTGTTTCCCACGTTTCTCATCCCGCCGTCGTTGGATTTGGTCATAGAGGTGGTGCGATAGGTTTCCCCGGCGTGTTCATGGCCCTGATGGTGATAGATCCAGAGCACCGCATCTTTGAGAATGTTCATGGGAATGCGAGCATCATCTTTACGACCCAAAGGCACTAAGTATTCCAGGCGCACGGTGCGGCCCGAAGGGCAGGTGACGACATCCAGCAGTTCATCCCAGCTGTCGGCACAGGCGATAAAAAGGTATGGCGCCATTGGCACGGGGTTGTGGTTGGTCATGGGTTTTCGATGCGGTAAGCCCGGAATGGGCATGGGGAGGCCGTCGGGATTGTGCCGGGGGCTGATTATCCCGTTGGTGATCATGTGCGTATAGCGCGCGTCCACTTCCAGGGTTGTGGTCATGGTGCACTTGGCTCGGCAGTCGTCGATGACGGGCATGATTCTTTGAAATCCCCACTGCTGGCATTGGGACACGTCCTACTGAGAGGCTTCGGGCGGCGTGACATCGCGGTGGATGCCTTCCAGAAGACGGTCAGAAGGGTACCATAGGTTTTCTGTGGCGACGATGAACCGTTCCCCCGCTTATAAGAGCCGAGGCGGCGCCATGAGAAGCTTGAGGTGTTCTTGTTCCAGGTGATAGGGGAACGGAACGGTTTCTTGGACAGAGGCACCATGAGCGCGCCGGCGCGCAGAACGCATTTCCAGGTCCCTGGCATTCAAAGTGACGTCCTCAAGGGGGTTCAAAAGCGCGAAGATGGAGTGTGTTGGACGTTTCCACGCGATCTTCAAAGAAACGAATCACCATTTCCATGTGTTCAATGGTGGCCGGAAAGGTAAGAATATCTTCACGTTCATACAGAAACTTGCTGGGAGGCATGAATAGTGGCTCCGAAAGCGATAAGCAAAACGCGGGGGCAGGCCGACAACGACGTCACGATATTGCCTGGAGGCGCGGGCGTCCCGCCCGTTTTTTTTCACGCGAGGCGCCCGTGCACTGCAGGGGCAGCTTTAGAACCTTTCATAATGGGTGAACTCTTCAATTTCCCGTCGCTTTGGAGCCGACGGCACCTTGGATGGATACCCCAGAGGCAGGAGTACCACCAGTTCGTAGCCTTCCGGTACGCCGAGGATTTCCTTAGCCTTGTCGTGGTCAAACAGGCCGACCACCACGGTGCCGAGTCCCAAATCGGTGGCGGCCAGGCAGAAGTTTTGTGTGGCAATGCCCAGATCAAAAAGAAACCAGTCGCCGAACTTGGTGGTTTTCTCGCCCTTATAGTACCCGGCGCTTTGCAGCTTGCCGCACAGGGCCACCACCACAGGAGCCGCCGTGATGGATTTGGTGGCGGGATTTCCTTTGGCCAAGGTTTCCTGAAGCTTGGCCTTGGTTTCCGGATGGCGCACAACGATGGCTTCCCAGCACTGGGTGTTGGCCCAGGACTGCGACCATTTGACGGCATCCAGAACCTTTTGAAGCAGTTCATCGGGAACATCTTTGTCTTCAAAGTTTCGAATGCTGCGTCGGGATCGAATCACGTCCATCAATTCGGCCATGGTGTCCTCCTGTTGTGGGGTGAAGGCGAAAAAACAAAGCACGGATACAGTAAACATTTTTTCACAAAACCCACCCCGTGACAAGAACGCGGGCTGGTGAACGGAGCGAGTTTATACGTTGGTCCAAATATGGGCCCTCTCTTTGAGCTTCCCGTTCCCCTTTTTTCATCGTGTGCGCGTCGGCTTCAAGTGAGATTCGGTTCGTATTGGCACCAATGCCACAGAGGTCGAAAAGGGCTGAGAATGGAAAGATTTCCCATATCCTCTTGAGACCATGGCCAGTTTAGGGGAAGGGGGCAGGAAATCTCCACGGCTTCACCCTTGGTGGGATGGGGCAGGGTCAGTTTCCAGGCATGCAGAGCGATGCTGCGGTACGGCAGGGGCGTGGGTGCTCCGTAGCGCACATCACCCACGATGGGACAGCCCTCATGGGCCAATTGGGCTCGAATCTGGTGTTTTCGGCCGGTCTTGAGGTGCACGGCAAGCAGCGTGCGCTGATCGGAAAAGGCCACAGTGCGGTAATGCAGCTCAGCCCTTTGCGTGCCAGGAGTTTTCACGGGAAGCACAGCGACGCTTTTCGACTCCTGCCGTATCAGCCCGTGAACAAGGGTGGCACAAGCCCTGCTCGGGCGGCCCTCCACCACGGCCAGATAGATCTTTTGTGCACGGTTTTCACGAAACACCGCACTCAGGCGTGAGGCCGCCTTGGATGTTCGAGCAAGCAGGACAAGGCCGGAAACGGGCCGATCCAGCCGGTGCACAAGGCCGACAAAGACGTTGCCGGGCTTCTTGTATCGTTCCTTGATCCATTTTCTGGCCAGATCCAAAAGGCTAAGGTCCCCGGAGGGATCACCTTGAACCAAGAGCCCGGCGGGTTTATAAACGGCGAGAAGATGATTGTCGACGTGCAGCACAGGCCAGAGTGGGTGGACGAACGCTAGGGGTTTTTGACTGGTCGCACAGGCTAGATGCAAAGGATCAGCCTGCCCAACGTTGTGAAGACTCATGGCAAGACTCCGCCTGAAAAATCCGCAACGGACGTGAAACGCGAAAGGAAAAGCAGCCTCTTCATGGCGCAAAGGTCGATGACCCCATCTGTGAAGCCAAGCCCTCAAGCCCTGGCCTCCATTCTGGAAAAAAGCGGTGTGCGGGCCAACGCGCAACAAGTGCACCAGCTGTGGATATACCATCGATGGCTGAGAAAGCACAATGTGGAACTCAATTTGACCCGGGTGCACAACTTCGACAACATGGTTCGAAAACTTTACCTGGACTCCATTCTTCCGGGCCTCATGGTGTCCTTGCCTTCACCCCTTATGGACCTGGGCACCGGGCCCGGCATGCCCGGCATTCCCCTAAAGATTTTTAACCCTGACCTTGAAGTGGTGTTGGCAGAAAGCCGTCAGCATCGCGTTCGCTTCCTTGAGGACGTCTGTGCGGCTCTCGGGCTTTCCGGTGTCTCGATCGAAGGAAGACGCATCGGGCCCTCGT
Source organism: Desulfosoma caldarium (assembly GCF_003751385.1). NCBI lineage: Bacteria > Pseudomonadati > Thermodesulfobacteriota > Syntrophobacteria > Syntrophobacterales > Syntrophobacteraceae > Desulfosoma > Desulfosoma caldarium. The sequence goes on along the minus strand of NZ_RJVA01000015.1, from coordinate 156,698 downwards.
ATGACCGGCCCGTGCGTGGCGTGATCACGCGAGCTGTGGAATCCATGGCGGAAACCATGGAACGCATTGAAGGGTGCTTGGAAAAGGGGGGGCTGCTCATCTTCATGAAAGGGCCCCATTGCGACGATGAACTGGACCGCGCTGTGCGACGTTTTGAGGGGCGTTTTGCGCTGAAGGAAGACCGACACTACGTGATTCCAGGAACGCCCCACCGACGGCGCCTCGTGGTTTTTGTGAGGCAAAGTGAGCGTGCGGCCCTGGTGCGTCAGGCGGCCTCCGCTTCGGGGCGCCACAAGCGCATGGCCAGTTTTGATAATGCGGCTTTCAAAAGGCTTCAGAAGGCCCTAACCCCAAGGGGGATTCGAAAGGAAGGGTTGTGTCTGGTAAGCGGGGCCAAGGTGGTTCGAGATGTGTTGGCGTCCAGGCCCAACCTGGTTCAGGCTTGGATTTCGGTTGCCGGTGGGCCGCCACCCCCTTCGGCCTGCGGGGAACATGTGACCTGGCTGGAACTGGACAAGAATCTTTTTGAGACTCTGGACCTGTTCGGTACGGGGCATCCTTTGTTGAGTGTGCAGGTGCCGCCCATTTTGTATTGGACCCCGGAGAATGGCCTGGGCCCGGGGTGCACCCTTTTTGTGCCGTTTCAGGACCCGGAAAACGTGGGGGCGGTGCTTCGCACGGCGGCGGCCTTTGGCGTCACCGCCGTCGTGCTCCTAAAAGAAAGCGCACACCCTTTCCATCCCAAGGCCGTCCGCGCTTCGGCCGGGGCGGCCTTTCGACTTCGACTGTTTTTTGGGCCTTCGGTTGCCGATCTGCCCACCACACTGCCCATGATCGCCTTGTCCCAGGACGGCTGTCCTTTGCATGAGGCGATCTTTCCAGAAACCTTTGGCTTACTGGCCGGATTGGAGGGGCCCGGACTGCCGGAACCATGGAGGCGCCAGGCCGTCGCCATCCCCATGGTTCCGGGCGTCGAATCTTTGAACGCCGCCACGGCCACCGCGGTGGCCCTCTATGAATGGCGGCGCCGCGCCGTTAACCCTGCACGGGGGTGATGAGAATGGTCACGCGACGATTGAGCTGGCGGCCCGCTTCGGAGTCGTTGGACGCGATGGGCCGAGTTTCCCCGTAACCGATGGTCTCGATGCGATCCGGGCTGACCCCACGGCTCACCAAAGCTTCCTTGACACTCAAGGCGCGCCTTTCGGAAAGCCGCTGATTGTATTGAAGGGATCCGACCGAATCTGTATGACCTTCCACGGTGATGCGGGTTTGGGGATAGCGGTTGAGCACCTGAGCCACGCGATCCAGTTCGCTGTGGGCTCCAGGTTTCAAGGTGGACGAGTTGAAATCAAAAAGCACGTCGGATTTGAAGGTCACCGCCAGAACATCCTGCGTGCGCTGCACGTTGGCGGCTTCTGTGGCCGCCAAGGCTTGGCGCATTTCTTGTTCCTGCCGATCCATGTAATTGCCGATCGCGCCGCCGGCAGCGCCGCCCACAAGGGCTCCCGCGGCGGCGCCGATGAGGGTGGATTTCGTGTCGCGCCCGATGGCTTGGCCCAAAAGTGCCCCGGTGGCGGCCCCGGCGCCGGCGCCGATGAGCGCTCCCTGTTCTGTTTTGTTTTGAGGCCCCGCGCACGAGGTCAAGGCGAAAACGGGAATAAGGCCAAGAATGATCCACAGTTTCGAAGACTGACAATGTTTCATTTTCTCTCCTCCCAGGTTCACACAAAGTTGATCAAACGTCTCTGTTTTTAACCTCAATGGTGGCGTATGTCAAAGTTGCTGGAAGTCGGCCTTGAAGGGTCCGGTACGCACAAGGCCATTCGAAACTTTTATTCGGCCTGCGCTAATCAAGCTCATTTTCCAAGACCTTTTCGACAGGCGCTGCCGCCAAGGGTTTGAATGGCGTGCCTTAGGTCTTGAGCTTCGTCGAGTTGTGGCAAGGCGCTTGCGTCCCACGGCCAATGAGGTAGAGTGCGTCCTTTCCGATTCGACGATGAATTGATTTGGAGGAGGCACGCAAGATTCCATGAAACCCGGTACCGGAGTTGTTTTGACCTTTCCTTTTTCTGCGCGGATCATGACTTTTCCCCTGTGTGGATTCCTGTACACGGCGGTGCTATGGATGATGTTTTCTTTTCTTCCTCTGCATCTCAAGTCCCGCGGCTTTTCCGACGGCATGGTGGGCATGATCATGGGGTTTTATTCCATTTCCGCCCTCATTCTGATGATTCCTTTGGGCGTTTTGTCTGACAGGGTCAGTCCCAAGAAAGTGCTTGTCGGCGGAGCCGTCCTTCTCTTTATCCATATGGCCGGGCTTCGCATCGCGGAGGCGTGGTATGCTTTTCTTGCCCTTGCCGTTCTGGGCGGGCTTTCATGGGCCATTTTTCAAACCGTTCTGCTGGCGCTTTTTCTTAAAATCATCTCGCCGGCACGCCGTGGCGTCAAGATTGCCGTCTACCAAATGGGAAGTTACCTGGGCTTTGGCATTGGCCCACTGGTTTCCGGAAGCTTGTGGGGGGATGCGAACTATGTGCGCATGCTGGGATTTGCCGTGGCCGGAGCCGCTCTGCTCATCGTCCTTGTGCTCACCCTGCAGGACAGCGACCCCATTCGATTCAACCTCGGGGATTATCGTGAAGACTTGAAGCAACCGAGGGCTTTGGTCTTCCTCGTGGTCTGGTTGCTCTATGCGACCCATTTCGGTGTGGAACAGACTTCCTACACTTTGCTCATGAGGCATGACCTGGGTTTTACCAGCGTCCAGGTGGGCTTAAGCTACCTGGCCGTGGGATTATGGATGGCTGCCATGGCTCCGGCCACGGGTCGAGGTTTTGATGTGCGCCAGAGTGTGGTGTGGCTGCTCACTTTGGGGCTGGTGGTTTCTTCCGTTTTTCAGAGCCTGACCGCCTACGCGCAGACACTTCCACAGATGATTGCCGTGCGCGTCTTGCACACCACTGGGGATGTGCCGGTGATTCTGGCCATGGGCATCATGACGGCGGCCTTTTTTCCTCAGGGCCGATTGGGAGGCCATTCCGCGGTGGTTTATGCTGTGAGAACTTTGGGCGTGTTTGTGGGCAATTATGCGGCGGGCCTGGTCATTCCCGTGCTTGGGTATCGAGGTGCCTTCGTGGCCAGTGGTGTGGTGGTTTTGGTGGGAAGCCTGGCGCTCCTGCCGTGGATACGGCGGGTGTTGCACATGCAGGCGCCGTCGTCGTAGGTGGTTATTTGAGAAATAAACATGCGAAAGCGCCGCAGGCTGCTCGGTCTTATCTTCGTGCGTTGTGGCGCTCCCCTCGAGCGACAAAAGGCGTTCCTTTAGTAGGCAGCTGCAAAGGGCGTCAAAAACCCACCAGGTGCTCGTTGAAAAAAGCACGTTGGGGCGGACAGAAAAGTCCGCCCTCATTTTTTTAGCCCGTTTGAATTTTTCTGAAATCGGCGATGCGGTTGAACAATTCATGGACGGCCGTGAGCAGAGCCAGCCGATTGCGGCGCACCGCCGCATCGGGATCCATGACCAAGACGGCGTCAAAGAAGGTGTCAATGGGGTTTTTCAAAGCCGTGAGGGCTTCCAGAGCCGCGGCGTAGTCGCCTCGGCTCGCCATGTCCACCACGTCGTCGTGCACGCGTCGGTAGGCTTCGTAGAGTGCCTTTTCTGCAGGGACCGCCAAGGCTTCCGGCCGCAAAGGTTCCGGTTTCCCTTCTTTGATGATATTTCCCACGCGTTTGAAGGCTATGGCCAGGGCTTCAAAGTCGTCCCGCCGTGTAAAGTCGGCTAAAGCCTTGACGCGCAGAACCGCGTCGGCTGGATAGGCGATGCCTGAAGCCAAGGCGGCTTCCACGATATCCGAAGCGTACCCCTCTTGAGTGACCAGGTGGTGATGGAGTCGTCCGCGGAAAAAGTCCATGACGCCTTTTTTCACCGTATCGGCCGGTTCGGTCATTTTGGAGCGCAGCAGCGGGATTGCCTGATCGATGAGTTCTTCTAAGGAAAAGCGCAGATTTTTTTCCAAAATGATGCGAAGAATCCCCAGAGTTTGGCGGCGCAGCGCAAAGGGATCGGCGGTGCCTGTGGGCAGCAGGCCTACGCCGAAACAGCCCACGATGGTGTCCATCTTGTCGGCGATGCTGAGTACCGTGCCTTCCATACATTCCGGCAAAGGGCCGCCGGCGCGAATGGGTAGATAATGTTCATAGATGGCTTGTGCCACCGGTTCCGGTTCGCCCTGCAGTCGCGCGTAGGCTCGGCCCATGACCCCCTGCAGTTCAGGAAACTCTCCCACCATGCCGCTCACCAGATCTGCCTTGCACAGCAGAGCCGCACGCAGCACGTGGTTCATGGACTGGGGGCACAGCCTTTCACAGAGCCATTTGGCCAGGTGCGTGAACCGTTCTACCTTTTCCCAACTGGTGCCCAGCTTGGCATGGAACACCACGGACTTCAGGGCTTCGGCCCGGTCTTCCAGCCGCACCTTTTGGTCTTCTTCGTAGTAAAATCGAGCATCTTCCAACCGAGCGCGCACCACGCGAGCATTGCCCGCCGCAACCAGATCGGGGTTTCTGGGGACCGTATTGGCCACGGTCACAAAATGGGCCTTCAGGTTACCCGCCTCATCCACCACGGCAAAGTAGCGCTGGTGTTCCTTCATGACCGTGATGAGCAGTTCGGGGGGTAGGGCCAGGTATTTGTCTTCAAAGGAACCGAGAATCGGATAGGGGTACTCCACCAGGTGCGCCACTTCGTCCAAAAGATCTTCGTCTTCTAAAATGCGCCCACCGACGGACGCCGCTTTTTCCCGAATGCCTTTCGAGATGAGCTGCTTGCGTTCCTCCGTGTCCACGATGACCTTGTGTCGCCGAAGGTTTTCGCGGTGATCGGCAAAGTTGTGCACCTCGACCCACTGAGGGCTCATGAACCGATGCCCAAAGGATAGACGGCCGCTGCGCACATTCCCGTAGGTAAAGTTCACCACGTCCTGGCCCAGAAGGCATACAATCCAGTGCACCGGCCGCGCAAAGGTCACGGAAAGGTTTCCCCATCGCATGGATTTGGGAAAGGGAATATGGGCTACAAAATCGGGAAGCATGCGTTCCAAAAGGTCTTTTGTGGGTCCTCCGGCTTCCTCTTTGACTAAGGTCACGTATTCGCCCTTGGGCGTGGCCTTGATGGTTAGCTGCGAAACGTCGATGCCTTGATTTTTGGCAAACCCTTCGGCCGCCTTGGTGGGCCGCCCTTGGGCGTCAAAGGCCACGGACTTGGGCGGTCCGATGATTTCCACCACCGTGGGTTCCTGTCGTTCGGCCACGTTGGGAATCCATAGACACAAGCGGCGTGGCGTGCCCGTGGTGAAGGGTTTTCCGTGCGCAATGCGATGGTCGTCCAAGAATCGAACCATCTGCTGCGCCATGGATTCCAGGGCCGGAGTGATATAGCCCGCCGGAATTTCTTCACTGCCGATTTCCAAATAAAATTCTTGTCCCATACGGTCCCTCGTCTTTTGCAATCAGAACGGTTATCACTCCGCAGGCTTATCAGTCCCGAAAGGCGCTTTTTTTCAGTAACGGGTACCCCATGGCTTCTCTTTGTTTAGCATAGCCGTGGGCGGCCAGGCGCGCCAGATTGCGTACCCTCGCGATGTAGTTAGTGCGTTCCGTGACACTGATGGCCCCGCGGGCATCCAGCAGGTTGAACACATGGGAGCACTTGAGGCAGTAGTCGTAGCAGGGAAGCACCAAGCCTCGCTCGGACATGCGCAAGGATTCCTTTTCGTACATGTTAAACAGTTCCAGAAGCATGGAGACGTCGGCATCTTCAAAGTTGTAATGAGACCATTCCACCTCACCCTTGTGGTGCACGTCGCCGTAAGTGACGCTCTCGGTCCATTTCAGGTCGTAGACGTTGTCCACACCTTGCAGATACATAGCGATGCGTTCCAGGCCGTAGGTGAGTTCCACACACACGGGTGAAAGGCTGAGACCGCCCGCCTGCTGAAAATAGGTGAACTGGGTGATTTCCATGCCGTCCAGCCACACTTCCCAACCTAACCCGGACGCGCCGAGCGTGGGGGATTCCCAGTCGTCTTCCACGAAACGAATGTCATGGTCCAAAGGATTGATTCCAAAGCTTTTCAGACTTTCCAAATAGATGTCTTGGCTGTTCGGCGGGGAAGGTTTCAAAATCACCTGATACTGGTAGTAGTGCTGCAACCGATTGGGGTTTTCTCCGTAGCGGCCATCCGTGGGTCTTCGAGACGGCTCCACATAGGCCACCTTCCAAGGTTCCGGACCCAAGACGCGAAGGAAGGTGGCGGGATTAAAGGTCCCCGCACCCACTTCCAGGTCATAGGGCTGCTGAATGACGCACCCTTTTTCGGCCCAAAAGGCATTCAAGGCGTGAATGAGTTCCTGAAAAGTCATGACGACTCCTTCCTCGTGCAGGATTGCCCTGCGGCAAAAAAAGCTCTCAATGAAACGCCCCTTCGTGCGGGGATCTCTCATTCAAAAAACCTTGTAAATTTCAACAAATAAAGGGCAACCCAAAGATCTGTCAAGCGAAAAGCTTCTGCGCGCCCTCCGGATGTCCATGCTTCAAAAAGAATCCCATTGTCCCCCCAAATCTTGTGTTCTCGACGAGGTTTTTTTCCGTTGACGTTTTCCGTACCCTCACGCCATAGACATATGAGGTGGGCAGTTGCGCCCTGGTGTCCTATGAAATCATGGCCCACAAGGAAAGGAGGCGGGACGAAGGATATGGGCGAACACACGGCGCAGACCACACCCGAACCAGCGCCCGTCAAAACGCGGCAGAACAACAAACTCATCGTCAAGCGCGCCTTTGCGGGTGCGGTGCTTGCCGCTCTGATCGTGGGGACGCTCTATTGGTGGATCTTTTTGCGAAACAAAGAAACCACGGACAACGCCTATGTCATGGCGGATGTGGCGGCGGTTTCGTCGCGCATTCCCGGAACCGTGGCGGCCGTGCATGTGGATAACGACCATTCCGTCGCCCAGGGGCAGGTTCTCATTGAACTGGATACGGCGGATGAGCAGGCTCGGCTGCGGGAAGTGGAAGCGGCTTTGGGCCGAGTCCAGGCGGACATCCATGCGGCGCGCGCCACCGTAGATTATATGGAGGCCTCAACCCAGGCCGCGGTGAACGCCGCCCTGTCTTCTTGGAACGCCGCCCAGGCCCAGGTGCAGGCCATACAGGAAAAAGTCTTGGAATCGTCACAGGAACACCAAGCCGTGCTTGCCGAATATCGGCATGCCAAACGGGATTGGGAACGCTTTGATGCTCTGGCCGCACAAGGAGCTTCATCCGTGCGGGATCGGGATCGCATGAAAACGGCCCTGAGCAAGGCACAAGCGGCCGTGGGAGCCTCAGAAGCACGGCTTCGGTCGGCCGAGGCGGCTCTGGAGGCGGCGCGCAAGGAAGCGGCCGCAGCCGAAGCTCGCCTGCAAGAAGCTCAGGCAGGCCGTTTGCGCGTGCGCGTGGAGCAGGAACGGCTCAAAGCGCTTTTGGCGCATGCCAAAGAACTGGAAGCACGAAGAGACGCGGCGCGATTGAACTTGTCGTACTGCCGCATTGTGGCCCCCATCGCCGGTTATGTGGCCCAGAAAAAGGTTCAGGTGGGCGAGCGTGTTCTTCCCGGCCAGCCGCTTCTGGCCGTGGTGCCGCTCCAGGATGCCTACGTGGAAGCCAATTTCAAGGAAACCCAGGTGGAAAACATTCGCATCGGCCAGCCTGTGCATATCCGTGCCGATTGCTATCCGGGCCGACGTTTTTCCGGTACAGTGGAAGGGATTCGTGCGGGAACAGGGGCCGCCTTTTCCCTGTTTCCTCCCGAAAACGCCACGGGCAATTGGATCAAGATCACCCAGCGCGTGCCCGTCAAGATTCGGCTCACCGACTCCTTTTCTCCAGAATACCCACTGCGCCTAGGCTTTTCTTTGAAGGTCACCGTGGACACGTCCGACCGTAGTGGGCCGAGGTTGCGCGGTGGTGCCCACAGGGCGTCCCGGTGATGGCCATGCATCCGGACAGGCGTAAATGGGCCATCGCCCTGACGGTGATTATCCCCACCTTCATTGAGGTGATGGACACGAGTGTCGTCAATGTGTCTTTGCCGCACATTCAGGGTAGCTTGAACGCAGGTTTGGATGAAGTCACCTGGGTGCTCACCTCCTATCTGGTCTCCAACGCCATCATCATTCCCATCACGGGATGGTTGGCCAGCCTCTTTGGGCGGCGCAACTATCTGTTGTTTTCCATCGTGGTATTCACGTTGAGTTCGGTGCTGTGCGGTGCGGCTCCATCTCTGGAAGTGCTCGTGGTGGCGCGAGTGCTTCAGGGGCTTGGAGGTGGAGGGCTTCAGCCTTTGTCACAAGCTATTTTGTTGGAAACCTTTCCTGTGCGGGAACACGGCGTGGCTATGGCGGTCTTTGGCATGGGCGTGGTTTTTGCGCCCATTTTGGGGCCGGTCCTGGGGGGCTTCATTACGGACAATTGGTCGTGGCGTTGGGTCTTTTACATCAATGTGCCCATGGGGTTCTTGGCCGTTTTTATGGCCGGGCTATTCGTGCATGATCCGCCGTACATTCGAACGCGCACCGTGCGCATCGACCATTGGGGCCTGGCTCTGCTCACGGTGGGGTTGGGCTGCCTGCAAGTGGTGCTGGACAAAGGGGAGCGTGAAGACTGGTTCGCCTCACACTTTATTGTCACGCTTTCCGTCATCGCTGTGGTGGCCTTGGCGGCCTTCATCGTGGTGGAACTGCGCGTGCCCCATCCGGTGGTGAACTTGCGTGTGTTCCGGGACCCCACCTTTGCGGCCGGCAACATCACCATGTTTACCGGGTACTTCTGCCTCTTTGGAAGCATCGTTTTGTTGCCGCTGTACCTGCAAAACCTCATGGGCTATACAGCTCTGTGGGCCGGTTTGGTGCTGGGCCCCGGTGGGCTGGCAAGCCTCATGATCATGCCCGTGGCGGGCATGATCATGAAGCGAGGCGTTCCGCCCAATCGCCTTCTGGCTGTGGGACTTACCTTGGCCGCCGTGGCCTTAGGCCTTATGTCCCGACTGAATCTGCAGGCTGACTTTTTCTCCGCAGCATGGCCTCGCATTGTGCAGGCTCTGGGTATGGGTCTTTTCTTCGTGCCCCTGTCCGCCGCCACTTACGTGAATATTCCTCGAGAACACATGGGAAATGCCACGGGAATTTTCAATCTTCTGCGCAACCTGGGCGGCAGTTTTGGCGTGGCTTTCAGCACCACGGTCTTGTCCCAGCGCTCCCAATGGCACCAAAACACGCTCGTGGATCGGCTCACGCCCTATGACCTGCCCTTCCGGCAAGCCATGGACAAGATGCTGGCCCTCATGGGCGGGGATTGGTCGTCCTTTTATGATCGAAAACTAGCGCTGGCGGGCATTTACAGAGAAACCCTTCGGCAGGCCACCATGATGGCCTTTAACGACACTTTTTGGCTTTTTACCTGGTTTACCGCCGCCTTGATTCCTCTCACCCTTGTCATGCGCGGCCCTCAAAAGCCCACCACGGTGGTCATGGAGCCTTGAGGGCTTCGGCGATTTTTCCCAGCAGGGTTTCCACCGAGTAAGGCTTGGCCAGAAAATCAAAGGCTCCGGCCATGAGAATGTCCTGAATGGAGTCATTGGCCGAAAAGCCGCTGGCCACAATGATCTTGGCATTGGGACGAAGGGCCAGAAGTTTTTCCAGACATTTTCGCCCGCCCATGCCGGGCATGATCAAGTCCAAAAGGACCACATCGATGTTTGAACCTTCCTGAGCGAAGATGGTCAGAGCCTCTTCGCCGTCGGCGGCCGTGAGCACGCGGTGCCCGAAAAACTCCAACATTTCCCGGCCGGACACGCGCAAATGTTCCTCATCGTCCACAAGGAGCACGGTGGCGTGAGCTGGCGGTGCCGTGGGGGCCTGTTGCCTAGGTGGACTGTCCACCTCCGAAGCCGCTTCGGGCAGGGCGGGAAACAGGCAGTCAAACCGCGTGCCTTGTCCCGGAACACTGTGGCAAAGCACCGTCCCCTGATGGCTGGCCATGATGCCGTAGACCATGGAAAGCCCCAGACCCGTGCCTGATCCCGACGGCTTGGTGGTGAAAAACGGCTCAAAGATGCGTTGGCGAACAGTCTCCGGCATGCCGGTTCCTGTGTCTTCCACGCTGAGGCACACGTAGTCACCCGGTTTCAGGCCGGAAGCGTGCCCTTGGGGAAGGGTGAGGCACTGTGTTTTGAGGGTCAAAGTGCCGCCGTCGGGCATGGCGTCCTTTGCGTTCACAGCCAGATTCATGATCACCTGGGCCACCTGGGACGGATCGGCGTGCACGGCGGGAAGCTCTGGAGCGGTCTCCAGCCGAACCGTGATCATCTTGGGCAAAGTGTGGGACAAAATGTCCTGCATTTCGGCCAGTTCTCGGTTTAGGTTCAGGCGCCGCAAATGGGGTTCCATCTTGCGGCTGAAGGTGAGCAGGTTGCGGGTGAGTTCGCGGCCCCGTTGGACCGCGTCAAAAATCTTATCCAACCGTTGCCGATCGATGTCATGGCTGTCGGCACGATTGGCCAACAGTTCCGCATAACCTTGAATCGTCTGCAACAGGTTGTTGAAGTCGTGGGCAATGCCGCCGGCCAAGGTGCCCACGGCTTCCATCTTTTGTGCATGGGCGAGCTGAGCTTCCAGTTCCTTTTCTCGGGTGAAATCCCGCGCGGAATTGATGGTTGCTGGTTTGCCGTCCCATTGCACGGCGATGGCGTTAAGGTTAATCCACAACGTGCGGCCGTCCTTGGATAGGGCGCGAAAAGTGTAAGTGCCTGGAACCGTTTCACCGGCAAGGCGCTTTCGATGCAAGGTGAGAACCGAGTCGCGGTCCTTCGGATGCAGCAATTGGGCGACGTGAAGGCGTGGTATCTCTTCGTCTGTGTACCCGCACAAATTCCGAAACATGGGGTTCCAAAAAATAACCCGCTCGTCCTGAACGACGAAAACGGCGTCGGTGGAATGGTCCACAATGAGACGGTATTTTTTGTCCATATCTCGCAGGGCCTGTTCCGCCTGCTTGCGGGCCGTGATGTCCCTGTAGCTGGCATAGATCGCCACCATCACTCCGTCGATGTATATGGGAGCGGCGGTGATGGCCACATCCACGAGAGTACCGTCTTTGCGTTCCCGGCGCGTTTCCACTTCGACGGAAAATCCTTGCAGCGCCCGGACAGAAAGGTTTTCCGCATCGGCACGCATGTGCCGCCGGGCCACAAGATCGTTGATGAACGCGCCGCGCGCCTCTTGCGCGGTGTACTGAAACAGCCTGGTAAAGGCCTGATTGATCATGACGACCCGGTCCTGGGCATCCAGGATGGCTACGGCGTCCGGACTGAAGTCGAAGATGGCTTCAAAATAGGCTTTCTGCAGGCGAAGATCGTGTTCGGTTTCGTGGGAGTTCATGAGTTTCCTCGTGCGCCACAAAGTCGAGCCTTTTTCAAGACCCGCGCACACTTACCATAAAACCCGAGCGCCGTTCCAGAGATAATTTGCCTCTCAGGCGGAAATGAGACCTCGAAGTTTGCTGATCAGCAATTTGCCGTCCTTGGCTTCCAAACGCCATCGCACCAGGCAATCCATGTGGGATTCCTTGAGCACATCCAGGCAGAAGGCCTGAAAGTAGCCGTCGGGAACGGCACGGTGAAAGGCTTCCTCATCGGACGCTCGGTGAATTTTCCAGCCTTCAAACGGTTCATACACCGCTTCAAAAGTGATCTCCTGTCGCCGGTCCACCTGCAACCGACCTTGAAAAGTCAAGAAGAAAAACCGACGCCCTTTGGCTTGGGCCGTCACGGACGATGTCTGTTCCAGAATGTAAGCCATTGAGCGATGACCTTACCTGCGCAAATCGTTCCCACATCCCATGCCTCACGTGCTCCATCGGCATCACTGTCATAATCGTCAGCAAGGGCCGAACGCTTGAGAAAAAGAAGAAGGGCCATCCTGCCCTGGCAGCAAAAGTTTAGACCACGGTCCGTTGCTGGATTCGTGGGGCGACCCCGCGGGATCTCTTCTGGTCTGAATTTTTAGGCGGGCTCGGTGCACACCGTCTACAGGGATCATGAGCCATTTGTGAATACGTATCTCGTCCAGTACGCGGGCATGTGTTTGACGGGATATGAGCCCAGGCGCGATGAGGACGGCGGCTCTTGGATTGCGGGGCGCGTGGACGAGGCGTATTCGAGCGTTGACCGGGTACGGCCGAGATCAAAGGCGTTTTCGTCACCTACGAAGCCGTGGCGGAAGCCGCCGTGGTGGTCTGCCCGCACGACTTCAAAGGGCAGAGCATCTATGCGTGTGTCACTTTGGTGAAAGGGATGAAAGCCACCGAGGTATTAGGCAAACAGCTGGTGCAATGGGTGCCCAAGGAAATCGAGCCCATCGCCACGTGGACGTCATTGAGTGGGCGCCGGCGCTGCCCAAAACCCTGTCGGGCACGATCTGCGCCGCCTTCCGGGAAAGGTGGCGACCAACGACATCGCAGACCTGAGTGATACGTTCACCGGTACCGAACCGGCCGCGATGGACGATCTGGTGATGAACCGTTTGGTGTGCTGAGCGACACGGGCGGGCCCTGGGGTCGTCGTAAGCTTCAGCAGAGGTGCATCGGCAGGACTTCCCCGGGTCAAAGGGACTGTCGTTGTCCCGCAGGTCGGGAAAAATCTGCTCCATCGAAACGGCACGCACGCGACGCAACCAGTCCCAAAGGGCCTCCCTTTCCGTGAGTCCTTTTCCGAAACAACGCCGGCGGACCTTCACGAAGATCAAATTGGGGAAGGCCCAGTATCTATGAGGGCTTTCTCCTGCAATGACTTCGCAGACATCGATGTAATAATGCTCCCTGCCTCGCATGAGTTTCTAGATCTGACCCTGGCAAATGCCTCTCCTTCATGGGTCGGAATTATCACTTTCTCCCTTGATGCGGGTTGATGAAGTTCCGCGTCCGCGGAAGCGGCCCTTGAAACAAGAACCGCAAGAGGATTCTTGGGCGCAGGGAGAAGAGCAGATGAGCTTTGAAAGATGATCTGATCAACGATGGGATCTGAACGGTATGACAATCCTTTCTTGACATTGAGCCAAACGCCGTGTCAAGTGTTCCACAGGCGTTTATACGGCCGAAGGGGATTTATTGGGGAAGTCCCTTAGGCCTGAATTTAGTTTTGTCCCCGTGAGAAAAGCATCGAAAAATGCCCAGTGCCCAGGAGGGGCCTTTGTATTCTCAGGGAAAGGGCCCGCCGGGGCTTTTTACCCGGAAGGCCTTCTCACACGCCTCGAAAGGACGGAAAAAGAGACCCTAGGTTGCGTCTCCTTGAAAGGGGGGCTCTGGACCTCGCCGTGCCTTTTCGAGCAGGCTTTGGGGACGCCCAATCCAAAAGGGACCCTTTATGGACGAAAGCTTTCTCTATACCCCGCTACCCATGCCGCCCGCTTCCCTTCCAGCCGAAGAATTGATCAAGGCCGTGGAACATTTGTACGAAGCGCTGCGGATCGTGGAAAGAACTCACGATGTCCTGTGCCAAGGGGCCGTTTCTGCGGTGGAGCTCATGGAGGATCTGGCCGAAGCCCGGCACCAAATCAACCTGTGCCGAGTCTACACGGAAAAAAATTGTGGACTTCGAAGAAATGCTGCAACCGGCCATGGGTTACGTGAACGACGCGCGATGCATCCTGGATACCGTGGCTGTTCAAACGGGCGGCATGACCGAAAGGGCCATTGCGTCCGTTCTGAGCTGCTTGGGGGAAGCCACCGCCCCGGTGCACGGCGCCTTGAACGAACTGGAAAGCTGGCTAAGCTACGAGGAATTCGAGGAGCCATAGAGGGTGGGCCAGGGGGTTTTAAAAGCGGCCTGAAAACACCTTGCGTCGTTTAAAGGTCACTGGACGGTCTTGGTGGGGTTGAACTTCGTCTCAAGGGCTTTGGAAAGAGCGGTTTCCTGAGACTTCGTCCATGGACAAACGGTGGGGGCTTGATGGCCTTGAACCTACGCGCTCACGTGCAAGGGTGCCCGCAATCAGCACGCCAAAAAGACTTGAAGAATGGTCAAGGCTCATTGCTTTGATGGGCTCGGCGATCTTGGCGTCGGCCATCAGGCGACCTTGCGTTTGAGTTCTTCCACTTCCTGTTCCAAGGATTTCAAGCGCTTTTTAAACTCCTCGTATTCTTCTCGCCGCACAATAACTTCCCAGATGCGATCCAACCGCGAGTGGGTTCTGTCGTTACGGTGGATAAGATCCGTATGCACGCCGTCGATGCGCAGACTGAGTTCCTGCCGCACGCTTTCAATGCGTTGGGTGAGGTCCTCACGGACGGCATCCATGCGCTGGGTGAGTTCGGCACGCACGGCCTCGATGCGTTCTGTGAGTTCGTCTCGCACGTGCTCAATGCGTTGGGTGAGGTCCTCACGGACGGCATCTATGCGCTGGGTGAGTTCGGTACGCACGGCGTCAATGCGGTTGTTGGTTTCATCAATGCGTCGGCTTTGGTCCACCAAATGCGCATTCACGTCGTCCAGCCGCTTGTTGACGCCAACGATCTGGGCCTTTATATCCGCCTGGTCGCTTTTGATTTGATCGAGCTCGGGAACGATGAGCTCCTGAAAGACTGCTCGAATGGCTTCCTTAATTTCCACGGTGCCCCCTCCTTTTTCCCACGAACTTTTGTTTTGGTTCAACGGAGACTGGAATTTTTCATGTGGAAAAGCAGCTGGTCTCACGCTGTCTTTGGGCGCTCAGCATGAAGCCGGCCTTCACGGTCTGCCTTCATGGAATAGCATGGCCGGAGCCGGTGTCAAGGTCAAGCCCTTTGGGATCTGACGCGCCTTTGACAAGGGCTCTTAGGCCATGCCGGTGAGACATCAGGCCGACGGCGAGATGATGGCCGTTGTGCCCTCTGGCTCCAGGACGCTTTGCCCGTTTCCTTCTGTTTTCCCGTGTGCGTTGGCGCGACCTTACGATCCCGTGTGGCGAAAATCATCCCTCTCGGTTTTTTCGACTTCAGTCGCGGCATCACAAATCCCGTGGCACGATGTGATCCAGGTCGGCATGTCAACGACAGAGGCATGCTCAGTGACCGGCTCTGCTGCAGCCTATCCTGGCGCCACCTCGTCACGCCGTTGACAGGCCTGAGGGCGTGTGGTAGACAACAGCCCACCTTCGACATTTTCCCACTGCGGGCGACTAGCTCAGTGGAGAGAGCGTTGGTCTCCGGAACCAAAGGTCCCGGGTTCGATCCCCGGGTCGCCCGCCAATAAACAATAAACAATGGTTGAGGTCCGCTGATAAGCTAGCGCCCACATGACGTGACGGGATGGCGCTTCTTCCCGGTTCATCGGGGCAGTTGGGTACGCGTCCCGCTTCTCGAATTATTTACTTTTTGGGCGTGAGGGTCGATTGCCCAAGGGGCAACGCCTTGTGGTAGAAGTATGCGGCTTGTTGCAGGACACTAGTGAATTCTAAAATTCAAGACGATGATAGCCTCTTGTTTGTGGCGGTGCGACGATGAGCGGCATGGCATGCGTGGTGGCGGTGGAAGGTCTGGTCAAGCGGTTTCGGAATTTGACCGCGGTGGATGGCATTTCCTTTACTGTAGAGCGCGGCGAGTTTTTCGGCCTTCTTGGGCCCAACGGTGCAGGCAAAAGCACCACCATACGGGCTCTTTACGGTTTTTCTCCTCCCACTTCCGGCCGGGTTCGAATCCTCGGCATGGATATCGCCACCCATTGGCGTCCCATCAAGCAGCGCCTGGGGGTGTGCCACCAAGAAAACACACTGGATCCGGATCTCACCGTAGAAGAAAATCTTTGGATTTTCGCAACCTATTTCGGCATTCCCTTGAAGGAAGCGACCATAAGGGCTTCGGAACTCCTGGAATTTTTTGCCTTAACCCATAAGAGGTCCTCCAAAGTGGCGGATCTTTCCGGGGGCATGTTGCGCCGCCTCATTCTGGCTCGGGCCTTAATGAACCGCCCGGAACTGCTCATTTTGGATGAACCCACCACGGGCCTGGACCCGCAAAGCCGGCATCTGCTCTGGCAAAAGCTGGAATCACTTCGAGCCGATGGCCTCACGGTGGTCCTCACCACGCACTACATGGAAGAAGCCGCTCGATTATGCGATCGTTTGGTGATCATAGATCATGGAAGGATTCTTGTGGAAGGGGCCCCGAACGCCCTCGTGAAGCGCTATGCCGGAGCGGAGGTGGTGGAAATTGAAGAGCCGGACGAAGCGCTGCGCCGCTATGTTCGGCAAATGCGCCTCGAGCACGACGACCTACAAGACCGCCTTCTGCTGTATGTCCCGGAAGGATCTGCTTTTCTCGATCTGGTCCGCAGCCGGTTTTGTGTTCGAAAATGCACGTGGCGTCGAAGCACCCTGGAGGATGTCTTCTTGCGGTTGACAGGCCGGGAGCTTCGCGAATGAAGAGCGGGGGCGCGGTATCCTGGCGATTTATTAAGGTCTGGAGACGCAATCTCTGGACGTATCGGCGCATGTGGAAGGTGAGCTTTTTGACGCCGCTTCTGGAGCCCCTCTTTTTTGTGGCCGCCTTTGGGTTGGGACTCAGCGGCTTTGTCGGAGAAATCGTCTACGGAGGTAAACACTTTGATTATGCGACCTTTATTTCGCCAGGTTTGGTGGCCACGGCCATCATGAACAACGCTTTCTTTGAAACCACCTACGCCTCCTTTGTGCGCATGTATTACCAGAAAACCTTTGACGGCATGCTGGCCACGCCGCTCAGTCTGGAAGAGATCATGATCGGAGAGATTGTCTGGAGCGCCACCAAGTCCGTGGTGGCCGCCGGGCTCATGAGCAGTGTTTTGGCGATTCTGGGATTTGTCGATCCCTGGTCCGTGGTGACGCTCGTGCCGACGGCCCTTGTGGGCGGACTGGCCTTTGGCGCTTTGGGGCTGTGGATCACCGGCATCACGCCACACATCGAAATGTTCAACCTGCCGGTCTTTCTCCTGATTACGCCCATGTTTCTCTTTTCGGGAACCTTTTTCCCCGTTTCATCTTTGCCGTCCTGGGCCGCCCATGCCGCTCAAGTCCTTCCTTTGTATCACCTGGTTGAACTGTGCCGCAGAGCGCAGATTGGAGCGGCGGAATCGTCTTGGGGAATAAGCGCCGTGTACCTTTTGATTTTTTCGGCGGTATTTATCGTCCTGGCCGTCCATGCCATGAAAAGACGCCTGATTCACTGATCCTTTGGCCGGCAGGCTGAAGGGTTCTCATCCTGTGCGGGCATCGGTGGCCAAGAATTTGACCAACCGTTTCACGAGCTTGGCTCAAGGGCGCTTCTGAGGTCGTCGTGGCCGCGAGCGGCCCTCGTTTCGATGCGTTCCAGAGCGGCGCGAACCTTTTTTTCAGCATCCTTACGAAAAGTTTCGTCTCGCAGTGACTTCAGATTGATCCACACATTGTAGGCCGCAACGAAGGCTGCGGCTCGAATGAGCTGCACGGCGGCTCCGGCGTCACTGGCCGCATTGGGGTTGCCCGAGCGCAGGACATGGGCCGCATCGTCCATGAGTTCATCCAAGCGGGCGAGAGTTTCCAAAGGAATTCGAGCCGCCTCTTGCAAGGCCTTTTCCACGGCGGCAGCGCGCTGCGCTTTTTCTTCGTCTGTGTTCTTGGGTCGTCGGAAACTTTCCACCACGGCTTGGTAGGCTTGAGTGTCCTGCTGAAGCAGCACCTGAAAGGTCGCGAGGCGTTTTTCGGCGCGCTGTTCGATAGTTGCCATGAGCGCATGGCGGTCCTGGAACTTTTTCTTTCCCAGGGTAAGGCGGGCCACCATGGTGGTGAGGGCTGCAGCCAGAGCGCCGGCCAAAGCGGCCACGGTGCCGCCACCGGGGGCAGGCTGGGCCGAGGCCAGTTCTTCAAGAAATTCGGTGACGGTCAAGCGATTGAGATCCTTGGGCATGTCGTTTGATCCTCTTTATGGGGTGCATTTTTCGCCTTTTTTGTAAACCTGGACAATGGGGTTAACCCCAGCGTGGTAGGCGATGACGGCGGGAGTTTCTCCGTCAAGCACGACGAAATCGGCTTGCTTGCCCGCATCCAAGCTGCCGACCCGTGCCGCGGTTCCCACTGCGTAGGCGGCATTCAAGGTGGCCGCCACCAGGGCTTCTTCCACGGAAAGGCCCATCATAAGCACGGCCAATCCAAAGACGAACGGCATGGATTCCGTGTAGGACGATCCCGGATTGGCATCGGTGGCCAAAGCCACGGGCACTCCGAGATCAATCATGGTGCGCACCGGGGCGAAAGGTTTGCGCAGGCTGTACGCTGTTGCCGGAAGCACCACGGCAATGGTGCCTGCCCGGGCCATGGCCCGAAGGTTTTCCTCTCGAGCCGTCAGTAGATGTTCCGCCGAAACGGCGCGGATTTCCGCAGCCAAGGCCGCGCCGCCCAAGTCGTGCACTTCATCGGCATGGATTTTCGCTCCGAGCCCCTCGGCTTGGGCGGCCTTTAGAATTCGCCGGCTTTGCTCCACGGAAAAGACGCCCTTTTCACAGAACACGTCACAGAACCTGGCGATTCCTTGAGCGGCCACGGCCGGTAGCATTTCATGGATGACGTGGTCAACATAGGCGTCACCTCGATTGCGGTATTCTTCCGGCACGGCGTGTGCGCCCATGAAGGTCGGCACCACATCCAAAGGCGTTTCCCTGCCGAGACGTCCAATGACCCTAAGCATTTTGAGTTCCGTGGCCGTATCCAGCCCGTAGCCGCTCTTGATTTCCACCGTGGTGGTGCCCAGTCCCAAGGCCGTCATTGCTCTTCGATAGGTGGCTTCATAGAGTGCCCATTCGTCGGTTTCCCGGACCGAACGCACGGTGGAAAGAATTCCGCCGCCTTGGCGCAGAACCTCTAAGTACTCCACGCCTTGAAGGCGCAGAGAAAATTCTTTTTCACGAGCGACGACAAAACACAAATGCGTATGCGGATCCACAAACCCCGGAATGACGCATCGCCCTTGGAGGTTGATCTCCTGGTCTATGTCCTTATCGTGGCCCGTGGAGGCAAGCCTTCGCAAAACGTCTTCTTCCGGGCCGACGGCTTCCACAAGCCCGTTTCGGCACAACAAAGCGCCGCGATCCAGGACGTGAACGGCCCCTTGCCGAGGGCCGGCCTTGGGGCTGCCGGAATCCACGGGAGTGAAAATAGCGGCATTTCGAAAAAGCTTGGTGATCATGGGGTGTTGTTTCCAAGCATTTCCAGCATCTTGAATTCGATGACTTGGTCAGGGGAAAAACCGGAGATTTGTAGGTAATACGCGGCACTTTCCAAAAGGGCGGCGGCAGGGACCATGCCGTAGACTTCGGTTTCCACCACAGGCACGCCCCAGCGCTTAGCTTCCATGCGAATGAGTTCTGTGACGCGGTAAAGGGCGTTCTTTTCGTAATCCACCACGTTGAGGCTCACCTGCACCAAACCTCGGTCTTCCAGGGCCAGTCCGATCCCTTTGACGTGGCACAGGCCGCCGCTCGAGGCACGGACGGCCTTGGCGATTTCCTTGGCGATGCGTACATCGGAGGTGCCCAGATTCACGTTGAAGGCCACCAGGAACTTTCGCGCTCCAATGACGGTGGCACCGGCCGTGGCATGCAGTCGAGGTTCGCCCACATCCGGGTGTCGGTCCGGATTGGAAATGGCGGCCTTCAAACCTTCGTACTGGCCGTGACGAATCACTTCCAAGCGTGACCGTTCTGGGCGTAGGGCGGCTTCTTCATAAAAGTACACGGGAATCCCCGTTTCCTCATGGTAGCGCGTGCCGAACGCATGGGCCAAAGCCACACACTCGTCCATGCTCATGTGGCGCAGGGGCACAAAGGGAATGACATCCACGGCCCCGATGCGAGGGTGCGCGCCCTGGTGTTGGTTCATGTCAATGTGCGCCACGGCCACTTTAGCCGCTTCCAGAAGCGCCTCTTGTATGGGTTCGGGATTTCCGGCCAGACTCACCACCAGACGGTTATGATTGGCATCCGCTCGGTAATCCAACAAGGCACAGCCGCGTTTGGACCGAAACGGGGCCACGATGGCTTCGATGACATCGGGGCGACGACCTTCACTGAAGTTGGGGACACATTCAATCCATGGGGTCATGGGCGGCCTTTCTCTTGTGAGGGCATCATGGGGATTTTGACGCCGCGTTCTTGCGCCACCTCAATGGCGCGATTGTAGCCGGCATCGGCGTGGCGAATAATACCCATGGCCGGGTCATTGCGCAGTACCGTGGTCACCCGCACTTCTCCTTCGTCCGTGCCGTCTGCCACGGTAACTTGTCCCGCATGCAGCGCGTAGCCGATGCCCACGCCACCGCCGTGATGAAAGCTCACCCAGCTCGCTCCCGACGCCGTGTTGACCAGGGCGTTCAGCACAGGCCAGTCGGCGATGGCATCGGAACCGTCTCGCATGGCTTCCGTTTCCCGGTTAGGAGAAGCTACGGAGCCGCAGTCCAGATGATCGCGGCCGATGACGAGAGGAGCTTTGACGGCTCCTTTGCGCACCAGGTCGTTAAAAATTTTACCCGCCTTGTCCCGTTCGCCGTAACCGAGCCAGCAGATGCGCGCCGGCAAGCCCATGTGGGCCACGCGGGCCTCGGCCATCTGCAGCCAGCGGACCATGCGCGTCTTTTCCGGAAAAGCTTCCATGAGGGCATGGTCGGTGACAACGATGTCCTGTGGATCTCCCGACAAGGCCGCCCATCGAAACGGCCCTTCGCCTTCACAAAAAAGCGGCCGAATGTAGGCGGGCACAAACCCAGGAAAATCAAAAGCGTTGTGGACCCCTCGCTTCAAAGCCTGGCCTCGCAGATTGTTGCCGTAATCAAAGGCCACGGCCCCTCGCTGCATCATGTCCAAAATGGCGCGGCAGTGGACGGCCATGGAATCCATGGCCATATCGATGTAGCGTTTGGGGTCCTTTTTCCGCAACGACAGGGCTTCGTCGTAGGGAATGCCTGCCGGAACGTAGCCGTTCAGTTCATCATGGGCGCTGGTCTGGTCCGTGACCACATCGGGAACGAACCCCATGGACACCATTTCGGGCAGCACCTCGGCGCAGTTGCCCAAAAGGCCAATGGAAATGGGCTTTTTGGCCGCCGCCGCTTGTCGAGCCATGGCGATGGCTTGGTTCAGATCGTCCACCATGACGTCCAGGTAACGAGTGTCCAGGCGGCGTTGAATCCGCTGACGATCAACTTCCACGCAGATGGCCACTCCATCGTTCATGGTGATTGCGAGGGGCTGTGCTCCCCCCATGCCGCCTAAACCTCCGGTGACGGTGATCTTCCCGGCCAAGGAGCCTCCAAAATGCTTTTCCGCCAATGCGGCAAAGGTTTCGTAGGTGCCTTGCAAGATGCCCTGCGTGCCGATGTAGATCCAGGATCCCGCGGTCATTTGGCCGAACATGATGAGCCCCTTGGCTTCCAATTCATGAAAGTAGTCCCAAGTGGCCCAGGCGGGCACCAGGTTGGCATTGGCGATGAGCACGCGCGGGGCTGTGGGGTAAGTCTTGACGATACCGACGGGCTTTCCTGATTGCACCAGAAGGGTTTCATCGTTTTCCAGGTTCAGTAGGGACAGGACGAGGGCGTCAAAGCAGGCCCAGTTTCGGGCCGCCTTGCCGGTGCCTCCATAGACGATGAGTTCATCAGGTTTTTCGCCCGTTTCCGGATCCAGATTGTTGCACAGCATGCGCAGGGCCGCCTCTTGGTGCCAGCCGTTGCAATGCAAAGTGTTGCCTCGAGGAGCTCGAACCGGGCGGGGTTTGCCGCAGCCGATTTGAAGTTCCTTGAGGAGTCTTTCTCTTGGGGTGAGGCTCATGGTTGTGTCCTCCGTTGGAGCTCTGGCCTCTTGAAAGGGCCGATCATGTCGGCAACTCTTGCCAGCCACACGCCGTGGGCTTGGAAGCCTTGAGATGAGGGGCCGCTGTCCTGGGTGCCCTCTCAAGCGTGCCGATCTTCTCAAGGGCAGGGCCACCCCGTGGTTTCAGGAGGTCGACATCCTTTTCCGTCCACGGCGTTGGGAACCGCGGGGGCTCGGTCCCTTTGATTTCGTACGGCAAGGACGCGATGCCTTCGATTATCAGGGGCAAACACGAGGCCCCTTCACCACGCAGCGCGAGGAAGCCCTTCCCTGACGGAAAGCCCTTTACGGCTTACGGCGTGATGACGGCAGGGTCTTTGACCACATCAAAGTAGCGAAAGGCGCCGTCTTTGACAATTTGAACCTGAACGTCCTTGACCACTTCGCCGTTCGTCGTAAAGCCCTGAATCGTCCCGGTCAGCCCGTTGAAGTTATTGGTGGCGCCCAGGGCTTTCTTGACGGCGGGGCCGTCCGTGCTTCCAGCTCGGCGAATGGCATCGCACAAGATCATGAAGGCGTCATAGGCCGAGGCACCCACCATGTCCGGTTCGATGCGGTACCGTTCTCTATAAACTTTGAGGAATTCCTGCACTTCCGGGCGCGGGTCGTCCCGGTTCAGGTTCGTGACGATGAGAAAGCCCTCGGCGGCCTTGCCGGCAATCTCCAAAAATTTGGGCGAGTCCGCACCTTCTTCCCCGAAAATGGTGGCTGTTATGCCCAGTTCCCGAGCCTGACTCACGATGGGCCCCGTCTGAAAATAGTAGCCGCTGGCGAAGATAAGATCAGGGCTCTTTTCCTTGATGCTGGCCAGGTATGGCTTAAAATCCTGCTCTTTAAAGGGATAGGCTTGTTCGTAGACCAGTTCCACGGATGGAGCGTTCTTGGCAAGATATTCCTTGAAACCGGCGGCCAGAGTGCGGCCAAAGTCGTTGTCGCTCACAAGCAGAGCAATCTTTTTGGCTTTCAGTTTGTTGACGGCCACATAGGCCGCTCCTCGGCCTTCCACCATGCCCAAAAAACCGTTTCGAAAGCAATAATCCCCGGCCGTGGTGATGTCCGGATGAACGGCATAGGCCGCAATGAACGGAATGCCCTCTTCCTGAAAGATGGGCGCGACCGCGCGGCTCGGCGTGCTGTAGGAACCGCCGACCACACCCACCACGCGGTCCTGCTGAATGAGTTTCTGAGCCAAACCGACGGCTTCCTTGCCGTCGGCCCGGTCATCGTAAACCACGAGTTCCACGTGCTTGCCCAAAAGGCCGCCGCCCTTGTTGACTTTTTCCACCGCCAACTGCACCGCATTGTTCACGCTGGCGCCGTCGGCGGCCGCTGGACCCGTAAGAGGGGCGAGAAGGCCGATTTTGACACTTTCTGCCCCCAGAGCGGTCTTTAGGGGCAGAAACATCAAGGACAGGACCACGGACCAAATAGCGATTCTCTGCATCATAGCCACCTCCTCTTTAACGGTTGCACCTCGTTTGTCTGAAATTACCTGCCCCCGGGTCCTCAAGGCTCGCGGGCCAGAAGCCCACGACCTCGACTATTGTCGCCCTTCCAACTCACCTTCTGCAAGACCCAAGTAGGCTTTTTGAACGTGAGGATCATGCATCAGCCGGGAGGCGTCCCCTTCCATGACCACGGTTCCCGTTTCCAGCACGTAGGCTCGATGGGAAATCTCTAAAGACGCCCTGGCGTTTTGTTCCACAAGCAAAATGGTGAGGCCGTGGTCGCGGTTAAGCCTTTGCAGCAGGTCAAAGACTTGCTCCACCAGCTTGGGCATGAGCCCCATGGACACTTCATCCACCAGCAGCAACTGCGGGTCGGAGATCAGGGCGCGTGCAATGGACAACTGCTGCTGTTCCCCGCCGGACAAGGTCTGGGCCGGCTGATCCTGACGTTCCTTGAGCACGGGAAACAATTCGTAAAGCCATTCCAGACGTAGGGGCATGGGAATTTTTCTTCGAAGACCGTAGGCCCCGATCATGAGGTTTTCGCGGACCGAAAGGCGTGGAAACACCCTGGCCCTCTCCGGAACCAAGCGAAGGCCGCGTCGCGCCCGCTTGTGGGGTGGGAGTGAGGAAACGTCCTCTCCCTGGTAACGCACGATGCCGCGACGCAGTGGCACCAAACCCATGAGGCCATTGAGGATGGAGGTCTTTCCGGCGCCGTTGGCGCCGATGATGGAAACCAGTTCTCCTGGAGCCACGCTGAAGTGCACACCCCGCACCGCAACGACATCCCCATAAGCGATGTGCAGACCCTGAACCTCAAGCAGCACCGGCGCGTCCCCCTCGGCCCAAGTACGCTTCAATGACTCGAGGATTTCGAGCGATTTCTGCAGGCGTGCCTTCGGCGATTTTGCAGCCGTGATCCAAGACCACGATGCGGTTCGAAAGCTTCATGGCCACACGCATGTTGTGTTCGATGAGCAGCACCGAGATACCCTCTTGACGAATGGACGCCACCAGCGCCATAAGCGGGGTGATTTCTTCTTCTCGCAGTCCTGAAAAGGACTCATCTAGCAGCACGAGGCGGTGCCCCACCGCCAGGGCTCGAGCAATTTCCAGGCGCCGCAAATGCCCCAGCGGAAGAAGACCCGCTTTGCGATGGGCTTCGTCGGCTAAGCCGACCTTTTCCAGCAGTTCCATCGCCCTTTGGCGGGTTTTTTGTCCCGTCCATGATGTGAAAGATCGCAGCAGTCCACCATAGTGATGAACGCCGCAGGCCACAAGAACGTTGTCCAGGACACGAAGCTGCGCAAAGGGTTTGACGATTTGAAAAGTCCGTCCAAGGCCCAAAGCGGCCATGCGGTGAGGGGGCAAGCCGTCGGTGCGACGGCCCGAGAAATGGATTTCGCCGGCCGTAGGCGCGTAGACTCCGGAAATCAAATTGAAGCAGACGGTTTTGCCCGCGCCGTTGGGGCCGAGCAACCCGAGAATTTCCCCGCCATGAACATCAAAACTCACTCCGTCCACGGCACGCAGGCCGCCGAAGAGCTTGGTCAGGTTATGAACACGAAGAAGCGGAGCTTTCATGGGTGATCGGCCTTCATCGGGTGGAACCTGGCAAGAATCCGCTGAGCCAGGCTCGCTTCACCCAGCAATCCGCCCGGCTGAAAACGAATCATGACCAGCAAGACCACAGTGTAGAGGAGAAACCGTAGCTCCATGAGAGGCCGAAAGCTTTCGGGAAGGCTTACCAAGATGGCCGCTCCCAGTACCGGACCCCACAGAGTGCCCATGCCGCCCAGGACAATGGTGGAAAGGAGCATGACCGAGACGGGAAAACTGAAGTCTCCCGCGCTGATAAAACGCATGAAATGGGCATAGAGCACTCCGCCCAACCCGGCCATGGCCGTGCCGACCACGAACGCCAGCAACTTGAAACGCACCGGAGAAATGCCCATGCTGGAGGCCGCCGTTTCCTCTTCTCGAAGAGCAAAACAGGCTAAGCCGGCCCAGCTTCGCGTAAACCACCGGCACACAACCAACACCACGGCAAGAAACGCGAGACAGAACAGAAGATACGCCATGCCCTTCAAAGGCACCTTAAAAAGATGCACCCGAGGAATCCCACCGATGCCCAGGGCTCCGCCAAAGAAAGGAATGTACTGAAAAACGGCTTCGACGATGAAATTCACACCGATGGTCGTAATGGCCAGAAAGTCATCGCGCACGCGCAAACTTGGCAGGCCCAGCATGGCGCCGATCAAGGCCGTGATGACGACCGCCAAAGGCATGGCCGTCCAAAACGAAAGGCCGGCTTTGGTGGTGAGCAGCGCCGAGCTGTAAGCGCCGATACCGAAAAAGGCCGCATGCCCTAACGAGATTTGCCCGGCGTAACCTACGATGACGTTGAGGCCGCAGGCCGCGATGGATTGGATGGTCACGAGTGTGGCGACCGTGATGACGTAGGCGTTCATGGGTTCCTCAGCGCGAACCGAACAAGCCTTCCGCACGCCACATGAGCACAGCGATCATGGCGATGAAAGCCAAGGCGTCTCGTGGCAAAGGGACGTGAGCGTAGCCAATAAGTAGTGTTTCTGCGATGCCGAGCAAAAGGGAGGCCGCGACGGCTCCGGGCACGGACCCCAACCCGCCCACCACGATGAGGGCCAATGCCTTGTAAGCCGGAACGGATCCCATGGTGGCGTAAACCTGGTTGTAATAGATGCCCACGAGAATGCCCGCCACGGCGGCGATGGCGGATCCCAAGGCGAAAGTAAAACTCACCACGGCGTGCGCGTCGATGCCCATAGCCTCGGCGATGGCCAGATCCTGGGAGACGGCCCGCATGGCCAGGCCCGTTTCCGTGCGCGTGGTCAGAAACCATAGGACGAGCAGAATCAGTCCGGTTGTGGCAAAGATGGTCGATACGGATGACGGGACGTGCACGCCAAGAACATGCACGGCCGGAAAGGGAAGGGAGGCCGGAAAGGTGAGGATGTAGGGTCCTGCCACGAGGCGGCAGACTTCTTCCAAAGCGAGCAGAATGGCGATGCTTGCAATGAGTGGCACGTACGGGGGATATTTGAGCAAAGGAAAGTACACAAGGCGTTCTATGGTCACGCCCGCCAGGGCACAGCAGGCCATGGCCCCCAGGAAGGCCACTAACAGGCTTTGGGTCATCTGAAAGAAGAACAGTCCCAGATAAGCGCCCACCGTATAGACGGCGGCATGGGCCACGTGAAGAATGCGCAGGATGCCGTAAACAAGAGCAAGACCCAAACTCACCAGCGCATAAATGGATCCGACGGCCATGCCGTTGAGGAGCTGCTCCAGGAAAAGATGCATTGGGGGATATCCGCACTTGTGGGTTCGTGTCTCAAAGAGCGGCCGGCTTATACAAAAATTCCAATGCCGCCGTCAAGAGGGGTGAAGTGCAAGACGACCGCACCCGGACCATTTCTGGTCCGGGTGCGCTGTGTAAGGGCGATGCTTTCAGGGCCGACGCTTAGTGGCCACCCGGGAAAAAGAAGTGGCTGGCTTTGTACAGCACTCCGAGGAGGACCACTCCGAGTAGAAGACTCCAGGCAATGAGCTTTTTCTCCACGGGCAGCAGCGGCTCATATTCCATCTTTTGCATTTCTTCAGAAATGGTCGGTTCATTTTGAGCGCTCATGAAAATACCTCCTCTTTCGCAATTCCGCGTCCTTGAGTCTTTTCATTAAGCCGGCAGCACAGGGGGCAGCACGCCGTGGAAGAACAGCCACGAGATGGCCAGGCCGATCCAGATGACAAACCCGAAAAGGCAGATCACATATACGGCCGCCAGCTTGCCGATGCCTTCCTGCTTAAGCTTCTTGAAATTGGACACCAAGCCGATGCTGAAAAAGGTGAGCACGAAAAAGAGTACGCGAAAGACGTTTCCCTCCGCGGCAGAGGCCTTAGCGGTCTTGAGGGTTTTTTCGGAGCCGGCCGCCGTGGCTTTTAGGTCGGCGATTTGGGCTTTGATTTGGCTGAGCCGCTGTTGCAAAGCGGTTTTTTCAGCTTCGTCTTCCGTGGACGCCAGTTGGGTTGTGATGGCGGTTGCGTCCTTGTTCAGGTTGTCGACCTTGGCCTTCACGACACCCACCGTTCGAGAGGCCGGCCAGCACAGGAGCAGAAGCAGAAAGAACGTTCCCGCATATCCCAAAACGAACTTGGGAAAGCGATGCCAGATTTCTATGGCACGAACCTTTTGACCGGGTTTGCATTCAATCTTGCTGCACCACAGCACTGCCAAGATAAAGGCCCAAATGCCGATAAAGATGTCAATGAACATTTTTACCGTGGTGGTGGTCATGGTGATCCAGCCCTCGGCAAATTTTGTGCCTAGGGCATTGAGCGCTTTGGCTCGAATGAGCGCGTCGGTGATGGCGCCGCTGGCCACGGCCCC
Source organism: Desulfosoma caldarium (assembly GCF_003751385.1). Classification (NCBI taxonomy): domain Bacteria; kingdom Pseudomonadati; phylum Thermodesulfobacteriota; class Syntrophobacteria; order Syntrophobacterales; family Syntrophobacteraceae; genus Desulfosoma; species Desulfosoma caldarium. The sequence continues at coordinate 128,877 of NZ_RJVA01000015.1, read as the reverse complement.
ACCGTCGGATTTGACCGCAAGGCCCATCCACGCGCCGGCCACCAGAGGATCATGATAGAGAAAGGCTTGGGCAATGAAGGGCAGGATGACCATTTCCACGGCGACGAAAATCACGATGAGCGAAGAGACCATGATGGGAACCACCGGACGCGCATTGATGGCTCCGCCGGTGGCGATGGCTGCCGATACACCGCAGATGGAAATTCCCGAAGCCAGCGGTGCAGACCATTCCCGGCTGAATTTGAAATAACGGCGGGCGATGAAATAGGTCAAAGCCCAGTAAATGAGGTAGGCTTCCACGATAGCGCAGAAGCCTCGAAACATAATGTTGCTTGCAAGACTCAGGGATTCCGCCGCCTTCAGCCCAAGGCCCGCGCCCATGATGACGATGGCCGTCTTAATATAAAGTTCAGGCCGTGCCGCCTCTTGAAGGTATTCCGCGACTCCTGGAAGAAAGTTGCCAATAAGCAAGCCGACGACCAAGGCGATGATGAATCCAAATTCACCCGTCATGCTGAGGGACCAGGAAATGCCGTAGTGGCCAAATTGGTTCTTGGTGGCGGCGATGTGGGCGTAGTGTCCCGCGAACCAGCATGCGTAGGCCAGCCAAAACAGGATGGCGAACCCCAAAAGAAATTTCGGAAGGTTTAACCGAAGCAGTGCGGCTCCGATGCCCGTAATCAAAAACATGGCCACAAAAGTCAAAATCAGCGCGGTAAAGCCAGAAACACCGCTCTTTTCATAATGGTCCCCTACCTTGAACTGGGCGGCATTTGGAACCTTGACCGTTTTTTCTTTGCCGTCGGCCGTGCGCACCGTCAGGGTCTGTTCTTCCACCTTGACCACTTGTCCCTTAATGGGGGCGTATTTGGCCGAAACGACGGAAAGCGCTTTTGATGGGCTTGTCCAAATGCTCGTCTTGACGCCCCATCCCAGGATGTCAACCCCAGCAAAGACGCCCAGGGACAAAACGAAAAAAACCATCCCCAAAATCAGTGCCAACCAGTCTTCGTTCAATCCTTTCTTTGACACCTGTTCTTCCATGAAAACTCCTTTCTCCTTCATGTTTGTGATACCAGTCTGCCACAATGACCACTTTCCAAGGGTTCCTTCAAGGTAGCGGGAGCACCAGGTTTGGTCTCCAAACCGGGTTATGCAACATCGAGGCCTGGTCCAGATAGTGATGCGGTGACGAAAATCTTCAGGAAAATCAACATCACGAGGAATATACGAAGCCTCTCTCAAACAAAAGGGTGCTTCCCCTCGGCAGCAGTGCTTCCATGCGTTGGCATAAGGTGGGTCCAACGAATGTTTCAAAAACAGGCAAGAATGCCACGGGTTGCTTCCGTTCATGCCGTGCAGGATAATTGCTATGAGTTCGTGGGACCGTCCATGTGAACCCAGGAGGAAGGGGCCATGGTGGAAGAGAAAAATGCCGAAAAGGCTACGGGGTCTCGTCGTCTTCTCTATGTTCAGAAACGCTTCCTTACCGGAACGGCCGTGCTCTTGATGCTCTTTTGTACCGTGGGGGCTGTGTTGATCTACGTTCAGGAGCGGCTGTTTCTAGAAGAAAACGCCTATAAGAAATCGGAAATCCTGATGAGGGCCGTGGAAGCAAACATGGAATATGTCAAAGAGGTGCTGCGTCCCAAAATGTATAGTCTCATGGGCGAGCATGCCTTTGTCTTGGAAGCCATGTCCACCTCGTTTGTGAGCCGTTCCGTCATGGACCTGTTTTCCACGCATCTGCCCGAATACGTGTACCGAAGGGTGGCGATCAATGCCCGAAATCCTCAAAGTGAGGCGGATGCCATGGAGCGGCGCATGATTGAGTTTTTCACCCGACCTGACGCCCCCCATGAATGGAAAGGGCTCGTGAAGCGCGACAGCACTTCCTATTATTTTCGGTTTAGGCCCGTGATTTTAGAACCGGAATGCCTGCACTGCCATGGGCAACCAGAGGATGCCCCACAAGACCTGGTGCGCCTCTACGGCTCGCAACGAGGATTCGGCCGCAAGCCCGGGGAAGTGGTGGGCCTTGTGGGTATTGGCATTCCTGTGAACGCGGCCTTGTCTAACATTCGCGACATCGTCACTTCCATCTTCTTGATTGGATTTATGATCATGGGTGTCCTGTATCTTACCTTGAGCCTCTTTTTCAACAAGGTGGTCGTCCACAATCTCAAAGATCTATTGGCCATTTTTGAAAGAGGGTTGGTAGGGCTTCAAGTGCCGGTTTTGTCCCGCTCAAAGGCGTCCTGGGGCTCTGATGAAATTGAAGATCTGTGCCGTAGCGCCGAGCTTATGGTGCAGCATCTCAACGAAGCTCGACGTCGCCTGGAGATTCATTCGGAAAAACTGGAGGCCATGGTGGCGGAAAGAACGCGGGCCTTGGAGCGGTCTCAGGAAAAGCTTCGAGCTCAGATTATTCAAAGAAACCGGGAATTGCACACCCTCACAGAGATCGCAGAGCTCACCACGCAGGCCCAGCGGATTCAGGATATTCTGCCCCAGGTGCTGGCTCGGACCCTGGCTCTTGTGCCGGCCCACGGAGGCGCCATCTACCTTATCAATGAAAACTCCAATCGTTTGGAGTTACAGATCGCCCATAATGCGGACGATGCCCAGCCGGAATGGCTTTTTGACGGTTCGCGTTGCCCCGTCGTTCTGGAAGAAGACCATGCCGACTTGGCCGGCACTCTGCATGAAGCAGCGTGTGGCCAGGTCAGTTTCTATGAGGCTAAGGACGGCATGGGACATCTTCATATCCCTCTGTGCTGTCGCGGCCGTGTGCTCGGCGTAATGAGCTTTCATGGTGTTGATGTGAACTCCATGCGGCCGGAAATGCAAGAGCTCCTCTTTTCCATCGGCCGTCAGATCGGTGTGGCTCTGGAGAGCCTGACCAACCTGGAAAAGCTTTTGGAGAGTAAGGAACTGCTCCAGACGGTCTTTAACGGGATCACGGATTTGCTGATCCTGGTGGACCGAGAGTCTCGCATTCTTATGGTCAACAAAGCGTACCTGCAACGGTTTGGCATAAACCTTCAAGAAGTTATGGGTAGGCTGTGCACGGAAGTGCATGCCGACAGTCAGTGTCCTTTTGGCGACTGTAGCTTGACAGATGTCTTGCGCACAGGCAAGCCCACTACACAGGAGGTCGTGGGGGCGCGAGGCGAGGTTTACCTTCTGTACCTCTATCCGGTGACGGATGAATCGGGACGGGTGACCGGAGCGATTCTCTACGGCAAAGATGTCACCCAACAGAAAAGGGTGGAGCAGAAAATTCAACAGACAGAGCGGCTGGTGGCTCTGGGACAGCTTTCGGCCGGTCTGGCCCATGAACTCAATAATCCTTTGGGAGTTATCCTCTGCTACACGGACCTGCTTAAGCGGGAAATGGCCGACTTTCCCCTGGGGCTCAAGGACGTGGCCGTGATCGAAAAACATGCACTCAACTGCAAACGCATTGTCTCCGACCTTCTCAAATTCGCTCGAGGCCACGGAGGGGGTCGACCTCAACTCGCCTCACTGAACACCGTTGTGGAAGAGGCCTTGCAGATCACGGGGCATCAGTTTCGTAAAAAAGGCATTCAACTGGAGTGCCACCTGGATGAGACATTGCCGGAGGTGTTGCTGGACGTGGAACGCATGCAACAAGTGCTGGTCAATCTGCTCATGAACGCCATACAGGCTCTCAATGGGCGAGGTCTGGTGCGTGTCACCACACGGCGCCATAGCGACACCTTGGAGGTGCGTGTGTGGGACAACGGTCCTGGGATTGATCCGAGCATACGCGATAAGATCTTCGACCCGTTCTTTACCACCAAAGACCCGGGGGAAGGGAGCGGTTTGGGCTTGGCCGTCAGTTACGGCATCGTTCAGGATCACGGAGGAGAAATCTTCGTGGAAAGCGAACCGGGGCAGTGGACGGAATTTATCATACGGTTGCCCATGGAGAGGACGACGTGATGAAAAAGGAAGGTGCGAGCAAGGTGCTCATCGTGGACGACGAGCAGGACATGCTCACCGGTTTAGAGCGGCTCCTGGGTTACGAACTACCTCAGGTGATCGTCGAAACGGCTTCTCGGCCTCAGCAGGCCGTCGCTATGGTGGAGCGCAACGCCTACGATGTGGTGCTCTTGGACATACGAATGCCCGACATAGGCAGCATGGAACTCTTAAAGATTTTGCGACAGAAAGATCCTTGGCTCACCGTGGTGATGATGACCGCCTACGGCAGCATCGAGACGGCCGTGGAAGCCATCAAAAGAGGTGCCTATGATTTTGTCACGAAACCCTTTGATAAGAATGTTCTCCTCCAAACGCTCAACAAGGCCATCGAACGCAACAGCCTTATTCGAGAAAACCTTGATCTACGCCGCCGGGCCCAAGGGGAGCCGCCTCTGGACCAATTCATCGGGCAATCGGAAGCAATGCGGCGCCTCTGTGAACAAATTCGAACCGTGGCGCGCACGGACTACGCTGTCTTGATTCAGGGTGAAAGCGGCACTGGCAAGGAGTTGGTGGCTCGAGCCATTCACAGCCTAAGTCCTCGGCGGGACCAAGCCCTTATTGCCGTCAATTGTCCTGCCATTCCAGAACACCTGTTGGAAAGTGAGCTGTTCGGCCACAAAAAAGGAGCCTTCACCGGGGCGGACCGGGATCATCGTGGAATTTTCGAAGAAGCCCATCAAGGAACGTTGTTTCTCGACGAAATCGGTGACATTCCCGTCGGTGTGCAAACCAAACTGCTGCGCGCTCTTCAGGAAGGGGAAATCAAGCCTCTGGGAGACGTTAAGGCGAAAAAGGTGGATGTGCGGATTCTCTCGTCCACTAACCAGGATCTGAAGGAAAAGATTCGACAACGGACCTTCCGCGAGGACCTGTTCTATCGACTCAACGTGGTGACGCTGCGCACGCCCAGTCTTCGGGAAAGGCGGGAAGACATCCCGCTCTTGGCCGCTCACTTTGCGCGAATCGCCTGTCGGGAGCTGGATGTGCCCGTAAAGAGGTTTTCTCAAACCGCGCTGGAAGCCCTCATGGAATGCGATTGGCCTGGCAACGTACGCCAATTGCAAAACGTGGTGCGCCAAGCGGTCATTTTTTCACCCGAAGACGTGATCCGTTGGGAAGACCTCATGCGCATCGAGATGAGTCTTGGAAGTGTCGGGACGGTTGAGCACCGATGCACGATGGGTTCTTCGAAACCCCTGACACCTTACAAAGACGCGAAAGAAAAGGTTCTTCAGGATTTTACCTTTCGCTATATCAAAGATCTTTTGGAGAGGACAGGAGGTAATGTATCTCGCGCGGCCGAATATAGCGGCCTGACCCGGGCGGCGCTCCAAAAGATCATGCGCCGTTACGGAATTCATTCCCAGGAATTCCGCTCTGAAACATAATTCAAGGATGGGTGTTGGAAGCCCAATGGTAGGCCCTAAGGGCAAGTCCGACTCCGGCTGCGCATAAAATGAAGGCCGGATGCTCATCGAGCTCGGCGAGGCCGCTTGCGGTGGTCACGTGGTCCAACCCTCATTCTAAACCACGCAAGACGGCGGCCCCTCCCAGCATGGTGAAGAGGTTCAGAGGCGTGAGTGCCGTGCCGCTCATTTCCGAGGGCATCCGTTCTTTGATATGGGCGTTCATGACAGTGCCGAAGGCCGCGAAAAGCCCGAAGGCAAAAGAAAGTGCTCCCAAAACCGCCGTGCTGTTTTTACCCCAGCCAGCGGCCAAGGCCCATAGAATCAGGACCATCATGGCGAGGCCCAGACCAATATCCTTCTTTTTCGACTGCAGCGCTCGATCCGAAAGCCAACATCTCAGAGGGGACCCTACAATGAGACCCACGTTGAAAAGGAGCAGCAGATTTCCGGCCTCAATGGCCGACAGACGCAGTTGTCAAATCGTGGAGGGACCGATCCGGAGATCCTAAATGGCGACAAAAGGTCCGTTACGAAAAAAGGTTCCCGCGGAAATGATCCAATGCTCACGGCTTGTGCCAAGAATTTTCAGGGCGTTTTTCCAGGAAGTCCGGGCACGAAGATGAACCGTTTCTTGATAAGATCTGCTCAAAGAGTATTATTCCCGCACAGCCGCGAAAAAGGCGGCAGCCTCCAAGCCTGTAAAAAGTCCCAGAGCCGCAATGGATCCCCACCATCCCACCAGTTCTTTGGCGGCGGCCAGGGGCATGGCCGCCAGCATGTTTTTCAGGGTGCCCAAGGCCAGCATGAGGCCGGAAAGGGTGGCGAATTCGCGTGGTGAGGACCAGCGGGTGGGGAGTTTCATAGAACCCATGAGATGGCCAGCCATGCCAAGCGCTGAAGGGGCTCGCCCGACTATGGGGCCATGCCAAAGAAGGGGGCGATGCAAAAAACCAACGCCCCGGCGGCCCCCAGGAGTGTCAAAAGAGTCATGGTGCGGCGAGTGACGAATCGGTCGAGCGCGATGCCCAGCGGAATCGGCACCAGGGCAAAGGCATACAAAAAGGCGGCGCTCAGAAGCCCCAATGGCTCGGCACACAGATGAAGATCCTCTTGCAGGTCCGGCGCAATGATGGCGTTGGAGACGCTGTAAAGTTGCGAGAGGATGAAAAAGAGCGAGGACAATCCAAAGACGGTCCATCGCCCAGGGTGGGTCCGCATGGGTCCGAGCCGTTCAAATCGCCCTCCATGTTCAACTGTGCCAAGGGGGGTTACCCGCCAAGAATCTACCCCCCCTTTCACTTTTCCGTTTGACTCTTTTGGGAGGTGTCCGTTTTGAGGATTTGGTCCGCCATGTCCGGGTAGTGTTTTCTAAGGCAATCCGGACAGATGCCGTGGGACAGCATGGCGTTCGTGTGGGACCGCAGATAGACTTCCAAACTATGCCAATCGCCCTGATTGTCCCGAATCTTTTTGCAATACGAACAGATGGGGAGGAGTCCCTGTAGGGTCTTGATTTCTTTCAGGGCCGCTTTCAGTTTTTCCTTCTCCTGAAAAAGTTCTTCTTGACTCTGCTTCAATTGGTGAAACAGAACGGCAAGGGGTTCTTGAATGCCTGTCCGCACCAGGGCTTCAAAGATGAATAAGAAGGAAAGTAGCTTGAAGAGGTGGCCGATCATGTTGGATAGACCATAGACGCTCACATAAAAGGTGAACGCCAATTCGGCGATCATGGTGGTGGTCATGGCGGCCCAAAGCAATGCACAAACTTTGGCGTCGAAAATGTGCCGAACAAGAAAGAGTCGAACGCCCGCCACCAGCAAAATCCCGCACACAACGTATTCACTCACGATCTTGAACCCTGTGAGACCCTGGCCTTCCACAAAACAGTCAGGGAAAATGTTCCAGCGAAGGATTGCAATGAGTCCCGCAAAGGTGATGAGCGCGTAGCCGGCGGCCAAAAAGCCGGCCGAGGCCCTGCGGCGCGCGTAAAACGAAGCTGCCAGTAAAGAAAGGCTTTCCATATAGCGGGCCAGGATCCACAGTTGTGTGGGTTCATTGGCTGTGATGTTGGGGAAGACTCCCATGCCCTTATAGGCCAGGGTATGAAGCAGGTCTATAAAACCCACGAAAAGGTAGGCAATGCCGAGGAAAAGAAGATAGTGGTTGGCAATGTAAGCTCGACCCGTCCACGCCAAAACAAAGATCATGGCTGCCACCACAACACTAAACATTTCCACAAGAGTATGAAAAAGCAGATAGTTGTAGAAACTGATGGCGCACAATGCCCCGGCCATCAAGGCCCCTGTGGCCACTCGCAGTCGAGGAAGGATAAAAAGAGGAGCACTGGATGGTGTCGATGACGTCATGATGGCGCTCCTTTGCTTTTTTTGAGGCGTTTTCTCAAACGCTTTTAAGGTGAAAAGCGCGTGTTCCGAGGAAAGGACCGCGTCCTTACAGCCCAAGCCTTGGCCGGCGATCGGAGGCCATCCCTGGGAAAACCCATGAGCCGCAAAGGCTTAATGGAAGCCAAGAGCCCATTGAACCCATTCTCGGTCGAGCTGTCAGTGGCCCCGTTCTCCTCGATGAATTTCCGCCAGCCGCCCGCCTTCAAATCGCAGAGTGTGCACGAAATCTGTGGGGCCGAAATTGTAGACCCATTCCTCTACGACCCTCTTGTCGTAGCCGTAACGAGTGCGAACGATCTTTTCTCCCACATACTGCTGATAAAGTGGCGGGCCGCACTTTGCGGCCACACTCCCTTTGGTATCACCGATAAGGACCAGCCGAGAGTCGCAGCGAAGCGACGACAGGGAACCCTGAGCTTTCGCCAAGGTCGGCGTAAGCCCGAGACACAGCCCTACGATCATTGGCATGAACCACTTTTTCATCCTCCGCTCCTCACCCGCGCATGGGTCGACTCTTTGGCGACCCAAATTTTTCCGCCCAACCAGAGTGCTCCAATCCCTCTCGATTTTGCTATAATCACAAAGATGATAACCCGGTTTAGAACCATGCACAATTTGGTTCCCTCGCGCGGAGACACCGAAATTTCGGTTTACAGCGTCGAACCTTTGCCATGCCGGCAAATCGGCACTCACGGGCGAACAAATTTGTCAACAAAAGTTGTGTTGTCGCTAAGCCTTGACTGAGAAGGCATGCCGAAAACTTTGAACAGTCAGGGTCTTTGCCAGTTGTGGCCCGAACCTTGCCTAAAGAAAGAAAAACTTTGGGCACAGGGTGAAGGTCAAATGGACAGCATAAAGGCCGAGAAAAAGGAGAAAAGAAAAGATGGACAGCAGCGATACAGCTTATATGCTTTTGGCGACGTCATTGGTGATGTTCATGCCCGCGGGGTTGGCTCTGTTTTACGGGGGTCTGTTGGGTTCCAAAAACGTCTTGGCCACCATGATGCAAAGCTTTCTTTACCTTGGAGTGGTTTCCATTCTCTGGGTGGTGTGTGGTTACAGCGTGGCGTTTGGGCCCGACCACTGGGGGGCATGGGCCGTTCAGACTGGGCTTTCATGCGATCGGTGGGACTGGATCCCGGCCCCTATGCCGCCACCATTCCCCGCCTGCTCTTTTCGGCCTTTCAGCTCATGTTTGCCATCATCGCGCCGGGGCTCATCACCGAAGCCTTTGCCGAGCGCCTGAAGTTTTCGAGCTTTTTACCGTTCCCCATTCTCTCGACACTTCTCGTGTATTTTTCTCGTGGGCTATTGGGTGTGGGGCGGCGAATGGATTGGCAGGCTTGGCGCCTTGGACTTTGCCGGTGTAACGGTCATTTACATCAATTCAGGGGCCGCCGCCGCGCTTTTCAATAGGCAGGTGACCATCGGCACCTCGGCCGTGGCCTGGATTGCGGCGGAAGGGATCACGATCGGCAAGCTCACCACTTTGGGAGCGGCTTCCTGCGCCGTGGCTGCTTTGGTGGTGAAAACACCAGCGACTGGGTTTGTGGATCCCATAGCCGCAGTGGGCATCGGTCTGGTGGCCGGATCGTTTTGTTACGGAGCCGTGGCGGCCAAAGAAAAGTTGGGTGACGACCAGGGCGCGCCGCAAGTCCGCCTCAAGCAACAGCCACGTTCAAATGACCTCGGAACGTCTTCCGGGCGGATCTTGACCCCATGGGTGTGGACTATTTAAGCTAAAATTACTGAAATGATAAGCATGCAAGACGTTTCGTTTTGGGATTTGGGCCTAACCGACGCACGCGACTCCGCCGCCGCGCGACCATGGGGCAAGATGAGGCCCGACACGGGCCATGCCTTTGGGTGGACGAATTGCCGTCAAGGCTTAGGCTATGTTGTGTTAGGTCGCGTTTAAGGACAAGAAGCCATGCCTTCTAGAAAAATCGTGGATTTCTTTTATGCGTTTCGTGATATTGCCGCCCTGATTCAGTCGAGCACAGACCCGCAAGATGTTTCTCAACTGGTGGTCTGGAGAGTCACAGAGCTTCTCGGGGCAAAGGGGGCGGTCCTCAGTGTGATGAATATGGCCTCGCATGAGATGGAGCTCCATGCCGTCTATGGGCTTGATGAACAATGCCTGCCCCAAGGGCTGATCTTGCACCACGAAGCGATCGCGCGGCTGTGTAAAAACAATTGCCTCAACGTCACGGACGACCTACCCGTGGATTGTCATGTAAAAGAGCCTCGGTCAGGCCACAGTCAAGAGATCGCCATGGTGGTGGATGCGCCCATGTGCGTTCAGGATAATCTTCTTGGAGTGCTAAGGATTTTCTTTTCGGAGCGTCGAACTTTTATTCAGAAGGAATTGGATTTTATCAGTGCGGTGGCCCATTTGACCTCATGCGCTTTGGAAAAGGCGAGGCTGATTGAAGAGCAAAAGCGGCGCTACGACCAACTGGCACTTCATACCGAAAAATTTGCAGCTCTGGGACGCATGGCTGCGGGTATCGCACATGAAGTTAACAATCCGCTGGCAAGTATACTTCTCTACAGCTCGAACGCCTTAAAAAAAGTTGCGTCTGACAGCCCGCTGAGAGAGGCCCTTAAGATCATCGTCAGCGAAACTCAGAGGTGTCGAACCGTCTTGCAGGATCTTCTCGAGTTCAGCCGAGACCGGGAGCCTCGAAGGACTCTGGAAAACCTCAATAAAATTATCGAAAGGGTCCTCGTCGTCCTACAAAACGAACTCATGCTGCATCACGTGAATCTCCATAAGCATCTGGCTTCCGATATGCCCGACACGCTTTTAGACCGTGGGCAAATGCAGCAGGTGTTTGTCAACATCCTTCTCAACGCGGTAGAGGCGATGAGTCCGGGTGGGAACTTGGAGATTCAGAGCTTTGTCGATAGAGTAGAAGGAGTTTATGGGGCGACGATCCGTGACGACGGGTGTGGAATCGATCCGGAGGTTCTTAATAAGATCTTCGAACCTTTCTTTTCCACAAAGCCCAAGGGAACAGGCCTCGGACTGGCAGTGTGCCACGGCATCATTAAGGCCCACGGCGGCGAGATCACCGCACAAAGCACAAAGGGCAAAGGAGCATGCTTCACCATCACTCTGCCCTTGGATGAAGGAGGACCTTGATGGCCATGAGCATGACCACGTCCTTCAGGGCTCGCATCCTTATTATCGACGATGAGAAGAAATTCGCGCTCGCGTGCCGTACCGTCCTTGAAGAAGATGGTCACCACGTTCGCACGTGCATGAGGGGCTGCGAGGGGCTTGAGCTTCTTCGTCGGGAGGATTTCGACGTGGTGCTTCTGGACCTGCGCCTCGGGGATATGGACGGAATGCGTATTCTCGAAGAATCAAAAAGCATAAATCACAAAGCGTATATTATTATCATGACCGCCTTTTCAACGGTGCCCAACGCGGTCAAGGCCATGAAGATGGGGGCCTTTGATTATCTCACCAAGCCTTTTACGGACGATCAGCTGATGTTGGCTGTGGCGCGTGCCGTGGAGAAGAAGAAGCTGGTGGAGGAAAATGCGCGGCTTAGAGAGGAGCTGGTGGACCGCTATGGGTTTTCCAACATCGTGGGGGAAAACCCCAAGATGTTGGAGGTTTTCAAACAGATCGAAAGGGTGGCCCCCACAGACTCCAGCGTACTCATTTATGGAGAACACGGCACGGGAAAGGAACTGGTGGCTCGAGCCATTCATGCGCACAGTCGAAGAGCCTTGGAAAAATTTGTTGCCATCGATGGGAGTGCTTTGTCCCCAACACTACTGGAAAGCGAACTGTTCGGTCACGTCAAAGGAGCGTTCACCGGCGCCACGCAAGACAAAGCCGGAATCTTTCAGATTGCAAGCAAGGGAACACTCTTCCTTGATGATATTGCCAACCTGAATCTGGAAATTCAAGGAAAGCTTCTGCGAGTTTTGGAATCCCGTGAATACAAGCCTGTGGGCGCATCGGAATTTAAAACGACAGAGGCGCGCGTCATTTCCGCGACCAATAAAGATCTTCGATCCTTGACCACTCAAGGACAATTTCGCGAGGATTTGTATTATCGTATCAATGTCTTTCCTATTTTCCTTCCACCACTTCGTGAACGTCAAGACGATATTCCTCGACTAGCCTATCATTTTCTACACTATTTCTGTCGAAAAATGTCGAAACGGATTGAGGGCTTTACCGAGGATGCGCTGGAAGCCCTGGTGAAGCATCCATGGCCGGGCAATGTGCGCCAACTCAAAAATGCTGTAGAAAGGCTGGTTATCATCTCCGATGATAAACCTTCGGTGGATCTGGAGACGCTCCTGGATGCCCTCGAGACCCGGCGTCTTCGGACATCGGATGGCGTTCCTTCAACCTGGGCGGAAATGAAAAGTTTTAAGAAAACCGTTCTTCGTGAACACTATGAGCGCGTGGAAAGGCTTTTTCTTCTTCGAGCCTTGCAAGATCATGGCGGTAACATCACCAAGGCTGCACAAGCCGTGGGCATGCAACGATCCAACTTCTCCGCTCTCATGAAGCGCTACCGTATCCCTGCAGGCACGCCTCAGCATTCCACCGTATAGTTTTCTATACACATCTGAGCTTAAGCTTTTCTAAGGAATCCTGTCATGGTCCGGTGTGGGCCGTATGGGTTTTAAGACACCTCGGACTTGGTGTGCCTATGGTAAAGGAAAGGGGTGCACCCGTAACCGACGGAATTTCCACAGCTACCCAATATCTTGGCGCCCTGCGAGGGCCTTGACGCATCGTGCATGAATTTTGCCACACGTGTGTTGAAAAGCGGCCTTAAGGGCTCCTTTGCGTGCGGGCTATGGGCCGTTACTTCACATGGGCATCAAAGACACGGATGTCGGCTGTGGACGGATTCGGCGCCCACCGTTTTCGAATGGGGTGTCGTCCGGGGGACGATGGGGAGTTGAGGACATGGTCGAAAGGTCCACAGCCGGAAGAGCCGAGAAAAGGTCGAGCAGGGAGGAGCAACGATGAGCGCGGTGGCAGAAAGGGTGCAAACGATGAACAAGGCCACACCGCACATTCTTTTGATGGAGGATGAGCTCCACGTGGCCAAAGGTTTGGAGATGGTATTGTCGGAAGAAGGCTACGAAGTGGATTGCGCCGTCACGGGCAGGAGCGCCCTAGAAAAGATCGCGCAAAAGCCTTTTGACCTGTTGGTGGCGGACCTCAAGCTGCCGGACATGAACGGGCTCGACGTGATTCGGCAAGTCAAAGGACGCCGTCCACAAACAGAAGTTGTTGTCATCACAGGATATTCTTCTTTGGAATCGGCGGTGGAGGCCATGAAAATCGGGGCGCGGGATTATTTGCCGAAGCCCTTTAGTGAGGAGGAGTTCAAAAAGTCTATCAGTGAAGCGTTGAAGGAACGCTTGGAAGCATTGACCAAGGGGCTTGCTCAACCTGAGGCGGATCGTGAAAGCGAGCTTATCGAGCGCAGAGAAGTCATGCGCGTTTTGAACCGGGCGGCGGATGACAAAACGTTCTGGAGGCAACTCATGGAAAAGGGACCAGAGGCTTTGAGTGAGTACAAGCTGAGCCCGGAGGCCAAGGCGGCCATTTTTTCAGGCGATCTTGCGTGGATCAACGAGCACATCGGAGAACTCACTCAAAAGCAGCTGCTCTTCCTTCACAGCCGTTTGGAAATGGGGCTTTGGTAAGTCCGGCACGACAAGGAGTCCAAACCATGAATGGACACAGTGCTTGCGTGAAATCACCGGCTGGATCGGTCCTGGTGGTAGGCGGTGGAATTGCGGGCATGCAATCAGCGCTGGATTTGGCGGAAATGGGTTATTACGTGTATTTAGTGGAAAAGGAGGCGTCCATTGGGGGTGTGATGGCCCAGTTGGACAAGACCTTTCCCACCAACGATTGCGCCATGTGAATCATCTCGCCCAAACTGGTCGAGGTCGGCCGGCATTTGAATATTGAAATTTTGACGTTGAGTGAAGTGGAAGCCCTGGAGGGGGAGCCCGGGAATTTTCGGGTGAAAATACGGCAGAAGCCGCGTTTCATTGATATGGACAAATGCACGGGCTGCGGGGAATGCGCTCGGGTGTGTCCTGTGGGCTTGAAGAACGAGTATGACATGGGTTTGAGCGAGCGGCGGGCGGCGTACCGCCGGTACGCTCAAGCGGTACCTGGGGCTTTTGCTATTGAAAAGCGCGGAACGTCTCCGTGCAAAGCCACCTGTCCGGCGCACATTTCGGTTCAGGGCTACGTGGCTCTGGCGGCCCAGGGCCGGTATCGCGAGGCTTTGGAACTCATCAAGAAGGACAATCCGCTTCCGGCCATTTGCGGCCGGGTGTGCCACCATCCTTGTGAGACGGCGTGTCGGCGAGGCACGGTGGATGAGCCGGTGGCCATTGATTTTATCAAGCGCTACATCGCCGATTTGGATCTCAAAGCCGAAACCCGGTTTGTGCCGGACATTAAGGTGAAGCGGGACGAAAAGGTGGCCATTATTGGATCAGGCCCTGCGGGGTTGACCTGCGCCTATTACCTGGCTCAGGAAGGCTATGGGGTGACGGTGTTTGAAAAGCTGCCGGTTCTCGGGGGCATGCTGACGGTGGGCATTCCGTCCTACCGGCTGCCTCGGGAGATCGTTGAAGCGGAAATCCAGGTCATTCGCGAGATGGGGGTGGAATTTAAAACCGGCGTGGAGATCGGCAAGGATATCACCATCGGGCAGCTGCGTGAGCAGGGCTACAAGGCGTTTTTTATCGGCATTGGAGCGCATGAGTGCAAGAAGCTGGGCATCGAGGGTGAGGATCTGGAAGGGGTGATTCCGGGCGTGCGGTTCCTGCGGGACGTGAACCTGGGGGAACGCATCTATTTGGGCGACCGCGTGGCGGTTGTGGGTGGCGGCAACGTGGCCATGGACTGTGTGCGCACGGCTCTGCGCACGGGATCCACGAAGCCCTTTATTGTTTATCGACGAAGCGTAGCGGAGATGCCGGCCAATGAGGAAGAGATCGAGGAGTGCCGCGAGGAAGGCATCGAGATTCTCACCCTGACCAATCCCGTGCGGATCCTTGGGGAAAACGGCAAGGTCAAGGGCATCGAATGCGTCAAGATGGCCCTTGGAGAACCGGATGCCAGCGGAAGGCGCCGACCTGTAGCGATTCCGGGATCCAACTTTATTCTGGAAGTGGATGCGGTGATTGCGGCCATCGGCCAGGAGACGGACTGGGCGTGTCTGACGCCGGAATGTGCCTGCTCGCTCAGTGACTGGCGAACCCTCAAGGTGGATCCGGTGACCTTGCAGTCGGACGATCCGGACATTTTTGCCGGAGGCGATGCGGTGACGGGGCCGCGCACGGTCATTGAAGCCATTGCGGCGGGGAAAGAGGCGGCCATTTCCATTGATCGGTTTTTGCGCGGTGAGGATTTGAAGAAGGGGCGCGAAAAGCGCTGGGAAGCGGTGCAGGATGTGCCGACGGAAGGCTACGATCGCATGCCTCGAGAGCGCATGCCCCGGCTGAGTCCCGAGGAGCGGCGGGGCAATTTCAACGAAGTGCAGTTGGGTTTCAGCGAAGAGCAGGTGCGCCGCGAAGCGCAAAGGTGCCTGAACTGCGGCGTTTGTTCGGAATGTTACCGCTGCGTGGACGCCTGTTTGGCCAACGCCGTGGTGCATGAGGACCAAGAAAGGGTTCGAGAGCTTCAGGTGGGGGCGGTGATTTTGGCGCCCGGTTTTGAACCGTTTGATCCCAGCGTCTATGACACCTACGGCTATAAGCGGCTGGCCAACGTGATGACGGCCATGGAATTCGAGCGGCTTCTTTCGGCCTCGGGTCCCACCATGGGCCATGTGGTGAGGCCGTCGGACCACAAGGAACCCAAAAAGATCGCGTGGCTGCAGTGCGTTGGATCCCGAGACATTCACCACTGCGACCATGCGTACTGTTCGGCCGTCTGCTGCATGTACGCCATCAAGGAAGCGGTCATTGCCAAGGAGCATGTGGGCAAAGATCTGGAGGCGGCCATTTTTTACATGGACATGCGCACGCACGGCAAAGACTTTGAGAGGTACTACAACCGAGCTATGGAAGAGCACGGGGTGCGCTTCATTCGCTCTCGTGTCCACAGCTTGGAAGAAGTGCCTGGCAGTGGCGGGGACGTGGAAGTCCGTTACGTCACGGAAGACGGCCGAGTGGTCTCAGAAGTCTTTGATCTGGTGGTGTTGTCCGTGGGGCTGCAGACGCCCGCGCACGCCAAGACTTTGGCCGACCGGCTGAACGTTCAACTCAACGAGGATCTTTTCGCCGAACACTCTTCCTTTGACCCCGTGGCCGGTTCCCGACCCGGTGTCTTTGTGTGCGGGGCTTTTCAAGGCCCCAAAGACATACCCCAATCGGTCATGGAGGCCAGTGCGGCGGCGGCGGCCGCGGGAAGGCTTTTGGGAGCGGTGCGCGGCACGCTGGTCAAGGAAAAGGAAATTCCAGCTCAACGCGACGTCTACGGAGAACCTCCTCGCATCGGCGTCTTTGTATGCCATTGCGGCATCAACATCGGTGGTGTGGTGGATGTGGGCCGGGTGGTTGAACTGGCGTGGCGTCTACCGCACGTCGTCCACGTGGAAGACAACCTCTTTACGTGCTCCCGGGACACTCAAGACCGTGTCGTACAGGTGATTCAAGACAAAGGGCTGAACCGCCTCGTCGTGGCGGCGTGTTCTCCTCGAACCCACGAGGCGCTGTTTCAAGAAACTTTAACCCAAGCAGGACTCAACAAGTACCTGTTGGAGATGGCCAACATTCGGAATCTAGACTCATGGGTGCACAGTGAAGAGAAAGAACAAGCCACAGAAAAGGCAATGGATATGGTGCGTATGGCGGTGGCCAAGGCGGCGTTGCTGAGCCCATTGCAGGAGATTTCGTTGCCGGTCACGCCGTCCGCTTTGGTCGTTGGGGCCGGTGTCGCCGGGATGACGGCCGCATTGAACGTGGCAGCGCATGGTTATACGGTGCACTTAGTGGAAAAAGAAAACGAGCCGGGCGGGATGGCGGCTCGACTTTACAAGACATGGCGTGGAGAGCCGGTTCGTTCTTTTGTGGAGCAACTTACCAAGGAGGTTCTTGCCAACCCGAAAATTCAGCTGCACTGCAATGCCACCATCGTTGATGCCGAAGGGTTCGTGGGCAACTTTCGAACAACCATTCAAGAAAACGGCTCCCTTCAGACCATCGATCACGGTGTGATTCTGATCGCCACCGGGGCCCGAGAAAGGAAGCCGACTGAGTACCTGTATGGCGAGCATCCGGCGGTGATAACGAATGTGGAATTGGATGAGTGGCTGAATAGGCGCGATGCCACACTGAGTCGTCTTTCCACTGTGACTTTTATTCAGTGCGTGGGATCCCGCGATGAAGAGCGCCCTTATTGCTCCAGGGTCTGCTGTGGGCATAGCATTCGGAACGCCTTGGAACTTAAGGCAATCAATCCGGATGTAACGATTGCCGTGCTCTACCGAGATATGAGAACGTATGGACCGTGGGAAAAGCTTTACCAGCACGCGCGCCGAGTTGGCGTTCTTTTCTTTCGATACGATCCCAGCAACAAACCACAGCTTCAAAAGGATGGCGACGGACTGATCGTTCGCATCCATGACCCGATACTCCAACGACCCGTCGCGTGGAAAACAGATTTACTCTGCTTAGCCGCAGCGTCGATGCCCCAAGACAACGCGAATCTGGCTCGTCTCTATAAGCTTCCCCTGGATCGAGACGGCTGGTTTCTGGAAGCGCACCCGAAACTTCGGCCCGTTGACTTTTTTAATGACGGGATGTTCCTCTGCGGCACAGCTCATTACCCCAAGCCGTTGGACGAAAGTGTCGCTCACGCTCTGGCCGCCTCCGCCAAGGCCATCGGGATTCTCCGACGCGACAAGGTTACGCTAGGCGGTATCATCAGTGAAATAGATGCCACGCGTTGCACAGGATGCGGTGTGTGTGTTGAGATTTGTCCTTTTGGAGCCATCCAGCGCGACGAGGCCACCGGAACGGCCCGTGTTCTTGAGGCGCTTTGCAAGGGGTGCGGCGCCTGCGGAGCCGCTTGTCCGGCCGAGGCCCCGGCCCTGCAGGGATTTACGCATCGGCAAATTTACGCCCAAATCCAAGCCGTTCTGGCAGTTTGAGCCTCAGATGTCCCACACATGAAGGACTCGAAGCGGGGAGGAAAACATGGCAGAAGGGACATATCGCCCAAAGATTTTGGCCTTTTTATGCAACTGGTGCGCTTATGGGGCTGCGGACCTGGCCGGAGTGAGTCGTCTAAGGTATCCGGCGCACCTTCGTCCCATTCGTGTCATGTGTTCGGCTTCCGTTTCCCTGCACCACATCTTGCGTGCTTTTCAAAGCGGTGCAGATGGGATTTTGGTGGGAGGCTGACACATCGGTGATTGCCATTACCAGGTTGGTAATCATCAGGCTCTGAAGCGAATCCGGTTCTTGCAAGAGCTGATTGGCTTCGTGGGTTTAGAAGGCCGTTTGCGGCTCGAGTGGATTTCCTCCGCCGAAGCTTCAAAGTTTGCTCAAGTGGTTCGGGAGTTCACCGAGCAGATCAGGGTTTTGGGTCCTGTCCCGATGAAGACGAGGCGCAAGGCTATAGAGCACATGCCCCAGGTTGTTCTCACAGCCCGGCGCTTTCCACCGGGCGTGGCGCCAGAGATAGGTCCCGGTCACTCGCAACTGGGGGAGGGTACAGGAGGCTACCATGCGTGAGACCATTAGACAGTGGCTTGAAGACGGTCTTGTGGACCTGTTTGTGGGCTACAAGGCGGTAGATGGACTGGCCATCCCTTGGGTTTTCAGCAAGAAGGCTCTGGATGATCTTGATGACTTTCGCGAAGGACCGTATCGTTATCCCTTGGAAAAAATTGCCCGAGAGATTCTTCAAGAAGATCCCCACCTGCGGATCGGGATTCTTGCCCGCCAGTGTACGGAAAGAGCCACAACCGTATTGCATGCTCTGCGCGCCATTGATCAAGAAAGGATTGAGTTGTTGCGCACCCCCTGCTGTGCGTCTCCCATGCAGACCCAGGTTATCTGTTCCGGTCTTGATCGAGGCGAAGATCTATCACGAGTTCCGGGAGAAGGTATTCCTAAGGGGAAGAGCTTTAGTGTTGTGGATTCCATGAGTGCTGAAGAAAGATTTTCCAGGTGGATGTACGAGTTTGAAAAATGTATTAAGTGTTATGGATGTCGGGACATTTGTCCAGTGTGCGTCTGTCGCGAATGCACCCTTCAGGACGAGGACTTGATCAAGACGGGGAGTCTGCCCGTCGAGGTACCTTTGTTTCATCTTGTCCGTGCCGTCCACATGGCGGGTCGATGTGTTGATTGTGGGTTATGTGAAGAGGCATGTCCGGCCGATATTCCTTTGCGAACGTTGTACCAAAAAGTCGGCGTGTTAGTTCGAGATCTTTACGGATATGTGCCGGGTCAAGACGCCATTCCACTGATCTGGGGGCCACTGAGCGACGCAGAGCGGGAGGCTTTGGCGTCGGGAACATGAAGAAAGGGCAACGCCGCCGGATTGCCTTTCTCAAGACGTGGAGGAATAGCCATGGATTACCAGTGCGTGCCGTCCGTGTGTCCTTATTGCGGCGTAGGGTGCGGTGTGCTTTACAAGGTCATGAACGGCCGCATCCTGGGCGTGCTGCCTTTGAAAGGCCACGTGGTCAGTGACGGAAAACTGTGCATCAAGGGATGGAATGCTCATGCTTTCGTGCACCACCCGCTGAGGCTCAAAGCGCCTCTCGTGCGAACTTTGGGGCGTTTGCATAAGGCCAGTTGGCCACAGGCGCTGCACGTTGCGGCGCATCGACTCTCGGAGATTAAGGAAAAGCACGGACCTGAAGCCATTGGTGTGCTTGTGTCCGCCAAGATGACCAATGAAGAAAACTTTCTGGCGCAAAAGTTTGCTCGCGCGGTCTTGGGCACCAACAACATTGATCATTGTGCCAGGCTTTGACATTCCTCCACGGTGGTAGGTCTTGCCGCCGCGTTTGGAAGTGGAGCCATGACCAATTCGATCGCCGATATGGAGGACAGTGCGTGTCTTTTCGTGATCGGATCTAACACGACAGAATGCCATCCTGTGATCGCCACACGAATCTGGCGCGCTCGAGAAAAAGGGGCGGTGGTGATGGTGGCCGACCCGAGACGGATTCACCTGGGCCTGTACGCTGACGTGGCGGTGCAGCATCGGTTGGGCACAGACGTGGCCTTGCTAAACGGGATGATGTATCACATCGTGCGCAACGGCTGGCACGATACAGCTTACATTCAAAACAGAACCGAAGGATTTGAAGAATTTTCCCGCTCGGTGCTTGCCTACACTCCTGAGAGAGTGGAAGCGATCACGGGAGTGCAAGCGGGTGTCCTGGAAAAGATGGCCAGGCTTTACGCGCTGAACAAGCCCGCTTCCATCGTGTACGCCATGGGAATCACGCAGCACAGCACCGGGGTCGACAACGTCAAGGCCGTGTGCAATCTGGCCTTGCTATGTGGCAACGTTGGTGTCCGGGGCGGCGGCGTTAATCCTCTGAGGGGACAGAACAATGTGCAGGGTGCATGTGATATGGGTGGTTTGCCTAATGTGTTGCCGGGTTATCAGCCGGTCACCGATGCGGAAGTGCGCCACAGATTCGCGCGCGCCTGGGGCGTGCCCATTCCTGCACAGCCCGGTATGACCATCACGGAGATGGCGCAGGCTATGGCGGATGGAAGACTGAAGGCGCTGTACGTGATCGGGGAAAACCCGCGCCTTAGCGATCCTGACTGGAATCACCTGCGCTCTGCCATGAAGCGCCTGGAGTTTCTAGTGGTTCAGGATATCTTTCTATCTGAAACGGCGCAGGTGGCCGACGTGGTCTTCGCTGCCGCCTCGTGTGCCGAAAAGGAAGGCACCGTGACCAATACGGAACGCCGATGTCAGCGGATTCGACCCGCCGTGGAACCTGTGGGCGAAAGTCTTCCTGATTGGCGAATCCTCTGTCTTCTGGCCCAAGCCATGGGCTACCCCATGGACTACAGCGGTCCCCGGGAGATTTTTGAGGAAATAGCCGACTTGGCTCCAGCCCTGTACGGTGGAATGCGCTACGAACGACTGGGAATCGACGGGCTGCAGTGGCCGTGCCCGACGCTGGATCATCCAGGGACGCCTTTTCTTCACCGGCATCGGTTCAGCCGGGGTTTGGGTCAATTCCATGTGGTCGAACACCAGGATCCTATGGAGCAGCCCAGCCCAGAAATGCCGTTTTATGTGACCACAGGCCGAATGTTTGCGCACTACCACACAGGGACCATGACGCGCATTACGCCGAGTCTCGATGCGGAGCAAAAAGACGGGTACGTGGAGATGCATCCGGAAGATGCGCAGCACATGGGCATTCGCGATGGGGAATTGATTCGGGTTTCTTCGCGACGGGGCCAAGTCGAAGCTCCAGCACGACTGACTCGGCGGGTTTCCCGTGGGATGGTTTTTGTCCCTATTCACTTTGGAGAAAGCCCGGCCAATGTGGTGACGAGCGCGGAAGCGTACGACCCGGTAGCCAAGATCCCCGAGTTTAAAGTGAGCGCCGTCTCGATCAGCAAAGTTTTACACTAAAAAATCCTGTTGAAACCCGTGTCCTGTTCCGGCATCGCACGCCCGTCGTGAACAACCTTTACGGCTGTACCGGTTCTCCAAATGCATAGGTCGAACGTCGGATCCCACAGCGCCGAGCTGACCGGTGCTGCGAACTCGCACGGGGAATTGCGCGACCGTGCCAACCCGCGCGATCGATGAGGCCTCGGACGGTCGTCTTATTGGTTGACCCACACGGCTTGGTGGCGAAAGTCCGCGAGGATCTTCTTTGTGACGGAACTCTTGAGAAAGCCCCAGGTGCCCTCCGAGCCTCCGTGACCCAACACCACGATGCCGGCGCGCTGTTCGGCGCAGTAGGCAAGGATGTCTGCGGCAACCTTGCCGGAATGGGGGGCGGCCACGAGGCGTAACCGCTCGGCTTCGATGGAGCTCTGCCCGATCATGTCCAAAGCCTTGGCGTAGTTTTCCCGAACTTCTTTGGGTTGGTCGGCCACCCACCGATCCATTTCCGCACTGGATTCTCGGCCTTCGGCAACGATTTTCTTGGAGAGCCGTTTAGAAAAATGGACCACATCGATCCGCGTCGAGGTGCCTTCCAACATAAACAAAGCGTGATCCAAGGCTCGCACCGAAGCGGCGTGCTCGGAAACACACACCACGGCGCGCGATATGTCCACGGGATTGTCCACGAACCAGATGGGGCTGACGAGACAGTGATGGAGCAGGGCGGAGGTGTGGTCCCCCTTGAGAAACCCTTCCAATCGGCTGCTGGCCTGCTTGGGAAACAGAACGGCGTCCACCCGCTTGATGTCGGCCAAGCGGCAGGCGTGATGGGCAACGGTGAGTTCCTTTTCCTGGACGAATTCATGAATGATGTCTTCGCTGAAGCCCGATTCCAGAAGCACTTGCTTGGCTCGAGCGCAGGCTCTTTGGGCCGCTTCTTCCCGTTTTCTGAGAAACTCCTTTTTTTTCGCCACCTGGGCGGGACTCAGACGCCCTTCGGCGTAGACGGGTGGCAGGGAAGGCACCAGGTAATGAACGGTCAGGCTGATTTCCGACCGATCTGCATAGAGCTGGGTGAGGAAGCGGATGGGGCGAAGGGATTCTTCCGTGTCGTCGATGGGCAGCAAGAAAGCTTTGGGCATCAAAACCATGAAAGACCTCCTCAGGGGTTTAGCTCACACAAGGGGCTGGTACGGTCCTGGGCGGCGATGAGGAACCGCACATGATGCCACTGTTCTCGGCGAAGTTTTTGGCCGAGCGTGTCTCGAACCAGTCGGGGATCGTTGTTGATTTCGCTTAAATGCGCCAGAACCACGACCTGCAGGTTGCGGTGGTTGACTTCCTGCAGCAGGTCGCAGCATTCCTCGTTGCTCAAGTGCCCATGCCGGCTGCGAATACGCTGCTTAAGATGCCAGGCGTAGGGGCCGTGGATCAGGCGATGCACGTCGTGATTGGCTTCCAGGATGAGGCCGTGGCATTGTTGAAGGCGCGCGCGCACCAACTGTGTGACCGTGCCGCAGTCGGTGCAGATGGCGAGGCGGCACCCGTTGTGTTCTACGAGATAGCCCACGGGATCGGCGGCATCGTGGGAAAGGGCAAAGGGGTGGACGGTCAAGTCGCCCACAGAAAAGGTGCGGCCGGATTGAATGATGTGGGCTGCGGCCAATTCACCCAGCTGACTTGGAAGGCCTTCCAGGGTGGCTTGGGTGAGGTAGACGGGAAGATCGAAGCGACGGCTCAGCACCCCCACACCGCGAATATGGTCACTGTGTTCGTGACTGATCAGGACGGCGGCCAGCCTTCGAGGACTGAGATCGCTCCCCTCCATGCGCCGCACAACCTCCTTGGCGCTTAACCCCGCATCCACTAGAAGGGCCGTGGACTCACTGGCCACATAGATGGCGTTGCCTTTGGACCCACTGGCAAGAACTTGAAATTTCAAAGCCATGGCTTGCCCATTCACGCGGCCGCCATGTCGTCGGCTGTGTTTTCCACAGGTCCCAGAAGCGTCACGGCGGTGTTTTCCGGTTGATAGTGTTTAACGAACCAAGCCCGCACATCGTCGACCGTCACGGCGTCAATGGCCTTTTCCACCTCTTCCAAAGGTACATGGCGGCCAAAGACGAATTCATTCTTGGCCAGCCGATTCATGCGCGCATCGGTGCTTTCCGCATTCAGGTACATGCTTCCCTTGAGGTATTCCTTGGCGGCGTCCAGTTCCGAGGCGGTGATGGCATCGCGGCGCACGGCGTCCATTTCGGCGGTGATGACATCCAAGGTTTCGGCCACGTTCTCGGGCGACACGGCGGCATACACGCCCATAAGCCCCGTGTCCTCATGGCTGTTCACAAAGGAATATATGGAATAGGCTAGGCCACGCTTTTCACGCACTTCCTGGAACAACCGGCTGCTCATGCTATTGCCCAGAACCACGTTGACCACATGGCAGGCAAAGCGTTCAGGGTCAGCTTGGGAACATCCAGGAAAACCCAGGCAGATATGGACCTGTTCCAGGTCCTTGGGCAGTAGGGTTCGATGGCAAAAGACCTGAGGGGGTTGCCGATGCGGGGCATGGCGGGAATGGTTTAAGGAGGCCACATGGGGAGCCACCAGGTCTACAAAGGCCTCATGGTCCACGTTGCCCGCTGCCGCCACGAGCACGGCCCGTGGGGCGAAGCGTCTACTCAAAAAATTCAGAATTTTGGACCGGTCCAAAGCCATAACGGATTCCTGGGTGCCGTAGATGGGCGCACCCAGGGGATGAGCCCTCCAAAAGTGTTGCTGAAAAAGAATGTGTGCCAGGTCTTCCGGGGAATCTTCGATCATGTTGATTTCCTGCACCACGACCTGGCGTTCCTTTTCAATGTCTTCGTCGGCGAACAGCGAATGGAGAAAAATGTCCGTGAGCACATCCACCACCAGGTCCAGGTGGCTATCCAGAACCTTGGCGTGAAGGCACAGGTTTTCTTTGGACGTAAAAGCGTTGGCGAAGCCTCCCACCGCATCCAGCGCCATGGCGATGTCTAGAGCAGACCGCTGCGCCGTGCCTTTAAAAAGCATGTGTTCGATGAAGTGGGTCACCCCTTGCTCGTGAGGTTCTTCATCGCGGGACCCCACGTTGACCCAAATGCCCATGGAGACGGAGTGCACTCCGGGCATCTTTTCGGTCACGATGCGAATGCCGTTGGAAAGAACGGTCTTACGAACCAACGCGGCCTCTCCCCTTGCGGTGTTCCGGATCGCCAAGCACGGCCTTTCGGCTCAGCCGTATGCGCCCTTCGCGATCGATGTCGATAACCTTCACCAACACCTCATCGCCTTCTTTGACCACGTCGGTTACTTTCTGCACCCGCTTGTGGTCCAGCTGTGAGATGTGAATGAGGCCTTCTGTATGCGGAAGAATTTCCGCAAAAGCGCCAAAGTCCGTGACCTTGGTGACCCGAGCCATGTAGACCTGGCCGATTTCGGGTTCCATTGTCAGTCCTCGAATCCTGTCGATGGCCTTTTGGCATGCATCCTTGTCCGGACTCATGATCACCACGCGGCCCGAATCTTCGATGTCGATCTTGGCCCCGGTTTCCGCCACAATCCCTCGAATGATCTTTCCGCCCGGGCCGATGACATCGCGAATCTTTTCCGGGTTGATTTGAATGACTTCCATGCGCGGCGCATAGGGGGACAATTCCGAACGCGGGGTGGAGATCACCTCTCTCATTCGAGACAGGATAAACAGCCGTCCCTGGCGGGCCTGTTCCAAGGCCCGTGTCATGATTTCTCGGCTGATTCCCGCAATCTTCACATCCATCTGAATCGCTGTCACACCCTTTTCGTTTCCGGTGACCTTGAAGTCCATGTCGCCCAGGTGATCTTCATCGCCCAGAATGTCAGAAAGGATCAGGAAATTGTCACCTTCCTTGATGAGACCCATGGCAATGCCGGCTACCATGTCCTGCACGGGGACTCCAGCGTCCATAAGCGACAGGCACGCGCCGCACACGCTTGCCATGGAACTGCTGCCGTTGGATTCCAGCACTTCGCAGACCACGCGAATCGTGTAAGGAAAAGTGCCGTTGGGAGGCAGAATGGGTTTCACGGCACGTTCCGCCAAAGCGCCATGGCCGATTTCTCGGCGGCCCGGTCCGCGCAACGGGCGCACTTCGCCCACCGAGTAGGGCGGAAAGTTGTAGTGAAGCATGAAGGACTTGAAGGATTCGCCCGTGAGGGCTTCGATCTTTTGCTCATCGCTGGATGAGCCCAAAGTGGTGACGGCCAGAACCTGGGTTTCTCCCCTCCGAAACAGGGCCGAACCATGGGTGCGCGGCAAAAGGCCGACCTCGATGCTGAGGGGGCGAATTTCATCAAAAGCGCGGCCGTCAATGCGGCGCCGTTCCTCAACCATCATACGCCGCACCGTTTCTTTTTCCAGCTTTTCTAGAACGCGCTCTACGTCCTTTTCCGAGCCGGGGAAGGTCTCCGCCAAGGCGGCAAGCACGCTGGCATGGAGCGCTTTCTTTTTGTCCCGACGCTGCATCTTGTCGGCCGTCGTCATGGCTTCGCGCATGCCGGCCGCGGCCATCTGCCGCACTGCCTGTTCCAGTTCTGCAGGAATCGAGGGCTCGACGATTTCTTCCTTGGGCACGCCGGCCAGGCGCCGCAGTTCTTCTTGAGCGTCCAAAATGGGCAGGATGGCCCGATGCGCTTCGCCGATGGCTTCCAAAATGTCCGCTTCGGGAACAAATTGGGCGCCCCCCTCCACCATGACCACGGCGTCGCGGCTGCCGGCCACAACCACGTTCATATCGCTGCGTTCAAGCTGCGCGGCGCTAGGATTGATAATGAAGCGGCCGTCGACGCGCCCCACACGCACGGCGGCCACGGGTCCCGCAAAGGGAATGGGCGAAAGATGCAAAGCCGCCGAAGCTCCCGTCAAAGCCACCACGTCCGGTTCGTTTTCCTGATCCACCGAAAGCACCGTGGCAATCACCTGGGTTTCATAGGCAAAGCCTTTGGGAAACAAGGGCCGAATGGGGCGGTCGATGAGGCGGGAAGTGAGGGTTTCCTTTTCGCTGGGTCTTCCGATTTCCCTTCGAAAAAAGCCGCCCGGAATTCTTCCCGCGGCATAGCTCATTTCTTGGTATTCCACCATGAGCGGCACAAAATCGATGCCTTCGCGGATGCGGTCTTCTTTCACGGCGGCCACCATAACCACTGTGTCCCCGTAGCGCACAAACACCGCTCCACTGGCTTGTCGGACCGCGTGGCCCGTTTCAATGATGAGGGGGCGTCCGCCCACGTCAACCTGGACCGATTTCTTCATAGATCTGTTCCTCGTCTTTCCGGGGTTGATCGGTATCCCTATTACCGGCGCAGCCCCAAGCGCTCGATCAACGTGTGGTAGCGATCGATGTTTTTACGTTTCAAATAGTTGAGCAATTGTCGCCTCTGGCCGACCAGTTTGAGCAAACCGCGGCGCGAGTGATGGTCCTTTTTGTGAACTTTGAAATGCTCGGTCAAATAATTGATTCGTTCGCTTAGCAAAGCGATCTGGACTTCGGGTGAGCCCGTATCAGTGGGGTGAATTTTGTAAGTGTCGATGATTTCTTTTTTTCTTTCTGGGGTGAGAACCACGTGTATCCTCCTTTGTCTAGATGAAAGTGTCCGATGATCGAAAGACCTTTAGACGACGTTGGCCAGGCTGAGCCACGGGCCACCACAGGGCCAGCAGCACGTTGTTGGGACCCATGAGGCGCACGGGTCCGCCGTGTCCTTCCGCAACCACCGCTTGCGAATTCAGCCAGGTTTCAGGCAACTGTCCATGGCGTATTCGGTTTCGAATGGCGGCATCGGTCACCACCACAGCAGGCAGATGGGAAAGGGCCGCATGAAGCGGAATGACGTGGCGCATCCACTCCCGATCGTGAGCCATCCTGTCCAAAGCGTCCAAAGGCAGAGCATCATGGACCGAGAACGGTCCACTTTCCGTTCGCCGCAGCGCCGTGACGTGGGCGCCACAGCCAAGGCGGCGTCCCAGGTCGGCGGCCAACTGCCGCACGTAGGTTCCCTTGGAACAATGCACATGGCACGAGATTTCGGGCCATGTGTCTTCCACAATGTGCAGGGAATAAATCTCCACGGGTCTGCGAGGTGCCTCTATTTCCTTGCCGGCCCGCGTCCATTCATAAAGGCGACGTCCTTGCACCTTGACGGCGGCGTATCGCGGCACCTGCTGCATCTGGGGACCGACCATTTCGGCTGCCGTGTTTCGAAGACGTTCCGGGCTCACGGCAGGTCCCTCGTAGACCCGTGTGACCCGGCCCGTGAGATCCAAGGTGTCTGTTTCCACACCGAGGCGCATACGGAAAATGTATCGCTTGTCCATGTGCGTGAGCAGGTCGGCGATGCGGGTGGCCTCGCCGAGGCAAAGCACCAGAAGGCCTGTGGCGAAGGGATCCAGAGTGCCCGTGTGGCCCATTTTGGAAACACCCAGGCGACGGCGCAAAGAGTCCACCACGTCATGGGATGTCCACCCTTCGGGTTTGTCCACCAAAAGGACGCCGTGCACGACAACAGAAGGGGCGCGTTGTGCCGAGCGCTTCAACGAATTCATCGATATCTGCCCCGTTTCATGCATGGCTGTTGAGATACTCCCGCGCCTTCTGCGTCACGGCCGCCCGCACCTGAGCCAGGACGCCTCGAGTGCGAAACGCCGCCGCGTGTCGATGTCCACCACCACCGTATCGACGTGCAAAGGCTGCCACATCCACAGGGTCCTTAGACCGCAGGCTCACATGCACGATGCCATCTTCTTCTTCACGAAACAACGCGGCCATGTAGACCGAGCGGACACTGCGCAGATGGTTGATGAAACTTTCCGCATCGGCGCGCGTCGCTCCCGTGTCCCGAAACATGGCCTGGCTCAGTTCGGCGGTGGCCAAGCGATTGTCGGCGTCAAAAGCTACGGTCAAAAGCACCTGGGCCAGAAGCCGCAACCGTTGCGGGGATCCGGAATCGTAAATCTGGGCAGCGATAAAAGCAGGCTGGGCGCCGTGCCCCACGAGTTCCGTGGCGATGGCCAACACTCTACGGGTCGTGTTGGAAAACCGAAAGGAGCCGGTATCGGTAAGAAGGCCGGTGTAGAGTTGGGTGGCCAAAGCGGGCGTGATGGGCACGCCGAGAAACACCGCGAGGTCATAGAGCAGTTCACAGGTGCTGCTGGCTGTTGGTTCAACCCACGCCACGGTGCCAAAGGGATCGTGGCTCACATGATGGTCGATATTGACCAGGGTGGGAACTCGAGAAAGAGGTTCCGCCAAGGCCGTGCCGACTCGGTTAAATTCACCGCAATCCACCAAAATGGCCGTGTCATAGTCTGCAGCCGCATTCCAGGAATGGTGAATGCACTCGATGCCTTCCAGGAAATCATGACCCGGAGGGGGCGGGTCTTCACAATAGGCGTCGACGGTTTTCCCCAAAAGGCGCAGTATGGTGGTAGCGGCCAAAAGGGATCCGACGGCATCCCCGTCGGGACGCACGTGCGTGGCCACGGCAAAGCGCCGCCCTTTGGAAATGACCTGTTTCAAGGCGGCCAGCACCTGCCCTCGATGGGTTTCCTCACAAGGGCGCTCGTGGAGCACTGCGCTGGAGCGTTCGCTGCAGAGGTCAGGATTCTTCGTGGATTCGATGAAGCAACCGTTCAATTTTTTCTCCGTAATCAAAAGAGGTGTCGAAGAAGAATTGAATATCCGGCACGTAGCGCAGTTCCACTCGGCGGCCGATTTCACGACGGATGAAGGGCCGAGCTTTCTCCAGAGCCTGAGACACCTGAGGGCGTTCCTCCTCAGAGCCCACAAAGCAGTAATAAATCTTGGCATACCGAAGGTCGGCGCTCACGTCTACGCCGGTCACGGTCAGTTTGCTCAGTCGAGGATCCCGCACGCGCCGCAGCAAAATTTCGGCGACGGTGCGCTGCAGAAGATCTGCAACACGTTCTGATCTTTTATATTGCATGGTCTGTCCGTCGTCTCCCGCTGCAAGCATGCCCGAGTAAGGCTCTTAGGGCTTCGAGTGTTAACGCCGCCGCAAGGCGCATGGCTTATTGTGGCGGCCCGAGCCACCCCTATAAGGATACCTTCTCGAAGCCCGCAAGCCCGTTGCTTGACAGGCTCCTAGAGCGGGATGATCTCAAAGTGGTGACTTTCCAAATCGGCAAGGCCCATTCCCGCCATGTACTCGACCACCTTGTCCAAAATAGCGTTGAGCAGGCGGGAATCGTTGCCGATGACGGCAATGCCCAAGGTGGCCCGCTGATAACGATCCAGATCATCCACTTCGGCGATGGCAATGGGAAAGCGGTTTCGACTCCTTTCGATGAGGCTCTTGACGATCTTGCGCTTTCCCTTCAGCGAATCGTTTCCGTGAAGCCGAAACGTGACCCGGGCCACTCCCACATTGACCGTGGTTTCCTTCATGCGACTCATGCACCTTCGATGACGAACACACCGCCTGGCTGGGTCATGCCATGGACTTGCCCATCAAGGCTGCGGCCGATCCTCTGGACTCGGCCTGGTTTCCAAAACCGGAGCCACCTCGACCATCTGGTAGACTTCCAACAGGTCCCCCACCTTGATGTCGTTAAAGTTTTCGATGGTCAAACCGCATTCAAAGCCGGCTTTGACTTCGCGCGCATCGTCTTTGAAGCGTTTCAAAGACGAAATCTTACCGTCCCAGACCACCACTCCATCACGAAGGAGCCGCACCTTGGCACTGCGTTCCACCTTGCCCTCGGTAACGTAACATCCCGCCACAGTGCCAATACGGGAAATGTGAAAGGTCTGGCGCACTTCGGCACGGCCCACAATCTCTTCCTGGTATTGAGGTTCCAGTAACCCCACCATGGCGTCTTTGATGTCGTCCAGGATCTGGTAGATCACATCGTAGTAACGAATGCTCACCTTTTCCTGTTCCGCCAGCTCCTGAGCTTTGGCATCGGCTCGCACGTTGAACCCGATGATGAGGGCGTTGGAGGCCGAAGCGAGCATGACGTCGCTTTCGGAAATAGCGCCCGTGCCGGCGTGGATGAGCGAGACCTTCACGTCGGGAGTGGAGAGCTTTAGCAAGGAATCCCGAATGGCTTCCAGAGACCCCTGAACGTCGGTCTTGAGAATGACGCTGATTTCCTGGATTTGGCCGTCCCGAATCTGTCCGTAGAGCTTTTCCAGAGTGACCTTGGTGGTTCGTGACAGTTCCTTTTCCCGCGCTTTCAGCTGGCGATGTTCGGCGACGAGCTTGGCCTGCTTTTCGTCGGCCAATACGACAAAATCGTCGCCCGCATTGGGCACGCCGGACAGGCCTATGACTTCCACGGGCACCGAAGGGCCCGCGGCCGTCACTTTCTGGCCCTTATCGTTGAACATGCTGCGCACTCGGCCGAAATAGGTGCCGCACACATAGGCGTTACCTTCCCTCAGAGTCCCTTCCTGCACCAAAATGGTGGCCACGGGACCTCGACCTTTGTCCAGCTTGGCTTCTATGACACGGCCTCGAGCCGGCTTATTGGGGTTGGCCTTGAGTTCCATCAGTTCGGCCTGCAGCAGCACCATTTCTAGAAGTTCTTCAATGCCCATCTTTTTCTTGGCGGAAATTTCCACCATGGTAACGTCCCCGCCCCATTCCTCGGGCAACAGGCCGTGTTCGGACAGTTCTCTCTTGACGCGATCGGGGTTGGCGTTGGGTTTGTCAATCTTGTTGATGGCCACCATGATGGGCACACCGGCCGCCTTGGAATGGTTGATGGCTTCCACCGTTTGCTGCATAACTCCGTCGTCGGCAGCCACCACCAAAATGACAATGTCCGTCACTTTGGCTCCTCGAGCCCGCATGGCCGTAAAGGCTTCGTGGCCAGGCGTGTCCAGAAAGGTGATATGGCGCCCGTCCAATTCCACGAAGTAGGCGCCGATGTGCTGGGTAATGCCGCCGGCTTCTTGGTCAATGACCCTGGTGTGGCGAATGGCGTCCAGAAGTGAAGTCTTGCCGTGGTCCACGTGGCCCATGACGGTCACCACCGGAGGACGAGGTTGCAGGTCTTCCGGGCGATCTTCGACGGTTTGCAAAATGTCTTCCTCTTCAAACCCGGCCTTTTCCACCTCGTAGTCGAACTCGGCGGCCACCAGAGCCGCGGCATCAAAGTCGATGGCCTGATTGATGTTGGCCGGGAGGCCCAAGGCAAGCAGTTTCTTGATGACCTCCGTGGCCTTGACGCCCATTTGCCGCGCCAAATTGGCCACCGTGATCGCTTCATCGATGCGAATGCGCCGCTTGATGGCTTTGGGGACGGTGATCTGGGGCTTTTGTGGCCCGTGGTCCTCGCGCCGTAAACTTTCCTTGCCCCGTTCGTCCTGAGCGCGCAACTCCTTCTTGGTATAAAGCTCTTCCCGCCCGACGACTTCCTTACGGCCCTTGCGCAGCTTCTTTTCGGGCCCTGAGGGTTCCTCGTCCGGGCGCAAGCGCTTCTTGCGCAGAGGTTCTCGACTGATTTCCTGTTCCGGAAGAAAGCGCACCACCGTCGGCGGCACCTCAGGTTCCTCTTCGGGTTCCGAGGGAATGATTTCCGGCAGGCTGATAATGCGCGCCGGCTCGTCTTTTCGGCGCTTTCTCCGGCGCCGCTTGCCTTTTTTCTTCTTGGCCTTGTCCTCTTCCTCTTCCCCTTTCTCTGACACGACCGCCAGAGCTTCCATGGGCTCCTCGGCCGCTCGAACGGGTTCGGGGCGAGAAATGATGCGGGCCGGTTGATCCGTTTCCTCCTCGACCTCAGCGGGGGCTTTTCGAATCTCTTTTTCCTTCTCGGCAGAAGGCACGGGTTCCGCACCCGCTTCCTCCATGGCCTCGGCCGTCACAGAGTCTTCTTGAGCCGACATCGGCTCAGCGGGGGCCTCTTCGTGCACGGCTTCCGCTTCCGCCGCTTCACCAAGGCCAGGCTCTTCTGGAACCGGCGACACTTCAATGGCCGTTTTCAGCGCCTTTTCAGAAACCTCTTCCACCTTCTCGGCTTCCGCAGCCGAAGTCACCGAGGGTGTCGGCTCTTCCGCAGGCGGCTTCGCAGCTTCCGCGACGTCTTCGGGCTCCACGGGCGGCTTCGCAGCCGTTGCAACGGGGATCTCGGTAGCGGCGGGTTCTTCCGCGGCCTTCTGATCCTCTTGTCCCAAGACCTCGGGCGCTTCCCCCGCCCCAGCCACCTGAACCTCTGCAGGTTGCTCGACCTCGATCTTTTTTCGTCGTCGAATGACCTGTCGGCCGATCCGCTTTTCCTCCACCTGTCTGGTCACGTCCCTTTGCAGGTGTTCACGGATTTTGGCAACGGCCGATTCGCTCAAGGTGCTCATATGATTTTTTACGACGATCCCCATTTTGAGGATCTTGTCGAGGAGCTCCCTGCTATTCATGTCCAACTCTTTGGCTAGCTCGTGCACCCTCATTCGTGCCATGGAAAAAACCCCCTAGAATTCTTCAACAGCCGTGTCCCCGGACTCAGGCCGCGGACGTGTTGTGGTCTTACGCACACATAGTGAATGATCCTCCGTGTTCACGCAGCCCGTCAATCCCTTGTGCAGGTGAGATATTCCCCCCATCAAAGAGGGTGACACCCCCTGAAGCCGACCTCGAAAGGCTCGAGAGAGCGCTTTGCTCTTGGAGACGCCATTGAGACACATCGGGCACACGTACGCGCCACGTCCCGGTAAACGCTGCCGCAGGTCAGGAACCACGAGGCGCTGTGCATCCAGCACGAGCCGCACAAGGTCCCGCTTTGGGCGTTTGGTTCGACACACGATACAGGTCCGATAAGGTGTGTGCCCCCGTCCTCGCATGCTTATTCCACCGGCTCTGCGCGCTCCTCGGATTCGGACTCTTGCGTCTCCCCCTCGTCCTCAGCGTTGTTTTCTGCCTCGTGTTGGTTCATCTCGTCGGCCTCCAATTCTCCACTGGTTGCAAGCAAGGTTTGAGCCTG
Source organism: Desulfosoma caldarium (assembly GCF_003751385.1). Taxonomy (NCBI): domain Bacteria; kingdom Pseudomonadati; phylum Thermodesulfobacteriota; class Syntrophobacteria; order Syntrophobacterales; family Syntrophobacteraceae; genus Desulfosoma; species Desulfosoma caldarium. The sequence continues at coordinate 95,418 of NZ_RJVA01000015.1, read as the reverse complement.
TGCCTGCATGGCTTCCAGGGCCGATGGAGAGAGGCCGGTCAGGGATTCCAACTCATCGAGCCCCGCCTCACAAAAATCGCTCAAGGACGTAATGCCCGCTTCGTAAAGCTTATCGGCCATTTCCTCGCTAAGGGTATCGATGTGCAGCAGTGCCTGATAGCCAGCTTGCTTTTGCCGTTCATAGCGGGATTCACTTTTCACGTCAATATGCCAGCCCGTAATACGCGAAGCCAAGCGCACATTTTGACCTCGGCGGCCAATGGCCAGAGACAGCTGATCGTCGGGCACAATGACTTCCATGCTTCGATTCGTTTGGTCAATGATGACCTTGTTGATGATGGCCGGAGCCAAGGCATTGACCACGAACTTGGCCGGATCAAGGTTCCATGGCACGATATCAATCTTTTCGCCACGCAATTCCTGAACCACCGCCTGGACACGAGATCCCTTCATACCCACACAGGCCCCCACAGGGTCCACGTCCGGGTCCTTGGACACCACGGCGATTTTGGCACGGGATCCAGGCTCGCGTGCCGCCGCCAATATGCTCACCGTGCCATCACTGACCTCGGGCACCTCAATGCGAAAAAGTTGAATTAAAAAATCGGGATGGGTGCGGCTCAAAACAATCTGAGGCCCCTTGCTGATCTTTTTCACATCCAGAATGTAGGCTCGAATGCGATCTCCCTGGCGGTATACTTCCCGAGGAATTTGTTCCTTGACCGGAAGAATGGCTTCGGCGCGGCCCAAGTTGACGATGATGCCGGAACGGTCCACCTTCTGGACGATGCCGGTGACGATTTCACGCTTTCGATCCTTGTACTCCTCGTAGGTGGCTTCCCTTTCGGCATCCTTCATCTTCTGAATAATGACCTGCTTGGCCGATTGGGCGGCAATGCGGCCCAGAGTGTCCGTGTCCATGCGAATACCCAGTTCATCGCCAATTTCCGATTCCGGGTCCAGACTTCGAGCCTCCTCAAGGGAAATCTGCTTTTCCGGATCCTTGACGTCTTCCACCACTTCCTTGAACGTGAAGGCTTCCATTTCGCCGAACTCGTCACTGTAGGAAACCTCCACATCTACTTTGGATCCGTATCGTTTCTTGATGGCCGACTTGACCGCTTCGACCAAGGTGTCAATCAACACGGCGCGGTCGATCCCCTTTTCTCGACTCACTTGATCGATCAACCGCTTCAATTCGCTGGCCATAACGCCCTTTCTCCTCCTGTGCCCATCTTCGGTCCTGAAACGGGTCTTACATGCCTCAGTGGTGTTTCAATCGCTCCGCATCGGCTTTGGCGTCCTTTGAGATGACTCGAAGTAGCGCAAACGGGCTCTTTCCACGGCATTCAAAGGAATGTCAAAGAATGTTCCGTCACATTCCATGCGAATGCCTTCCGGATGGGCCGCCACCAGGGTGCCCTTGAAATTCTTTCGAGATTCAATGGGAAGGCGCGTGCGCACGGAAATCACATTGCCGATCTGGCGCTGAAAATGTTCCCAGCGTCGAAGCGGTCGGTTCAGCCCCGGGGAAGACACCTCCAGATGGTATGGCCCAGGAATGGGGTCCTCCACGTCCAAGAGGTCGCTCACCATGCGGCTGACCGACGCGCAGTCTTCCACGCTGACGCCATCGTCACGGTCCACAAAAAGGCGCAGCACCCAGCCTTGACTTTCCCTGCGGTACTCCACCTCAATGAGCTCCATTCCTTCCGCCGTGACCAACGGCGCGGTGAGATCCCAAATTTTTTGCACAACCGCTCGAGTCGCCTCTACTTTTCCGTTCATTCCACGGTGCCCGATGCAAAAAAAAAGCGGGCTTTGAGCCCACTCCCATTAGTAGAGCAATGATCAAAGAAAATCCGGCTTCAGTGCCGTGAGGTGCGACGTTCACAAAAGACCGTGTTGAACATTGTCATCCACTAATCGAAGTCGGCGTCCGCCAAAAACCACGCTCCCGCCACCTCAAAAAGGGAAGCCCTTTCGCTCGAGGAAAGGGTGAGCTTCTCGCCGTGTGGAGCGGGCAACGGGATTCGAACCCGCGACCCCAAGCTTGGGAAGCTCGTGCTCTACCAACTGAGCTATGCCCGCTCAAGCGCCACAACGACTCCATCCTAGAGAGTTCCCCTCGGCAAGTCAAGCCCAATGTGGCGAAGCCTCAGCCCTGAGGGCAGGCAGGGAGCGTAATGTAATGCAGTTTAACCTTTTTATAAATAGGTGACGAGCACCTGTCGAACACGGCCGTTGAGAGTGTCTTCTGCGGGCGGCGCGCATCTTCTCTTTGATTGCAGGACCGGTTACGTCTTAAGACGTGGACCGCTAAAAATCCGTTCGATACAGGCACGGAATCTGTTAGGCGGAATGAAACCCTTTGGCCTAGGTGAAAAGGATACGCTCATGAGCTGGTACGAAGGCGAAGCCATGGACCAGGGGTGGTACGAAATTATCCATCACACGGCCGATGTGGGCCTTCGCGTGCATGGGCCGCACCTGAGGCACGTCTTTGAAAAGGCCGCACTGGGATTCTACGACCTCATGGCGGGTCTGACGGCCATTGAAGAGCGCCAGGTTCGCCATGTGCACGTGGAGGCCGAAGCCTTGGATGAGCTTCTGGTGCGCTGGCTTTCCGAACTGCTCTATCTCTTTGACGTGGAAAATTTTTTGGGCAAGAAGGTGGCCGTGGTGCTGGAGCCTTCATGGCATGTGAAAGCGACCGTGCACGGAGAGGTTTTTGATCCACAACGCCATGAATTGAAACTGCTCTATAAGGCCGTCACCTACCACATGGCTTCCGTGGAATTTCGTAACGGGTTCTGGACGGCTCAAGTCATTTTCGACATTTAAGGCCTGCCCTGGCGCGAGGGGTTTGGGAAGGTTAGGAGGTTCAACCATGAGTGTGAAGGATCGTCTCAGATTGGAAAGAATTGACGGGTGGCGCTGGAAGATTCCTCGCACCGGCGCCATGCGCACGGATGGCATCATCTACGCGGCAGAAAAAATGCTGGACGCCATTCGTCAGGATCAGGCCATGGATCAGGTGGCCAATGTGGCTTGTCTGCCAGGCATTGTGGGCTATTCCATGGCCATGCCGGACGTTCATTGGGGTTACGGCTTTCCCATTGGCGGCGTTGCCGCCTTTTCGGTGGACGAAGGCATTGTGTCTCCGGGTGGCGTGGGCTACGACATCAACTGCGGTGTGCGCCTCATGACCAGCCACCTGCAGGCTCTGGAGTTGGGTGCCGAGAAGATACGCGATCTGGTCACAGCCCTGTTTCGGAACATTCCTTCCGGCGTGGGATCCTCACGCAAGGATTTCAAACTGAGCGAAGCCGAACTGGACGGCGTGCTTCTCAAAGGTGCGCAATGGGCCGTCTCTAAAGGGTTTGGCGACGCCCTTGATTTGGAACGCATTGAAGAAGGCGGATGCATTCCCTGGGCCGATCCCGCCCAGGTTTCTGCCAAGGCCAGAGCTCGGGGGCGATCACAGCTGGGAACCTTGGGCTCGGGCAATCATTTTGTGGAAATCGGCGTGGTGGAAGAGATCTACGAGCCGAAAACGGCCGAGGTTTTTGGACTGTTTCAAGGGCAACTGACGGTTTTTGTGCACACCGGCTCTCGAGGTCTAGGCCACCAGGTGTGTGACGATTTTATTCGCGTCTTGCTCAAGAGCACTCAAAAGTACGGCATTGATCTTCCCGATAAACAACTGTGCTGCGCTCCGGTGGCTTCCCTCGAAGGGCAAAGTTACTTGGGCGCCATGGGTGCGGCGGCCAATTTCGCCTTTGCTAATCGACAGATGATCAGCCATTGGGTGCGGGAAACCTTTGAACAGTTCTTCGGCCAATCTTCCGAACGCCTGGGGCTGAGCTTGCTCTATGACGTGTGCCACAATATGGCAAAGATCGAAGAACACGTTTGGCAAGGGCAGCGCCGCAAGCTTTGCGTGCATCGAAAAGGGGCCACGCGAGCCTTTTCGGCAGGTCATGAAGCGATTCCGGAGGCCTACCGATCCGTGGGGCAACCCGTGCTCATTCCCGGTGACATGGGGCGCTACAGTTATGTTTTGGTGGGGACGGATCGGGCCATGGAGGACACCTTTGGCAGCACATGCCACGGTGCCGGCCGAGTGCTCAGCCGTCACCAGGCGGTCAAGAGCGCCAAAGGCCGCAGCATTGTAAAGGAAATGGAAGATCGAGGTGTTTTCGTGCTCGGCGCCAGCAAGGCCACCCTGGTGGAAGAGATGCCCGAGGCGTACAAGGACGTGAGTGATGTGGTGGAAGTGGTGGCCCAGGCGGGCATCAGTCGCCCCGTGGCCAAGCTGCGCCCCCTCGGCGTCATGAAAGGATAAAACATCCTGCAGCTGGACCGTGGGCTTAAAAATCTACGTGAAGGATGCGGTAGGTGCGTTCGCCGGCGGGAGTGAGCACCGTGATTTCTTCTCCGGGGTTTCGACCCATGAGGCCGCGGCCGACGGGAGAGTCGATGGAAAGCTTGCCGTTGCGCACATCCGATTCAAAAGGACCAACCATTTGAAAGTGATAAACCTGGCCCGTATCCATGTTCAAGACGGCGATGCGGGCACCAAAGGTCACGCGCCGCACAAGAAATTTTCCACCGACAACGATTTCACACTGGGAAATCTTGGCCTGCAGATCGTCGATCTCTCTTTGCAGCATGCGGTGCTGTTCCCGAGCCAAGAGGTATTGTTGGTTGTCGATCTTGACGCCATATAGGCGGGCTTCTTGCAGTTCTTCCAGCACACGCGGTCGAACCACACGCCTCAGATAGATCAGCTGGGCGTAAAGTTTTCGAAAGCCTTGGCGTGTGATGGGAACCTTTTCCATGGGCGTTCTTTTTCGGTCCTCTGAGCATGCCCTGATCCATGACCCCGCCGGTTAGGGCAATCCACCGAGGGCAGGGAGTTCCGCCGAGGTCAAGGTGCGCCGTGGAACAAGGTCAAGGCGCCACGGGCCTTCAAACTTTGATAAAGGCACAGGGCGATGACCGTCTTGCCGTCCGTGATGGTGCCTTCATGGAGGCTGTGCATGACTTGATCCACCGAAAGAATTTCCACACGGGAAATCTCATCTTCGTCTCCGAGCGCTTTTTCCCGCCTCAATCCCGAGGCCGCAAAAATGGCGATGACTTCGTCCGAATATCCGATGGCCGGATGGTATCGAAAAATGGGCACCAGAACGGACGCCCGATAGCCCGTCTCCTCGAGAAGCTCGCGGCGGGCGCCGTCTTCCGCCGATTCTCCAGGATCCAGCTTTCCCGCAGGGATTTCCAACGTTTCTCGCCCGATGGCGTAGCGCCACTGGCGCACCATGAGTATCTGCGTGCACTCGGGATCGGTAAAGGCTAAAACCGCTGCCGCTTCGGGATGTTCCATGCGAATGCGTTCCGTCATCCTTCCCGTGCGCAGCCGCACCGCGTCCAGATGAGCACTGAAATGATTGGCATGAAGGCTGGCCAATGTGCGAAGGCGTTCTTCCATGGCTTCCAAAGGCTCCACCGCTCGAGGTTCCATGCGCATTCTCTGTACATATTACATTAAAATACCCGTAGCCTTTTTGGAAAGCTTTTTATGCCGCCCCGTGATTTCCGATGACGCACAAGGGAGGAGCCTAGTTTGTGAAGAATTTCATTGACACGGACCCCAAAGCGGGCCATAGTTGTGCACTGTGACGGTTCTTGTGGCGGTGGCAGCGAATGATCGGCGCGCGGAAGCTCCAAAGATCGAGAAAGCGGGTAGAGGTTCCATGAGGCGTCCTGCGGTTTTCCAAAACCCTTCCAAAGACCTCAGTCCTTCCGAGGTTGCCCGAATTCAGGAGATCATTGATCGGTACCGTGGCACGAAAGGGGCTTTGCTTCCTCTGCTGAGCGAGGTGCAAGTGGCGTGCGGCCATTGGCTTCCAGCCAATGTGTTGGCGTGGATTGCCGACGAGGTGGACGTTCACTTGAGTTACCTCTACGGCATGGCCACCTTTTACACCATGTTCTCTTTGGAACCTCGAGGGCAGTTCATCGTTCGCGTGTGTGAATCCCCCGCCTGCCACATTCTAGGGACGCAAACGGTGCTGGAGGCACTGCGTGAGGAACTGGACATCGATGTGGGACAGACCACACCCGACGGCCTTTTCACGCTGGAGCTTTCTTCATGCCTTGGCGTGTGCGAAGTGGCTCCGGCCATGCAGATCAACGAAGTGGTGTTTGGCAACCTGACGCGCCAAAAAATTCATGAGGTCATTGAACGGTATCGGCGCGGCGATGTGGTGGATTACCGCAAGTTGCCCGGTTCCGGAGGGCGGGTGCGCACGGACTGGGAGATTCATCGCCGAGCTATTCTCCTGCATGGCGTGGGGGACATCGATCCGGAAAGCCTTGACGACTATTTGGCCATTGGAGGCTACGAGGCGTTGCGTAAGGCGGTCTTGGGCATGTCTCCGGAACAGGTGGTGGAGGAAGTCAAGCAATCGGGGCTTCGGGGCCGCGGCGGAGCCGGTTTTCCTACAGGCATGAAATGGTCCTTTACGCTGCCTTTGAAGGCGCCGGAAAAGTACGTCATCTGCAACGCGGACGAAGGGGAACCCGGCACGTTCAAAGATCGCTACATTATGGAAGGAAACCCTCACCGGCTCTTGGAAGGATTGATCATTGCCGGATATGCCATTGGGGCCTGCAAGGGTTTCATTTACGTGCGAGGCGAATACGCCCTGTCCATGCACCGGCTGCGTCGGGCGGTGGAGCAGGCGCGGGAGCGCGGATTTCTCGGGCAACGCATCTTGGGTTCAACGTTTTCCTTTGACGTGGAGATTCGATCCGGTGCCGGAGCCTATGTGTGCGGGGAAGAAACGGCGCTGATCGAATCCATTGAAGGGCTTCGAGGCAACCCGAGGGTCAAGCCGCCCTTTCCGGGGGTTCGAGGGCTGTGGGCTATGCCCACGGTGGTCAACAATGTGGAAACCCTGGCCAATGTGCCGGCCATCATCAAGAACGGCGCCTCCTGGTACCGGTCCTTTGGCACCGAAGATTCCCCGGGCGTCAAGCTCTATCAGATCTGCGGCCACGTGAATGCGCCGCAGATCGTGGAAGCACCCTTGGGGCTCACGCTGCGAGAACTTATTGAAGTCTACGGCGGCGGGATGAAGGACGGTATCCCGTTCAAAATGTGCCAAACGGGTGGGGCTTCCTTTGGCTTCTTTACGGCGGAACACCTGGATACGGTCATGGACTATGCATCCATGCAGAAAAAAGGCGGCGCCTTGGGTTCCGGCACCATGTTGGTCATGAACGAAAAGACCTGTGTGGTGGATGTGGTGCGCAATATCATGCACTTTTTCCAGCATGAATCCTGCGGATTTTGCACGCCGTGTCGGCGGGGCACGCGCGTGCTCTATGAAACCCTGTGCCGCATCGCGCAAGGGGAAGGGCGTGAATCCGATCTGTCCCTAATGGTCGACCTGGCCCAGACCATGTCGGCCACGGCCAACTGTGCCTTGGCCATGTCCCCCATCTTTTTTGTTCGCACCACCATTGAACGGCTCAAAGACGAATACCTGGCCCATATTGTGGACAAGAAATGCCCCTTGGGCGTGTGCTCTGCATGAGGGTTCGGGCCATGAGGTGTGAGGAGGCCGGTCCATGACGGCGATGTACCTCCCGGTGCTGCTCTATCTTGTGATCACCATGGCTGTGATGGGCGCCATCATCCTTGTGTCCAAGCGCATTGGCACCCGCAAGGCCACGCGACAGAAGATGATGCCCTATGAGTGCGGCATGGATCCCATCGGGACTTTGGAAATCCATTTTCCCGTGAAATTCTACGTGCTGGCCATGGTCTTTATCATCTTCGACATTGAAACCGTGTTCCTCTACCCGTGGGGCGTTATTTTTCGAGATCTGGGGTGGTTTGGATTTGTGGAAATGCTTGTCTTCACTGTGGTTCTTCTGATCGGCCTGGTCTATTTGTACCGAAAGGGGGCTTTGGAATGGGATTAGAGCAGCAGATCCGAAGCCAGATTCTCACCTCCATACTGGAAAAGTTCGTCAACTGGGCCCGCAAGTCTTCCGTGTGGCCGGCCACCTTTGGCTTGGCGTGCTGTGCCATAGAGATGATCTGCACGGCGGCCAATCGCTTTGACATCGCTCGGTTCGGCATGGAGGCCTTTCGAGCGTCCCCCAGGCAGGCGGATCTCATGATTGTGGCCGGCACGGTCACCAAGAAGATGTTGCCCGCGGTGGTGCGCATTTACGAGCAGATGCCGGAGCCCAAGTGGGTCATAGCCATGGGAGCCTGCGCCTGTTCGGGAGGCATCTTTCGCAGCTACGCCGTGGTGCAGGGCATTGATCGGTATCTTCCCGTGGACGTCTATGTTCCCGGATGCCCGCCCAGACCGGAAGCGCTCTTGTATGGCATTTTGAAACTTCACGACAAGATTCTTAAGGATCCTTTCCTTACCCGCAAGGAGGGCCCCGTGGTGGTGAATCCTGAGGCGGCGCAGTCTTTTCGGGGGGTGCGGGCGTGAGCGGCGAAGGGCTGTCCAGGGCGTATGTGGAAGAGGTGATCGAAGGGTTGCCTGCACAGGCGGTGCGAGGCCGAACGTGTTTTCGGGATCAATGGACCATCGACGTGGGCGCCGAAGACCTTCTTGCGGTGATGACCGAACTTCGAAACCGGTGGGGATTTCGATACTTGATCGACCTGACCGCGGTGGATTTTTATCCGCAAAAGCCCCGATTTCAAGTGGTTTACCATCTGTGGTGCCATGCGCATCACGCTCTGCTTCGCGTCAAAACATGGGCGGAGACGGACCCGCCCAGTGTGCCGTCGGTAAGCGGGCTGTGGACCACCGCCGACTGGCATGAACGGGAATGCTACGACCTTTTGGGCATTCACTTTGCGGGCCATCCGAATCTACGAAGAATCCTGCTTCCCGAGACGTGGGAGGGGCATCCGTTGCGGAAGGACTATCCCACCGAGGGCCCCGACTGGGATTTGGACTAGGACTGCACCATGAGTGAACTGACCGAACGCTTGATCCTCAATGTGGGACCTCAGCATCCCAGCACCCATGGGGTGTTGCGCGTGGTGGTGGAACTGGACGGGGAGGTGATTGTGCGGTGCACGCCGGACATTGGGTATTTGCACCGCGGCATCGAAAAGCTCATGGAATCCAAGACCTACCACCAGTGCCTGCCATTGACGGACCGCATCGACTACCTGGCCGGATCGGCCAACAATTTGGGATTCGTGTTGGCCGTGGAAAAGCTCTTGGGTATTGAAGTGCCGCCGCGCGCTCGCTACCTGCGGGTCATTATGGCGGAGATGACGCGAATTTCCAGTCACCTGTTTTGGCTAGCCACCCACGCTCACGACCTGGGCGCCATGACCCCGCTCTTTTATACGTTTCGAGAGCGGGAGCAGCTCATGGATCTGTTTGAAGCGGTGGCGGGAGGGCGGCTGTTTCCCTGTTACTTTCGCATCGGCGGGGTGGCTCGGGATGTTCCCGACGGCTGGACAGAGGCCGTGCGAGAGTTTTGTCGCACGTTTCCCGAAAAGATGAAGGACTATGAAACCCTTTTGACCAAGAATCCCATTTGGATTCGGCGCACGCGAGGCGTCGGCGTGCTGACGGTGGATGAAGTCTTGGACTACGGGTTAAGCGGTCCGGTGGCTCGGGGTTCCGGTATCGCCTGGGATGTGCGTCGAGCGGATCCTTACTGCGGGTATGACGAATTCGATTTCGTGGTGCCTGTGGGAGAAAACGGGGACACTTACGATCGGTACCTGGTGCGGCTGGAAGAGATGCGCCAGAGCGCCCGCATCATCATGCAGGCCTTGGATCGTCTTCCGGCGGGGGACATCGCCGTCCAGGATCCCACCATCGCCTATCCGCCCAAGGCGGATGTGTTTACGAAAATCGAATCGCTCATTCAGCATTTTCTCTTGGTGGAAGATGGCATTCGGCCGCCTCAAGGGGAAGTGTTTCACCATACGGAAGCGCCTAAGGGAGAACTGGGGTTTTACATCGTCAGCGACGGCACCTCTCGACCTTTTCGCGTGAAGGTGCGCACGCCCAGTTTCGTCAATCTGCAGGTGCTCAGCAAAATGGCGGAAGGCAGGCTTCTGGCGGATCTCATCGCCCTCATCGGAACCATTGATATTGTGCTTGCGGACGTGGATCGATAGCGATGATCACAGTGACCATCAACGGCAAAGCCTTGGAAGCCAAACCGGGCATGACCATCATGGACGTGGCGGACCGACACGGCATTTACATTCCCAGATTGTGCTACCACAAGGCGCTAAGTCCCATCGGGGCGTGCCGCATCTGTGTGGTGGAAGTCAAACCGGGCCCGCCACGGCCTGTGCCCGCTTGCACGACACCCGTCACCGACAAGATGGAAGTGACCACGGAATCGGAGCGGCTCACCCACTACCGTCGTGAACTGCTGCAACTGCTTCTTATCAATCATCCTCTAGACTGCCCCATCTGCGACAAGGGCGGCGAATGCGAATTGCAAAACCTGACGCGGCACCTGAAAATTCAGGACCAGCCTTACAAGGCGGCTCGGCTCACGCCGCGCTACGACAGCCAATCGCCCCTCATCGAACGCTATCCGGACCGGTGTGTCAATTGCGAACGGTGTGTGCGCGTGTGCCGGGATCGCGTAGGCGCGGCGGCTCTGTATTTCGATAACCGAGGTTATCGCACGGCGGTGACCGCCGGCGGCGCGGTGATGGACTGCGAATTTTGCGGCTCCTGCATTGCCGTGTGTCCGGTGGGTGCGATCATTGACAAGACGTTCAAGTATAGCGCTCGAGCCTGGCAGCTTGTTAAAGACACGGCGGTGTGTCCCTACTGCGGTGGCGGCTGCCACTTGGTGTTGAACACCAAAAAGGGGCGCCTGAAAAGGGTCACCAGTTCCTTTGACGAATCCGTCAATGCGGGAATTCTCTGCAGTCGAGGCCGGTTTGGGTTGAACATCGTTCAGGAAGAGGCGCGCCTCAAAGAACCGCTTCTTCGCCAAAACGGGCGGCTTGTGCCCGTTTCCTGGAATGAGGCTTTGGATTTTGCGGCCCAGCAGCTTCAGCAGCTACGCGCTCAGTATGGTGCCAAAACCTTTGCCGGTGTGGGATCGCCTCGTGCCAGTAATGAAAGCAACTATGTGTTTCAAAAATTCTGCCGAGCCGTCCTGGGGACACCTCACGTGGACGCCACCACCGCTTTGGACCACCAAAGAATGCTCAGGGCTCTGGTGGATGTGTTGGGTCGCCCCAAGGTCACCTACGGCAACGAAAAGGAAAGTCTGCCTCGAACCATTCGCGGTGTTTCCGGATTTCAGCTGGCTTTGGGCACTTACGACGATCTGGAAAAGGCCGACACCGTCCTGGTGGTGGGCTCCGATGTCAAAAAAGAGATGCCTCCCCTGGCATGGCGGGTCAATACTGCGCAAAAGGACAAGAGGCTTCGAGACCTTCTTGTCATCAGCACGCGGCGCACGCGGTTTCGTTCCGCAGCCCAGTGGAACGCCACCTGTCGGCCTGGAAGTCCGGGCTTCGTCATTCTGGGAATCCTCAAGTCGCTTCTGGAACAAAACGATCCGCGGCTTCGTGGGTTTGGTGATTTCCGGCGCGAAGAAGTCCTGAGAAAGCGGCTGGACGCCACGCAGTGGAGTCTGGTCGAAGAGGCGACGGGGCTGCAGCGCCACGACCTGGCCTATGCCGCCCAAAAACTTCTGGACGCCGAAAGGCCTTCGCTCATTGTTGGCTACGATCTGGCCGGTCTTGCGGACGGCTACGTGGCCATGTGCTACGTGGCGGATTTGCTTCTGGTGCTTGGCAAAAAGCTGCGATTGCATCTCACGGCCGAAAAAGCCAACACGCAGGGCTGTTCGGACATGGGCGTGAGCCCCTTTTGGCTGCCGGGCTATATGGCCTTGGACAATGCTGAGATGCTAGAAAAAGTCTGGGGCCTTTCGATCCCCAGAGAAGCCGGCTTTTCTTTGGACCGCATGCTGCATCTGGCAGCCGAAGGAGCCCCTGACGCCCCCAAGGCCCTACTTCTCATGGGCACCAACCTCATGGGCACACACCTTCCTCGGCCCGTGGTGGAAAAGGCCCTGCACAACGCTGCCTTTGTCATGAGCCAGGAAGTGTTCTTGAACGAGACGGCAGCTCGAGCCCATGTGGTCTTTCCGACCAAGACAGCGGTGGAAAGCGAAGGCACACTGACCAGCGGCGAACTGCGAGTGCAGCGGCAGCGAGCCCGTGCTTTTGTGGAAGGTCCCTGGGATGATTGGAAGATTCTTCAGGAGCTTTCCCGACGTTTGGGCGTGGATTTCGGCTACGGCTCGGCCGAGGATATCTTTCGGGAAATCAGTGTGGTTTTTCCGCACTACGATCAGTATCCGTTTTCGGAGATTCCCCAGGAAGGGTACTGGTGGAACCGCATGTATCGAGCCAAGTACGGCTCGGCGAGCTGGCGCCGCGTGCTGGATCCCTCGTTGGGTGCCGTCACTCCCTGGCTGGAATTTCCTCCACAGCCCTCGGAAGCTTACCCCATGCTTTTGCTGGTGTGCCGGTCGCTGTTTCAGTCCGGCACCTACGGCCGTTACGGTACGGGGGCCAGGACACTGGAACCCCAAGGGAGCGTGTGGCTGTGCCCAAAGGATGCGCAAAGTCTGGGGATCCAAGACGGGGACACGGTCTTGTTGTCCACGCCGCACGGGACCATGGAAGCTCCGGTGGGCATCGATCGGCAGGTACCTCAAGGGGTCGTGCAGGCCGCGACCCACTATGAAAACCTGCCTCTGGGCCGTATCACCGACGGCAACCTCCTGACACCCTTGCGTGTGGAAAACCTCAGTTCCAAGGCGCAGTGAAAGGCGACACACCATGGACTGGATCGTTTACGGTGTTCTCACCCTGGCCAAGACGGCGCTGGTCCTCTTTGTTCTGCTGACGGCCGTGGCCTACGCCACGCTCATGGAACGCAAGGTTCTGGGGTTCATGCAACTGCGCCTGGGACCCAACCGCGTGGGGCCGTGGGGGCTGCTGCAGCCCCTGGCCGACGGCGTCAAGCTCTTTTTCAAAGAAGACATCGACCTTCCCGTTTCCGAACCGCGCCTGTATTCCCTCGCTCCGTGGGTGACGGCCGTGGCGGCGCTCACCCCCTTTGCGGCCATTCCCTTTGCGGACACACTCTTTCCGGAAGCCGTCATGGTTTTTGGGCACACCGTGGACCTTACCGCCTACGGCGTGCATCGAGGGGTCATCGCCGATCTTCCCGGAGCCGTCCTATTCATCCTGGCCATTTCCTCCCTTTCCACCTACGGCGTGGTTCTGGGAGGCTGGGCGTCGGATAACCGGTATTCCCTTTTGGGTGGCATTCGAGTCACCGCCCAAATGATCAGCTATGAACTGGCCCTGGGCATGGCCGTCGTGGGGGTACTCATGACGGCCGGGTCTATGCGGCTGACAGAAATCGTCGAGGCCCAGAGCCGCCTGCCCTTTGTGGTCTATCAACCTTTGGGTTTTGTGCTGTTCATGATCGCCGCCTTTGCCGAAGCGTGCCGCACGCCTTTTGACCTCATCGAATGCGAAAACGAGCTGGTAGCCGGCTACCACACGGAATACAGCTCCATGCGGTTCGCTCTGTTTCAGCTGGCGGAATACGCGCACATCATCACGGTGAGTGCCGTGGCGGTGACCTTGTACCTTGGCGGATGGCAGGGGCCGTGGCTGCCTTCCGGGGTCTGGTTCGTGCTGAAGACCGCCGCTCTGGTGTTTTTCTTCATTTGGGTTCGGGCCACGTACCCTCGCGTGCGCTTTGATCAGCTCATGAACTTCGGCTGGAAGGTGCTGCTGCCGGTGTCCTTGGCCAACATTGTGGTCACGGGATGTTTTGTGCTGTTGTGGGGTTGATGAGGAGCCTTTCAAGGAGAACATATGCTGGGACCCCTTGTTAAAGGGCTTGCCAAGACCTTTGAACAGCTTTTTCGCAAGCCCATCACCATTGAATATCCGGAAAAGAAGCGGGAAGTGTCCGACAGGTTTCGAGGACATCCCAGACTGTTGAGGGACGAAAACGGCCGCATCAAATGTGTGGCCTGTCATCTGTGTGAAACGGTCTGCCCGTCCAAGGCCATCGTCGTCGAACCGGAAGCAGGGGAGACCATCCATGAGAAAAGGCCGCGCCGGTTTGTGGTGGATCTGACGCGGTGCATCTTTTGCGGCTTTTGCCAGGAAGCTTGTCCCAAAGGGGCCATCATGCTGAACCGAAAATACGAACTGGCGCAGTATGACAAGGCCGCTTTGGTCTACGACAAGGAAAAGCTTCTTCAAGACTAGGACGTGGTGAGGACTGTTGCATGGAACTTGTGTTGTTTGTGGTCTTTTCCCTGATCACTTTGCTGAGCGCTGCCGCCGTGGTGATGCATCCACATCCCGTAAAGAGCGCCCTGTTTCTCATCGTGTCCTTTTTTGCCATGGGCGGTCTGTATCTCCTGTTGCAAGCGGAATTCATTGCGCTGATGCAGGTTCTGGTCTACGCCGGCGCCGTCATGGTGCTCTTTTTGTTCGTCATCATGCTGCTCAACTTGAAGCCACGAGGCGAAGACCGCGCGGATTTCAAGAAGCGGCTGCGCTGGGCGTTGCCGTTCCTGTTCATTTTTCTTGGAGCCGTCTTGACCGTCATCACCAGTCCGTTGGCGCGGCTGGGGCCCATGGGAGGCCAAGGCGCGCCGTGGGTGGCCAGCCAGGGAGGCAATGTGCGTGCCGTAGGCCGGATGCTGTTCACCTCCGCCTTTCTTCCCTTTGAGGTGACCTCCATTGCACTCTTGGTGGCTGTGGTGGGTGTCATTGTGCTGGCCAAAAAGGAACGTAAGTAGATGGGAAGCCATAAGACTCCTTGGGGGTTCGAGGACAGACCTATGGATCGAGACCGACAGAGGAAAGGGTAGGGCATGGCGGTTCCAGTTGAATACTATGTCCTTGTGAGCGCGCTGTTGTTTGCCTTAGGGGCGTTGGGGGTGCTGACCCGGCGCAATGCCATCGTCATTTTCATGTCCATCGAACTGATGCTCAACGCCGCCAATTTGAGCTTCGTGGCGTTTTCCAGGGCTTTGGAAGGTCTGGACGGCCAGCTCTTTGTCTTTTTCGTCATGGTGGTGGCGGCGGCGGAAGTGACCGTCGGGTTGGCCATCATTGTCACCTTGTATCGCAACTGGAAGACCATTTTCGTGGACGAAATTCGGCTTCTTAAAGGCTGATTGCAAAAAGAGAAGAGGTCCCTATGGAAACGGCGTGGATCGTTCCGGCTTTACCCTTTGCCGGTTTTGTAGTGAACGGATTGTGGGGACGACGGCTACCCAAGACGTGGGTGAGTCTTGTGGCGTGCGGCGCCATGGGTTTAGCGTTCGCGTGGGTGTTATGCCTTTTTTGGCGGCTTTTGCAGGTGGCGCCGTCCCAGAGGTTTTGGGAACCCGTTTATTACACGTGGATGCGGGTGGGGGAGTTTCAGGTCCATGTTTCTTTTCTCGTGGATCCGCTGAGCATGGTCATGATGCTGGTGGTCACGGGGGTGGGGTTTCTCATTCACGTTTATTCCATCGGCTACATGAACGATGATCCAGGTTATTCGCGCTATTTTGCCTATCTGAATCTTTTCGCTTCGGCCATGCTGCTTCTGGTCATGGCCAACAATCTCTTGGTCATGTTCGTGGGTTGGGAAGGCGTGGGACTGTGCTCGTACCTGCTCATCGGTTTTTGGTACGAAAAACAATCGGCCAGCGATGCCGGAAAGAAAGCCTTTATCGTCAACCGCATCGGCGACTTTGGCTTTTTGCTCGGGATCTTTCTCACCTTTTGGACCTTTGGATCCTTGAATTTTCGAGAAATCTTTGAGGCGGCCGTGGCCCACCATGCCGTGGGCGACACCGTGCTGGTGGGCATCACGCTGCTGCTCTTTGTGGGCGCCATGGGAAAATCGGCCCAGATACCGCTCTATGTCTGGCTTCCCGACGCCATGGAAGGTCCAACCCCGGTTTCGGCCCTCATTCACGCGGCCACCATGGTCACCGCCGGGGTTTACATGGTCGCCCGATGCAGCGTGCTCTATGCCTTGTCTCCATTATCCATGGGCTTCGTGGCCATGATCGGAGCGGTCACGGCCGTCTTTGCCGCTTCCATCGGGTTGGTGCAAAACGACATCAAGAGAGTCCTTGCCTATTCCACCGTGAGCCAACTGGGATACATGTTTCTCGGCTGCGGTGTGGGGGCCTTTGTGGCGGGCATCTTTCATCTGATGACGCATGCGTTTTTCAAAGCCTTGCTCTTCCTCGGGGCGGGAAGCGTGATTCATGCCCTGTCCGGAGAACAAGATATGCAGCACATGGGTGGCCTGCGTCGTTCCCTGCCGGTCACCTTTACTACGCTCTTGATGGGCACCTTGGCCATTGCCGGCATCTTTCCCTTTGCGGGCTTTTTCAGCAAAGATGAAATTCTCTTTGAAACCTTCATGACCGGCCATATTACCCTCTACGTTCTGGCGCTGGCCGGAGCGGGCTTGACGGCCTTTTACATGTTTCGTCTAGTCTTTTTGACTTTCTACGGTGAATCCCGCATGGATTCCCATGCAGCGGCCCATGTTCACGAAGCGCCCAAAACCATGGCCATCCCTTTGATGATTCTGGCGGTGTTGTCCCTGGTGGGTGGATGGATTCAGGTGCCGGGAGTGGAAGGGGGGCGCGTCTTGGGCCGCTTCCTGGAACCGGTCTTTCACGAAGCTGCGCGTTTTCTAAGGCACCACGGCCCGGCGCATCCATCGCTTTGGGTCGAAGGGGCTTTCATGGCCCTCTCGATCGCTGTGGCTTTGGTGGGTATTTTCGTCGCCTATCGGTTTTACATCGCTGACCCGCAACGGCCCGTGCGCATGGCCCAGAGGTTTTCTCGAACCTATCGGTGGGTGTTTCATAAGTACTATGTGGATGAGGTGTATCAGGCGGTGATGGTCGAGCCGCTCAAACACGCGGCCAAGGGGCTGCATCAGTGGGTGGATCGGCGAACCATTGACGGGGCCGTGGACGGAACGGGAAATTTGTTTCGCACCTTGAGCGGCCTGGTGCGCCGCGTGCAAACGGGGGTTTTTCCCCACTACGCCCTGTCGGTGATGGCGGGAGCGTGCCTGCTGCTTCTTTTCATCATGGCCCTCTGACCGAACGTGCCTCGATAAAAGGATGGGGTGATGGAGTCTGTGTCCTTTCCTCTGCTTTCCACGCTCGTGTTTCTTCCCTTGCTGGGCGTACTGGTGCTCCTCGTGGTGGACCGGGACAACGAACCGGTGCAACGCTGGACGGCCTTGACGGTCATGGGAGGCTGTTTCGGCCTGGCCCTTATTGTCTATGCGGGATTTGATGCGACCAACGTGGCGTACCAGTTCGAAGAAAAGATTCCCTGGATGCCTGGGTTGGGCATGACCTATCACCTGGGTGTGGACGGCATCAGCCTGCTTTTGGTCATGCTCACGGCCTTTCTGGGTCCCCTTTGTGTCCTGGCGTGCTGGTCGGATATTCGGTATCGGCTCAAAGAATTCCTCATTTGCCTTCTGCTCTTGCAGACAGGCATGCTGGGGGTTTTCGTGAGCTTGGACCTGGTGCTTTTTTATATCTTCTGGGAAGTGATGCTCATTCCCATGGCCTTGCTCATTCTCATCTGGGGCCATCCCGCGCGAAGGATCTATGCCGCCGTCAAGTTCTTCCTCTACACCATGGCCGGATCCGTGTTCATGCTCGTCGGCATCCTTGTGCTGTATTTCCATCATGCGCGCACCACGGGCGTGGCTTCCTTTGATCTGGTCACGCTGAGCGGCCTGAATCTGCCGTTTTCTCTGCAGCTCTGGTTGTTCCTTGCCTTTGGGGTAGCTTTTGCCATCAAGGTGCCCATGTTTCCATTTCATACATGGCTCCCCGACGCGCACACGGAAGCTCCCACGGTGGGCAGTGTGGTGCTGGCGGCCGTGCTGCTGAAGATGGGCACCTACGGTTTCTTGCGGTTCAATCTACCCCTTTTCCCCGAGGCCTCTGTCTTTTTCATGCCGGTCATGGTGGCGCTGGCCTTGGTGGGTATTATCTACGGCGCGTTCATGTGCCTTGTTCAAGAGGATTTAAAGCGCCTCATCGCCTTTTCCAGCGTCAGTCACCTAGGTTTTGTCATTTTGGGCCTGTTCAGCTTCACGCTTCAAGGCATGCAGGGCGGTGTGCTGCAGATGATCAATCACGGGTTGAGCACCGGGGCTTTGTTCCTCCTGGTGGGCATGCTTTATGAGCGGCGGCACACGCGCCTCATTGCGGATTTTGGCGGCCTGTCCACGCCGGCCCCCGCCTTGACCACTTTTTTCATGATCGCCACACTGGCCTCCATTGGCCTGCCGGGCCTGAACGGTTTTGTGGGCGAATTTCTCATTCTGCTGGGGACCTTTCGAGCTAAGCCCGTCTGGGCTGTGCTGGGGGCCACCGGGGTCATTCTGGCTGCCTGGTACATGTTGTGGATGTTTCAGCGTGTGTTTTTCGGAGCCGTGACCCACGACGAAAACAAACGGCTTCGCGATCTGGTGCCTCGCGAGATCGGTGTGTTGGTGCCTGTGGTGGGTATGATCGTTTGGATCGGCGTGGCCCCCACGACCTTTCTGGAAAAATCTGAACCCGCCGTCTCTCATGTGTTGCAGAAGGTGCGGGAGCGGGTGCCGACGGCCGAAGAGCGCCCCAGTGCGTGGATGACAGCCTGCGCGGCATGGGAACACATCAAGGGAAAGTGAGGCATGGTCCATGTCGGTGGTAACGCTTCTTTATGAATGTCAAGGGATCTTTTCCGCCCTGATCCTTTCCGTGACGGGAATCCTCGTGCTGCTTCTCGACGCCTTTTCGCCTCTTGGACGCAAAGGCAGACTGGGGGCCGTGGCCGTGACCGGAACCCTTTTGGCGTTGGCTTTGCTGCGCATGGATTCTGCCGGGTCGACCTATTTTCAGGGTATGGTTGTCTGGGACCGGTTCAGTGTGTTTTTGAGCGGCGTGTTGCTGTTGGGGTCCGTGTTGGTCATTTTCCTTTCCCTGGACCAACTGCGGCGCACCGGTTTGGAATGCGGCGAATACTATGCCCTGGTACTTTTCGCCACCACGGGAATGATCCTCATGGTGCAAGCCGCTCATTTCATTGTGCTCTTTTTGGGGCTGGAAATCTTTTCCCTCGCCATCTACATTTTGGTGGGCCTTGCGCGCCATGAAAAGCGTGCCAACGAAGCCGCCGTGAAATACGTCCTTCTGGGTGGGTTTGCCTCCGGCTTTCTGCTCTACGGACTGACCTTCATCTACGGCGCTACGGGCTCTCTTTCCATGAACGCCATCGCCGCGCATTTGGGTAAGGGCGAAACGGTCTTCAATCCCTACCTGCTTTTGGGATCCGCTCTGGTTTTAGTGGGATTTGCGTTCAAATTGGCCCTGGTTCCCTTTCATTTGTGGACTCCCGACGTCTACGAAGGGGCTCCGACGCCCGTGACGGCTTACATGGCGGTAGGGGTAAAGGCGGCGGTGTTTGGCGCCTTGGTGCGCACCTTTTGGGTGGCTCTGCCCGCGGTGCATGCCCATTGGACCCTGTTCTTTTGGGCGCTAGCGGCCATGACCATGACCGTGGGCAATCTCATGGCCCTGGCCCAAGACAGCATCAAGCGCATGCTGGCCTTTTCCAGCGTGGCCCATGCCGGGTACTTGTTCATGGCCGTGGTGGCCGATTCTCAAGATGCCTTGACGGCTCTTCTTGTCTATCTTTTGGCCTACACGGTGATGAACGTGGGGGCCTTTGGCGTCCTGGTGACGGTGCAAAACCGGCAGGAAAGTGGGGAGCGGTTGGAAGACGTTCGAGGTCTGGGCAGGCGGTCGCCTTTTTTGGCAGCCTGCATGGCCCTTTTTCTGTTTTCACTTGCCGGGATTCCGCCTACAGCGGGATTTGTGGGCAAATTCATGGTCTTTTCCGCGGCCGTGCAGTCCGGTTATACAGGGTTGGTGATTGTGGCCGTGATCAATTCGGTGATTGCCGCTTATTATTATCTTCGCGTCGTCATCACCATCTACAAGCCCGGGGACGAATCGAGCGAGGTCTTTTCAGAACCCATGACGGCGACGCTCAGTGCCGGGGAAAAAGGCGCACTGCTGGGCGCGGGCGCTCTAACGGCCTTGGTGGGCGTGTGGCCCCATGCCTTTTGGAACCTGGCGCGCCAAGCCGTGCATGTGCTGTTTTGAACGCTTTGATCCACAGCCGGGATTGAAAGGAAACGCCATGGAAAAGAAGACCAGTCCTCAGGTGCAACGGGCGCTGACCCTCGTGCTGCAGGGGCTATTGGAAAGCCTTGCGGAGCCGCAGGTGGCCGATCTGGTGGTGGATCGCCTGGCTCGAAAGGTGCAACAGGACGGTTGCTGCCCGCTCAATATCAAAGATGTCTCGGACCTGGAAGCGTGCCCCTTTACGGCGCTGTCTCTGGAATGCTTTCATCGCCAGGCGTTTGTGGGCGAAGATATCGACGAAGATTCTGTGGCCATGCTGCGGCTTTTCAAGAATCCCTACCTACAAGGGTTCATGAACATCAGTCGCACGGTGACATCCACGCTGGAGTATCGCAGGGTGCTACAGGTGATTGTGGAGGAAGTCACCAAGATCTTTAAGGCCAAAGGCTGCACACTGCTGCTGCTGGATGAGCAAAAGTCGCGTTTGGACCAAGTGGCGGCCTACGGCTTGAGTGAAAAATATCTGGAAAAGGGGCCGGTGGACGCGGCGCGAAGCATCGCCGAGACCACCGCGGGAACGCCCGTGCAGATCTACGATGTGCAAGACGATCCGCGCGTCCAGTACCCGGCGGAAGCGGCCATGGAAGGCATCGGTTCCATTTTGGCTGTGCCCATTGTCATTCGGGATCGTGTCATCGGCAGCATGCGCATTTTTACGGAAAACAAGCGCCGTTTTCATAAATACGAAGTGGAATACGCCATGGCCGTGGCCGAACAGTGCGGCATCGCCATCGAAAATGCGCTAATGTACAGTAAAGGCCGAGAAAAGTACCGGTCTCTGCTTTCCGAAGTGCACAACTGGATCGAATACTGCGCCTACCGACCGGAATAAGAATTCGCGGCGTTTATTGAACGCGAAAGACGCGTTCCGTCCATTCCACGGCCTGAAGGTATCGGGCTGTGAGCGCGGACGGGTCAAGGTGAAGTTCGGAACCGATGCGGGACAGAGTGTCCCACTTGGCTTGTTCGTAGCCGAGAACGATTTCGTAGAGGACGCGTTGCGGGTTCATGGAGCCCAGCAGAGCAGCTTTGATGGCCTCGTCCAGAGGCAGTTCCTCAAGGGCCTCGTCCAGGGGGCGGCTCAGCAACGTGTCCATCACGGAAAAGATGCCCATAAGAAACAGCTGATCCTTTTGGGCGCCCATGCCCATAAGATCCGCCAGCAGCTCCAGGAATCGGGCTCGTGTCAGAGAAAGCTTGAGCAATTCATTGGGTTGCTTGGTCGTCAGCCGGGAAAACACACTCAAAATGGCCCACTTGCGGATTTCCCGCTCCCCAAGCAGCGCCAGGGCATGACGGATGGATGTGACCCTATGGCGCAGCCCAAAGAATGCCGAATTGATGTAGCGAAGCAGCTTGTAAACCAGAGCGGGGTCCCGCTTGATCACGTTGTGGAGCGATTCCATGTCAAGGTCAGGCCGGTTGAGCTCGGCGATGAGCTTGAGGGCGTTGAACTTGAATACCGGCACGTCTTTGCGTTGAATGATGACGGGGCGACTGAAAAAATATCCTTGAAAAAGTGTGTAGCCGGCTTCCAGCCCTTTGTAAAATTCCTCCCGCGTTTCGGTCTTTTCGGCCAGAAGATGTGGGACTCGAGAATGCAGATCCCGAGCTATGCGCTCCTGCGCGGCGGGAGATGTCTCCTGAAAGTCCACCTTGACAATGTCCACTAGATCAAGCAGTCCACAGTGGGAATCTGTCAAGACGATCACATCGTCCAGGGCCAATAGGTAGCCGGAATCCTTCAGACGCCGGCACGCCTTGTGCACCGCCGGCGTGGGTTTCACACTTTCCAGGATTTCGATGACAGCCCATTCCTTGGGCAGAAGATAGGGGGCCTCCTGCAGCAGAAGGTTTTCCGTGAAATTGACAAAGGCCTTACGGCCTCCGGCAAAAAGTTCCGTGCCCATGGTGAAGAAAAGGTTTTGAATGACGGATACCGAAGCCTCGTCCCCGTCATGAAAATGGGCTTCTTGATCTTGGAACGCGGCCCGATAAAGGATCTCGTAGCCGTAGACCTGAAGCCTTCGATCGAATATGGGCTGTCGGGCGATGAAACTTTCCACCGATCCCATGAGGTTCAAGAGGGCGTTTGGGCTCTTCATGGTGTGCGCCTTCCGTGGTGCGGGAGAGGAAGGTGGTGTTTTGGCTTCACGTATAAGCATGTGTGCACCTCTTTCTGTAAGGTAAGAAGACGATGTGCGGCAAGACATGATCCACGTCGGGGTGGCTTGGACATGAAATCCTCGGGCATTTTCCATAACGGTTTTTCTGTACGCTTCTGCGCCATGAGATCATGTGGGTGGCCCTCTCTGTTCTGACCGCTCTGGCGGCCGCGTCCGTCGACGCCTGGACGAAGAAGTTTTTCGGCCATCGCGATGCCGTCACCATGGCTTTCTACCCACTGGGTTACAGCCTGCCGCTTTTTCTCGCCACATGGCCCTTCGTGCCTGTCCCGACCTTGGATGCCACATTCTGGTGGTGTTTCGGGCTCTCCGTTCCCATCAACTGTCTCAGCTTTGTGCTTTACATGGAAGCGATTCGCCTTTCCCCCTTATCCTTGACGGTGCCCCTTTTGACCTTGACTCCCGCCTTCATGGTGATCACGGGATACGCCTTCTTGCAGGAAGCGGCGTCGTGGCCCGCCGTGTTGGGCATCGCCATTATCGTCTGCGGAGGCTATCTACTTAACGCTCCTTCCGCACAAGAAGGGATGCTGGAGCCCCTGCGATCCCTCGCCAGGGAAAAGGGATCCCTGGCCATGGTGGCGGTGGCTTTCATTTACAGCTTTTCTGCCGTGCTCGGCAAAAAAGCCATCCTTCACTCTTCTCCTATGTTTTTCGGCGTTTTTTTCTTCGTTCTTCAAAATTTTTTGTTGGTGATCTGGGCGATCCTGACCGGCCAAGCCGATGCCCGCCTTTTCATGACGTTGTCCAATGCTTCAAAAGGCCTGCTTGTGGGATCGCTCTACTACCTGCATGTGATGCTGCACGTATGGGCCATTTCCATGACCCAGGCCGCCTACATGATATCACTCAAGAGGTTGAGTGCCGTCTTTGGCGTGCTTTATGGCGCATGGCTGTTTCGTGAAAAGCATGTGGGCTGGCGCCTTGTGGGATCGGCCATCATGGTTGCTGGAGCGGCCCTGGTGGCCGTGGGCGGCTAGACTCAGATGGCTTGCGCGCGTTACGATAAACAATACAATTGTGGGACGTGCTCTTGTAAGGGGCTTGATGGAAAAAGTGGTGGGTCAAGGCGCCATGCCACGGTGTTTTGAGCCCATGGAGAGGGAGGAATCGGCGTGAGGGTCAAGTGGACACAGAGTTTTGTAATCCTTTTGGTGACAGCCAGCTTGAACGCGTTGGCTATTTCACAGGCATTTGCCGCTAGAAACAACATCTATCGGGCAGGATACGTCATGGGCTTTCGAGATGCTTTGGCATGGAAAGCCAAAGACCCATCGATGACGGCAGGCCGCTATGCCGAGATGACGCGGGATGCCCTGGCGGCGCAAGGGCCGGTGCCCCGAAACTTCTGGCGCGGCCTGCGCGACGGCTATCGCGATGCGGTGCGTGCTTACACACCCAGGTTCACCGAAGGGGATGTGGACCCGGAAAAACTTCCTGCGCATCTGCGCCCTCGATAAAAAAGGCCTTATTTTCGCTCAAGTTTTCTTCCCATCCTTCCGAAGAGCAAGACAAGACAGGGGAAGTTTTTGGATTCATGAGGGTATGCACAGGAGGGATGGTGATGGCAAAGTTTGGGCGAAAGGGAGGCAAGTTTTCCACAAGGTTGATCGTGTACTGTGGCGGGGGAGTCGTGGCCTTTGCGGCCGTCTTGGTCTGGATTTCCATTTCGTTGCAATCGCGCCTCATGGAAGAAAAACGCATTGCCACGAAACACATCGTGGAGGTGGCCTATTCGGTCCTGGAGAAGTATGCCAAGATGGCGCAACAGGGAATAATCGCCGAAGACGCAGCCAAAGAGCAGGCTTTGGATCAAATTCGGACCATGAGGTATCGAGAAAACGATTACTTCTGGATTAACGATCTTAAGCCGGTCATGGTCATGCATCCAATCAAACCCGAACTGGACGGAAAAGACCTTGCGGATTTCAAGGATCCAAACGGGAAGCATCTTTTCGTGGAGTTTGTCAAGGTGTGCCGTGAAAAAGGGGCTGGTTTTGTGGACTATCTCTGGCCCAAACCAGGTATGGAAAAGCCAGTGCCCAAGGTGTCCTACGTGAAGCTTTTTCAGCCGTGGGGATGGATTGTCGGCAGCGGCATTTACGTGGATGATGTGCGCGCCCAGGCCAATCAGATTCGCCTTACCTTTGGACTGATTGTCGGGGCGCTATTGGTGCTGGGGCTTTTGGCCACCTGGTGGATTGTGCGCTCGGTGACTCGTCCCGTTTACGGCGTGGTTCACGGGCTACATAACGGTTCTGAACAGCTGGGGGCCGCCTCAGATCAGGTGGCTGAGGCCGGTCAATCCCTTGCTGACGGCGCCTCCCAGCAGGCGGCGTCCATTGAAGAAACATCGTCCGCTCTGGAGGAATTGGCGTCCATGACCCGTCAAAACGCAGACAATGCCGGCCAGGCCCATGGCATTGTCAAGGAAGCGGCCCGGGACATCGAAGAAGCCACGGAAGCCATGGGGGACCTGACCAGGGCTATTCAGGCCATTTCAGAAGCCAGTGAACAAACCCAAAAGATCATCAAGACCATCGATGAAATTGCCTTTCAGACCAACCTGCTGGCCCTCAATGCGGCCGTGGAGGCCGCTCGAGCCGGCGACGCCGGAGCCGGCTTTGCCGTGGTGGCCGATGAGGTGCGCAGTTTGGCCATGAGAGCTGCCGAGGCGGCGCGAAGTACGGCTGAAATTATTGAAGATACAGTGAAAAAAGTTCGGGACTGTTCCACGATGGTGACGCGGGCCAATGGGGCCTTTACGAAGGTGGAAACGGGGAGCCGGCGCGTCGGGGATCTGGTGGCGGAAATTGCAGCGGCCAGCAGTGAACAGGCCGAGGGCATCGAACAAATCAACAAAGCGGTGTCCCAATTGGATCAGGTGGTGCAGCAAAATGCGGCCCATGCGGAAGAGACGGCGTCCGCCTCCAGCGAATTGCAACATTTGGCCGAGCGCATGAAACACTTTGTGGCGGAGCTGCAAAGCATCGTGGGCGTCTCCGTTATGGAAGAGCACGTTGAGCGCACCCCACGCCGCGGTCGGCGTTTCCAGAAAGGCAACGGCAAGGCCGCAGATGAAGCCGCGCACGGCGCTGCAGAAATGGTGCCTGCAGCTGGACGCCCAATCAAAGCGCGGCCTGGCCAAAAAGTGGATTCGGTGGGCGATTTTTGACGTTGCGCCCATGCCTCGAGAAAAACATGATCCCCTTTTTTCGTAAAGGCTTCCCGGGGCGGCATGATATAAGGACCTGGCGGACGCGGAGACCTTGAAGCGTTCGCCAGGTCTTTTGGCGTTTGGTGCTGCTCCGAGAAAAGTAATGCCTGGACACGCGTGCGGACGACCTGTTCGATCACTTTAGGTCTGATTGCCATGGCATAAATCAAGATGTGACCCCGTTGACCCGCTGGCGGGGAGGCAGGCTATGAAGGACAGAGGATCGCTTGCCAACAAGATGGAATGCCTGAGCCACGGGCTCTTGTTTGAAAACCTGTCGCGAGATCAGCTGGCAAGGCTTGCGGCCATGTGCACCGAGTGCCTCTATCGCAAAGGGGAAGCGATCTTTGCAGAAGGCAAGAAAGCCGAAGGGTTTTACGTCGTCTGCAGTGGCCGTGTGAAGGTCTACAAGGTCTCTTTTGACGGCCGCGAGCAGATCCTTCATCTTTTTGATGCCGGAAACATTCTGGGAGAGGTGCCGGTGTTTACCGGCGGAACCTACCCTGCCCATGCAGAAGCCTTGACGGACGTGGAAGCTCTCTTTATC
Organism: Desulfosoma caldarium; assembly: GCF_003751385.1. Taxonomy (NCBI): domain Bacteria; kingdom Pseudomonadati; phylum Thermodesulfobacteriota; class Syntrophobacteria; order Syntrophobacterales; family Syntrophobacteraceae; genus Desulfosoma; species Desulfosoma caldarium. The sequence continues at coordinate 69,131 of NZ_RJVA01000015.1, read as the reverse complement.
CCCAGGAATGCCTTCATCCGCTTCATTCAAGAAGACAACAGCCTGGCGCTCTCCATGTTGGCGGTACTTTCCCGCAAGCTGCGTCATTTCACGGCCCTTGTGGAAACCCTTTCCCTCAAGGAGGTTCCCGGAAGGCTCGCGTCCTATCTTCTCTACCTGAACGAACGCAACCCTTCCGCCGACACGGTGGACCTGGATGTGACCAAAACCCATTTAGCCGCCGTGCTCGGCACCATTCCGGAAACCTTGTCCCGTATCTTTTCCAAAATGGTGGCTGCCGGGCTTATTGAAGTGCAGGGCCGCTCCATCCTTATCAAGGATCGGGAAGGTCTCGCGGCTTTGTCCCAAGGGGAGAAGCTCGGCTGAAAAGGCGTGGCCCAAGACCTGTTTGAGGATTTCCAAGGCAATAGCCCACAAGTCCTCCAACGATGAGGGTCAATCCGGTCCAGCCCCACAGAGTGGGCCAGACACCGTGCAAGAGAAGGATTTCGCCCACAAGAGAGAAAACCACTTCTCCCGCTTGCGTGGCGTCCACCGCGGCGATGGCCAGGGGCTCGTGAGAGGCGTTTCGGGCCTTATAGAAAAGAGATGTGGCGACGACACCGGAAGACAGTGCCACAATGGCGGTTTGCATCCATTGGGAGCTCTCAGGTGGCGCAGGGCTTACCACCGCCCACAGAAGAATCCAGAAGGGAAGGGATCCCAGCGTCATGAGGAGGACACACGTGGGGGCATCGCGAAGGTGGGGATGGCGCACGAACGGTATCCTTTGAAAACCGCCGTGACGGGCCGCGTTGAGCATTTGATTTCCCGTAGGGTAGGCAAAAGCCGCCAGGACCACGGCCAGGGCTCCGAAGAGGGTTTCGCGCATCTGTGTGGGCTGTTCCACCTGTTGTGCATGCACGAGAAGAATGCCCACAAAGATGAGGCCTGTGAACACGACACCGACATAGGGTATAGGACGCTTAAACGCCCAGAGAACCACGGGCGTCGCCAGAATGGTGATCTGCCATGTGGCCGCGACGACCCATCCGGGCGCATGATCGGCCGCAAAGCACAAAGCGCCGTAAAACACGCCGAACCCGATGCTTCCCGCGGTGATCCAAAAGAGGATATGGGTGCGAAAGACGCCAAGAACTTCGGTCAAGTAGGTCCATCCGTGTCGGACAATGATCCATAAAGTAAGAATCCACAACATATGGAAATAGCGAAGCACGGCCGACCAGACCCAGTGCCCGCCGGAGAGGCTCATGGCCCGATTCACAATGAAGGTGGCGCTAAAGAAGGCCGATGCGGCCAATCCCCACATAACCAGACGAATCATAACGGTTCAGCTCCTGGAGCTGTGTTTAAAAGGCTGACGTGGTTGGGCGCCGCGTCGAAGAGTATTTGGCATGAATGGCTAGCTGTGGTAAAGGGAAATGACGAACGGGTCAGGCGAGGATCCCTTTTACTCCTTTTCCCTCTCTCGATTTTCCCTGTGCTGCGCAACCTACTTACCCCCGCCTGCGACAGTGGCTCAATTCCAGGGAGTCAAGGTGGCAACAAGGACACGTACCAAGGTGAAACGAAGGAGGACGGAATGGACAGAAGATCGTTCGTCAAGAAAGTGGGACTGGGATCGGCTGCGGCAGTGGCAGCGGCGACCGTTAACGCCCCATACGTGTGGCCCAAAGGGCAGACTTATAAGTGGCGCATGGTGACCACATGGCCACCGGAGTTGCCCGTGCTGCAGACCGGCGCTGAGCGGTTTGCCAAGCGCGTGGAGGAAGCCAGTGGAGGGCGCTTGAAGATCGAGGTCTATGCAGGCGGGGAACTGGTTCCACCCCTGGGTACCTTTGATGCCGTCTCGCAAGGCACCGTCGAATGCGGCAGTTCCGCTTCCTATTATTGGGCGGGTAAGAGTCCGGCGGCACAATGGTTTTCAGCCGTGCCGTTTGGATTCAATGCTCAAGGAATCAACGCCTGGTTTTATTCTGGCGGAGGATTGAAGCTCTGGGAGGAAGTGTACGCGCCCTTTAATGTGGTGCCCAGACCTCAGGGCAACACAGGTGTGCAAATGGGCGGCTGGTTCAACAAAAAAATTGAGACCCTTGACGATTTTAAAGGCCTTAAGATGCGCATACCGGGCCTCGGCGGAAAGGTTCTGTCAAAGGCAGGAGGGACTGTGGTCCTGTTGGCCGGCGGAGAGATCTACACCTCGTTGGAACGCGGCGTGATCGATGCCACGGAGTGGGTGGGCCCGATGCACGACCTGCGCATGGGCTTTTATCAAGCCGCCAAGTACTACTATTACCCGGGTTGGCACGAACCGGGGACGACACTAGAGGTGATCTTCAACAAGAAAGCTTATGAGTCGCTTCCCAAGGACCTGCAGATCATTCTCGATGCCGTGGCCATGGAAACGAATCTTTGGAGCTTGAGCGAGTTCGAGGCGCAGAACGGGGCCGCCCTGGAAACCTTGGTCAAAGAACACAAAGTGAAACTGGTGCGTTTCCCCGACCAGGTCTTGGACGGACTGCGGAAGCTTGCCGAAGAAACCATCGAAGAAGAAGCCAACAAGGACCCCGTTGCCCGTAAGGTCCATGAAGCCTTCAAAGCGTTCAAGGCAAAGATCGGCGCGTGGGGATCCGTTTCAGAAAAAGCGTACTACGATGTTATCGCCGCGAAGACCGGCGCCTGAGAAACGTCACCGCCCTTGCGGTGTGCCTTTGCATCCATGGCAGCCCGCAAGGGGGGCTGGGGAGGGGTCACAGAACGCGCGCCCGGCAGGGGTCTCTTGGGCGCGCGTTCTTTTTTCTCAGCGCAGGAGCTTGTGTGGAAGCCACGTGGCTAAGGTGGGGAAAAAAACCAAAATTAACAAGCTAAGAAGTTGCAAAACAACAAAGGGAATGATGCCTCGATAGATGTGGCCTGTGGTGATTTCCGGAGGGGCCACGCCTTTGAGGTAAAACAGAGAAAACCCAAAGGGCGGCGTCATGAAAGACGTTTGAAGGTTGACGGCAAACAGGATGGCAAACCAAAGAGGGTCAAAGCCCATGGCTTTCATGATGGGCGCAAGAACCGGAATGTGGATGAAGGTGATTTCGATGAAATCCAAAAAGAAGCCGATGATAAAGACGATGCTCATGCAGATGAAGAGCACGCCCCATTTGCCGTAAGGAATATGCGTCAGAATGTTCCGAACCCAATGATCTCCACCTAATCCTCGAAAAACCAGCCCGAACGCCCCTGCACCCACCAAGATGATAAACACCATACAGGTGAGACGCGTGGTGGTTTGCATGACCTGAACCAGAATCTCTAAGGAAAATTTGCGGTATGCGGCCGCCAGCACCATGGCTCCCGTGGCTCCCACGGCCGCGGCTTCCGTCGGTGAAGCAATGCCGGCAAAGATGGAGCCTAGGACGCTCACCATCAGCACAAGGGGCGGAATCAAGGCCTTGGCGAGGCGTCGAAAAAGCCCAGCTTCTAGTATCTCCCGCCATTCCTCCTGGGGAATGAGAGGTGCCCAAGCGGGTTTGATTCGAGCCACAACGAGGAGGTAGAAGATATAGAGAACCACAAGGAGCAGACCGGGAATTGCGGCGCCGACGAAGAGGTCACCGACGGAAACCCCGATGATGTCGCCGAGAAGGACCAAAACAATGCTGGGAGGAATGATCTGTCCTAGGGTCCCGGAGGCGGAAATGGTTCCTGTAGCCAATTCGGGCTGATAGCCTCGCCGCAGCATGGTGGGAAGACTCAAAAGCCCCATGGTCACCACGGTGGCTCCCACAATGCCCGTGGATGCGCCGAGAAGTGCACCGACGACAACCACGGAAACGGCCAGACCTCCTCGAATTCTACCAAAAAGCAGAGCCATGGTCTCCAAAAGCTCTTCGGCAATGCCGGAACGTTCCAGCATCACGCCCATGAAGACAAAAAGGGGCACCGCAATGAGCGTAAAGTTGGTGATGACGCCCCAGATGCGCAGAGGCAGCAGATGAAAAAAATCCCAACCAAACCCGTACAGACCGAAAAACAGGGCCGTTCCCAAAAGGGTAAAGGCAACGGGAAACCCGAACATGAGAAGGATAGTCAGAGTAAGAAACATCAGTCCTGGCAAGGATTCCATCAGTGCTCTCCTTTCGCGCCTTTCGCAGAGGTTTCGGTCGAGCCCATCAGCACCATAAGGCTGCGCAAAGCCATGGGAACCCCTTGGATGGCCACCAAAGCAAATCCCAGAGGGATCATGGCCTTGATGACGTAGCGGGCAGGAAGCCCTCCGGGGTCCGGAGACCCCTCGGCGATGGACCAGGAGTTTGCCACGAAAGTCATGGAAGTGGCGATGATGAGGTAGCAGCCAGGAAAGAGGAACAGAAGGCATCCCAGAAAATTAATCCACGCTTTGGTTTTCGGGGAAAAGCGTTGATAAAAGACATCCACGCGCACATGAGAATCGTAGAGCAGGGTGTAGCCGGCACCCACAAGAAAGAGAAAACCGAACAGATGCCACTCCAATTCCTGCACAAAAACAAAAGTGATTTTGAAAAGGTAGCGCAGAATGACGTCCACGGTCACCACGGCCACCATGATCAACGACACCCAGGCGATGCCACGGCCGATAGTTCGATTCACGGTGTCCAGGCGGTCGCACAATTCGGCTAATTTTTCCATAAGTTCTCCTCCATCACGAAGATCATGACGACGTCACCAGGCCAAGGCGCAGGATGGGAACACACCGTGGCGATGGCCTCGAGGATCGGCCCCTGCCACACAAAGCCCGTCCCTTTCGCGGGACACCGCACATATGAAGCCCAAACTCCAGGGCGGATCCACCACCACATCGTGGCCTAGGGATTCCAGGGCGCGTCGAGTCGCTTCGGGCATGCGCGATTCCACACGCACCCGTGCCGGATAGGCGTCATGGGGATAAAAAGTCCCGGGGAAATGGTCCGAACAGACCTTGGGCGCTTCGATGGCTTGGGCCGTGTCCATGCCAAAGACTACGCGGTTGAGGAAAAATTGCAGGGTCCATTGATCCTGCTGATCCCCGCCCATGGTGCCGAAGGCCATCCATGGCTGGCCGTCCCGAAAGGCCAAGGATGGCGTCAGGGTGGTTCTCGGGCGTTTGCCCGGCTGCAGGGCATTGGGATGCGCAGGATCCAGGTAAAAGGTCTGAAGCCGCGTGCCCAGTGAAAACCCCAGGGAGGGCACGATTTCGTTGCCGCAGATCCATCCGCCGCTGGGTGTCACAGCAGCCATGTTGCCTCTTGCGTCAGCCACGGCCACATGCACCGTGCCGTAACCCCAGCTTTCCCATCGAAAGACGGCCTCGGGGGCCAGCAGGGCCTTTGCACCTCGAGGATCCCCGGGACGATGGGCTCGGCTGGCTTTACGAAGGTCCAGAAGAGGGCGCCGCAGTGCGGCGTAAGAAGAGCTGAGCAGCTCTTTCAAGGGGACGTCCACAAAACGAGGATCCGCGTAGTATTGCTCGCGATCCGCAAAGGCGAGCTTGGCCGCTTCCAGCCATAGGTGCACATAGGCTGGATCATGCCAGGCCATGGATTCCAGATCAAAGCCTTCAAGAAGTCGTAACATTTGGAGAAACACAGGGCCCTGAGACCATGGGCCACATTTAAACACCTGTGTGTTTCGAAAGACCACGCTCACCGGTTCTTCAAACCGCGTTTCGTAAGATTCCAGATCGGTTCGTCGCAGGAAACCATCACGCTCCTGAACGAACCGGTCGATCTCATCGGCAATGTCCCCCTTGTAGAAAGCGTCACGCGCCGCGCGTACCCCTTGCGCCGGATATTCGCCTCGGCTTCGGGCCTCTTCCATGAGATAATCCAAAAAACGTCCGTAGGCGGCATTGACAAGGCGTGATCCCGGCTCCGGCACGGTGCCGTCCCTGTTCAGGTACAGGGCGGCTGAGGTGGGCCACTGTCTTTGAAACAGTTCGGCGTTTTCTTGAATGCCGAATTTGGGCATGTGCACCAGCCCTTCATGTACGGGAAAGCCGTTCTGAGCCAAGGCCTTGGCCGGAGCCAAGACATCTTGCACAGGGAGGCTTCCGAACCTTTCCAGCATGTCCAAGACCGAAGCGACGGCGGCGGGGACGCCGACTGCCGGCATTCCCTGGGAAGGGATCAAAGTCAAGCCCCGAGCGCGATAGGCCTCAAGAGTAGCGGCGGCCGGGGCTTGCGTATTGCCGTTGACCACCGTGACCGACCGGTCCCGAGCGGAATAGAGCACCATGGGGCATTCGCCACCGAGAGTGAACATGTGCGGATTGACCAACCCTTCCACGAAAACGGCTGCCGCGGCGGCATCAAAGGCATTGCCGCCGGCTTTGAGCACGTCCATGGCTGCCTGAGCGGACAAATAATGTTCGGAAGCGACCGCTCCGTGAAAACCCATGGCGGGACGGAAATCCCCGCCGGACTCGTCTTTCTTTCCAAAATAGCGCATGAATGGACTCCTTGTCAGATCGAGCATCTCAACATCAGGGTTCGATCGCCAAAAACTTTTCCCCACCTAAAAGGGGAAAACGGATCATCGAGATCGGGGGCGGTGCGGGGTGGGCCGAAACGGAACAGGGCCGAGAGCGGGTGTTACGGGAGCGGTGTCGCGAGTCAGGGTAATCCGGCTCATCCCCTGGCGATGGGCTACTGACACGTCTCACGCCTGTGCGAAATACCCAGCTTCCATACTCAAACAAAGCATGAAATTCAAGCCTGGACTGTGGATTATGACTCGACTTATAGATGGAGCTCTTAAAGGACTCGGCCTAAGTGGTGTGAAAAGCCGCAGCGCGAAAAAAAGGAGGCGAATGGCGTGAGTCGGCGTGGTCCACGAAGGGTGCTGGCGTCTTTCTGGCGAAGTCACGGCTTTATGATAGGTCTTATGGTCGTCACAGCCCTGACTTTGGCGGACAGCGCCGAGATGAGTGTTCGATGGGGGCGTTGGCTAAAAACCCATCATGGTCCGGACGGCATTATCGCCGCCATTTTTTTCTTTTCTGGCATGACCTTGGAAAAAGAAAGCCTGTCTCAAGGCCTTGTGGACCTGAAGGCCATAGGAGGGGCCCTGTTCCTCATTTTTGTCCTCGCCCCTTTGTGGGCTTTGACTCTGGCGTACTGGCCCATGAGCCCGGGGCTTGTCGTTGGGCTTTTTCTCGTGGCGGCCATGCCCACTACCTTGAGCAGCGGCGTGGTCATGACGGGTGCTGCGGGCGGTAATACGGCCACGGCACTTTTGATCACCATCGTTTCCAATGCCATGGCCATTTTAGTTACGCCGCTGTTGCTTAAGTTTCTTTTGGGACAATCCGTGAAATCGACCACCGCGGTTTTGAACACGCCATCCCTTATGGCCACCTTGGCCCTTTTGGTCCTCACGCCTCTGGCCGTGGGGATGCGTCTGAGAAACCCCTGTTTGGCCCTGATGCGGCGGGTGCGATGCCCCCAACCCGGAACCCTCAACACCTTTCTCGTCATCGTCGTTGTCTGGCTAGGTGTGTGTGGGTCTCGACACACGATCCTTCAAGGCCTCAACCTTATGCCTCTTCTGTTGGCACTGGCCGTCGTGTTCCACGGCGGTCTTCTCGTCGGAGGCTTTTTTATCACGCGCCTCCTCGATCTCTCCGTGGGCCGCCGCGAAGCCGTGATCTTCATGGGAGGCCAAAAGACCCTGCCCCTTTCCGTGCTCATTCAAACGGCGGTGTTTCCTCAATACGGAGAAGCCTTGATTTTTTGTGTGGCCCATCATTTGGTGCATCTCATCATGGATGGCGGTGTGCTGAGCCTTCTCAAAAACGCACGGCTGTCCGCGAGCCATGGCATGGCACGGAGCGCAGAAGGGACGAGAAGGCTCGAGGAAGGGGATGCTGGGATGCGAACCAAAAGACATGAGAAAGGTTCACCATGACGATCTTTTTGGATCAAGAGGGTCTGAGCCTGGAACAGTTGGTGGCCGTGGCGCGGCGCCATGTACCGGTAGATTTCAGTGAGGCAGCGCGACATCGCCTTGCCAACGCCAGGGCGCTGGTGGATTCCTGGGTTGCCGAAGGCCGCGTCATTTACGGGGTGACCACGGGTTTTGGGGCTTTGAGCGATGTGGTGATTTCGGCGAAGGATGTGCGGACGTTGCAGCGCAACATTCTCATGAGCCATGCGGCGGGCGTGGGTCCGGAGCTAGCTCCCGAAGAAGTGCGGGCTCTGATGGCCTTGCGCCTGAAAGATTTTGCGTGCGGCCATTCCGGCATTCGCTTGGAAACAGCCCTTCGTCTGAGGGATTTTCTAAACGCTGATCTTCTCCCCATCATACCGGCAAAGGGTTCGGTGGGAGCCAGTGGCGACCTGGCCCCTATGGCCCACATGGCCCTGCCGCTCATCGGCATGGGAGAAGTGCTGTATCGTGGAAAAAGACTTTCGGGAGCCGAGGCGCTGCGGCGTATGGGTCTGAAACCCCTGGAACTGGAGGCCGGAGAGGGACTGGCTTTGGTCAACGGCACGCAGCTCATGACCGCCTTGGGAGCTTTGGCGGTGTATGACGCCGAGAACCTTTCCAAGACGGCCGACATTGCGGCGTCCATGAGTCTAGAGGTGCTCATGGGTAGCCGCATGGAATTCGACCCACGCATCCATCGCGTGCGGCCTCACCCCGGCCAGGCCAAGGCGGCGCACAATATGCGTCGCTTGACTCACGGGAGCGACATCATCTCGTCCCATAAGGACTGTTCTCGAGTTCAGGACGCCTACACTTTGCGATGTTCACCTCAGGTTCACGGCGCGACCAAAGACGCCATTGCCTACTGCCGACGGGTCATTGAACGGGAAATCAACGCGGCAACGAACAATCCTCTGATTTTCGCCGACAGCGGGGAATTTCTTCTGGGAGGCAATTTCCACGGGCAGCCTGTGGCCCTAGCCATGGACTTTCTGGCCATGGCACTGGCGGAATTGGGGAACATCTCGGAGCGGCGCATCGAACGATTGGTGAATCCTCACCTGAGCGGCCTGCCGGCGTTTTTGGTCTCTCAGGGAGGATTGCATTCAGGATTCATGATCGCGCAGTACACGGCGGCCGCCCTGGTTTCGGAAAACAAAACCCTGGCCCATCCCGCTTCGGTAGACTCCATCCCCACTTCCGCCAACAAGGAAGATCATGTGAGTATGGGAACCTTTGCGGCACGAAAATGCCGGGATGTGATGCGCAATGTGGAAACCGTGCTGGCCATAGAACTTCTGTGCGGCGCTCAGGCGCTGGATCTGTTCACGAACATGCGGCCCGGCGTAGGCACTCTGGCGGCCTATCGGCGAATTCGGCGCGACATTCCCCATTTGGATAAGGATCGCGTTCTGGCCTCAGACATTGAAGCCGCCGCGGCCCTCGTCCGCAGCCAAGACCTGGTGCGGGCCGTCGAAGCCGAAGTGGGGGTGCTTCACCCCTAGAGCATTGGGGTCACATCTTGAATCAATCCACAAGAGTTTCCTACTGCGCCGGACGCAGCCTCCTCGGCTGGGTGCCCGAAGGAGGTTTTTGTCGGAGTGTGGCCGGGTACTAGGCGGCTTCATGAATCCCGCTTTACCTTCAGCCTGCCTTCTCGAAGGCTCTTTTCCCGGCGCCCCGTCAAGAAATGAGGCGGTCGGTCTTAATCCTTAAGGATGTCCTTAAGAGCGTCCTCGATTGCGGGATAGCGAAAGACATACCCGTGGCGCAGAAGCACGCCGGGAAACACCCTTTGGCCTTCCAGAAGCACGGAACCGAATTCCCCAAGCGCCCATTTCAAGGCAAAGGCGGGCGTGCGAAGAAAACTGGGGCGATGGAGCAGTCTTCCCAACACCTGGGCCAGTGTCTCGTTGCGCACGGGATTTGGAGCGCAGAAATTCACGGGTCCTTCAATGGCCTCTTTTTCCATGACAAAAAACATGGCGCCGAGAAGGTCTTCCATGTGAATCCACGAAAACCATTGGCGTCCATCACCCAGAGGACCTCCCACGAACCGCTTGAAAGCCGGAATCATCTGTCCCAAGGCTCCACCCGTCTTGCCGAGCACAATGCCGAATCGACAGCACACAACGCGCACGCCTTTGGCGCGGGCTTTGAGAGCCTCCCCTTCCCAGTCCACGCACACGGAAGCCAAAAAATCGGATCCGGGGGGCTCTTCTTCTGTTAGACTGGCATCCCCCCTTGGGCCGTAATACCCCACGGCCGAGGTACTCAAAAGCGTCTTGGAAGACTCGCTGGGAATGGCCTGGACCAGGTTCTGGGTGGTCAGAATGCGGGATTGATAAATGATTTCTTTTGCTTTGGCCGTCCAGCGCCGAAAAATGGAGGCTCCGGCGAGATTGATTAAGACATCCTGATCGGCGACGGCTTCCTGCCATGAACCCGGTTGTGTGGTGTCCGCCGCGATGTAGGACACTTGGGACGGCATGGCACTCGGTCGAGGTCCATGGGCCACGCCCGTCACCTGATGCCCACGATGGACAAGTCGAACACACAGCTGGGTGCCCACAAAACCCGAAGCTCCGGTAATCAGAACCTTCATGGCCAGCTCCTCACTGTGTCGTCAGTTGTGCGATGGATGATGGCTCGATACGCTCGAAGCGCAGCATAACCCGGAAACCTCGGTATTCCAAGACAAACGCAAGATATGGGGCACAAAAAAACCCGCCCTAGCGAGGGCGGGTTTTTTTGTGTTGTCTATATTCATGTCATTGAAAATACGCGCATTTTTCACACGTAAAGCCGCTCCACATGCCCTTAGCGGCTTTGTCCAAACAATCGTCGTAATGCAGACAGTCAAAATTGCGCAGTCCTTTGCCTTCCTTGCACTTGACCGGATTGGGAATGGGCTGGGGCGTCGAAACAGCGCATCGTTGTGAAGACTGTCGCGTCATGGGAAACCTCCTGTGACACGTCATAAGAGTATCCAAAACCATTGTTTTGCAATTGAATGCCCAACCGAAGTCGCTTACCTGTCGGCGGAATGCTTGCACAACATACCCAAAAGCAAGAACCCCGCGGCGGCGATGGCCCAGCACACCACATCCATAAAATTCCTCCATGCTCACAAAAAAATTTGAGCCCTCTGCGAGGGCGAAGGTTGATAACTCAGTTCACATGAGAGGTCAAGAGCTTCTTGAAAATTGCGAGGAAACCCCGGAAAGTTATGCTTCATGCCGTGCCGTCCCACACCTATGCACATCGGTTTAGGCCACGACGCAAGAATGAAACTTCCTTACACAATGACCGCTCAATTCGTCAAAGAAAAAATGCCACCTCCATGCCTTGGCCCTCTGGCTTTTACCAGGTGTTGACGCCGCATGTAAAATGTTTCATGAAGCACGGGATCTTGGTACTGGGGCTTTCGATCCGCGAAACAGGGGCGCCCCAATGACTGCCCTTGGAGTGCGTCCAGAGGAAACGGAGCCAGGGCGCCTTGGTGTGAAGGGCATGTGGACAGGGTGACAGGGGAAAGAAATGATGATGAGTCTGAGCGGTGATGGAGTCCTTGTGGCTTTATCGGCGAGAGATGAAGCGAGTCCGAAAGGATGGGGAAAAGTCACCCAGTGGGGCCTTTGGTGGGGGTTTTGCCTCTTGTGGCTTGGAAGTTTTGCAGCGCTGGCTTTCGCCGCCGATACGGCCCCGGATGAAGTTTTGTCGGTGCAGGCGGCTGTGGACGAAGCGTTGGCCAACCATCATTTGATTCGAGAAGCTGAGGAGTTGGAAAAGGCGGCCATGAATGAAGAAAAGAGTGCCCAGGCCGCTTTGAAACCGTCCCTTACAGCTCACTACCAGTATATTCGTCTGGAAGACCATCCGTACGCCGTTTTCCGCACAAACCTTGGGGTGCAGCAAGTGGAGATGGGCCATCGAAGCACCTATACCTGGAACGTGACCCTGACCCAGCCCCTTTTTACCGGCTTTGCTCTTTCCACCAAGAAAAAGATTGCGGCCTTGGACGTGGCGGTGTCCCAGGTGCGCAGGGAGGCAGCGATTCTTGACGTCATCAAATACGTAAAAACGGCGTATTATCGAGTGCTTCTGGCGCAACGTCAGCTGGATGTGGCCAGAGAGGCACAGGAGCAGTTAAGGGCGCACCTTTTGGATGCGCAACGCTTCTACGAGCAGGGCCTCATTCCCTATAACGATGTGCTGAAATCCCAAGTGGCCTTGGCGCAAGCGCAGCAGGTGCATGTGCGTCGGCAAAAGGATCTCGAATTAGCTTCAGCGGATCTCAATCGCCTTTTGGGTCGTGATTTAGCCCGTCCCGTGCGGCTGGAAGAGGCCGAGCCCTTTGTGCCCCAGGCACTGTCCTTGGACGATCTCATGGCAGAAGCTTTACGTGCGCGGCCGGAACTGGCGATCTTGAGGCTTGAGGTCGGCAAGGCGAAAGAGGCGGTGCGGTTGGCGGCCAGCGACTTCTATCCCAAGGTGTTTGCCGTAGGCCTGTACGAGCGCACGGGCAAGGATCCTTTGGGGGAAGAGAACGACTATCGGAATCCGGATACCGCGGCCGTGGGCGTGCGCATGGATTGGTCCATCTTCGAATGGGGTCGAACCCAATCCCAAGTACGTCGCCAACGCCACAGGTTCAAGGCCCTTGAGGAAAGGTTGGCCGAGATTGAAAGCAGCGTTTTATTGGAGGTCAAAGCCGCGCTGGCGGATGTGCAGGTCGCGGAGGAAAATATCCTGACGGCGAAAAAGGCCTTGGAACAGGCCAAGGAAAACCTCAGAATCACCCGGCTTCAATACCAGCAGCAAGTCACCACTGTCACGGAAGTCCTCGATGCACGAACTTACCTCACGCAGGCGGAAAGTAATTTCTACGCAGCGCACTACGGTCGCCACATCGCTGTGGCGGAACTGGCGCGCGCCGTGGGCCGTCGAGACTTGAACAAAGGGGATTTGCATGGACGATAGATCGGCACATGGGCCCATGAGGCGAAACACGCAGCTCGTGGTTCTTGGAATCGCGGTGGCTTTCCTGATGCTGAGCGCCTTCAATGTGGTGCGGTGGCGCTCGCGCCCTCCGGAAACTCGGGATCTTGACCTCGTGGTGCCCGTGGCGGTTCGTTCCGTAAAGCTAGCCGCCGTGGAAGAATCCCTCAAAACCACCGGAGATCTTGTCCCTATGCGGGATGTGTACTTGTATCCCGCCGTGCCGGGCAAGAGAATCCAGCAGGTGTTTTTTGAACGGGGTCAGCCCGTTTCGCAAGGTGCTTTGGTGGTGCAGTTGGACGACGCGGAAGTGGTCGCACGGCTTCGACAGGCCAAAGCCGGTCTTCAAGCGGCGCGAATTCAGATGGCGTTGCTGGAAAAAGATAAAAAACGCCTTGAAAGCCTGTATCGTGAAAAAGCTGTCGCTAAACAACGGCTCGATCATATTCAAGCTGAGGCTCAAGCGGCACGAGCCCGCGTGGAGGAGGCCCAGGCGGCCTTGAAGGCTCTTGAGGAAATCCATGCCGATTTCTTTCTCCGTTCCCCCATTAGTGGAATCGTGGCAGAACGCTATTTGGATCCGGGAAACCTCACGGACACCCGAAAACCAATCGTGCGCATTACAGACGAAACGGTCTTAAAAGTTGTCTTTCACGTGCCCGAAAAGGATTTCGGATATATGCGGACGGGGATGAAAGGCCTGTGTCGTTTGGATGCCCATCCCGGCCGGACTTTTGAAGGCACGGTGGAGGTGCTCTCGCCCGTGCTGGACCCCCGAACACGCACAGCTTTGGCTGAACTGCACCTCCCCAACCCTGATATGGCCCTGCGCTCCGGAATGTTCGCCCACGTGACAGTCCCCCTCAGGACACGCGAGGCCCTCGTTGTGGACCGAGACGCCGTGGTGCGCCTTCCCGGCACGGGGCAACCTTACGTGTTTGTGGTGGAAGAGGGGAAGGCGCGGTTACGCAACGTGCGATTGGGCATAGAACAGGAAACCTTTGTGGAAGTCGTGGAAGGACTTGACTTGAAAGACCAGGCGATTGTGCGCGGCCAGAACCGGGTCGTGGACGGGTCGAGGGTGGAGGTGGTTGATACGGAGGCATCCTAAAGCCGGCTTCGCCGACGTGTGAAAAAATCTAGAAGCTATCGAGAGAGTGCATCATGCGACTTCCCGAATTCGCCGTGCGTCAGCCTGTGGCGACTCTGATGATCCTTTCCGCGGGCCTGTTGCTGGGGATCATGGCCTTGCTGCGCCTCAGCATTGATATGTTTCCGGACATCAGCCCACCGGTGGTTTCTATTCTGACCACGTGGCCGGGAGCTAGCGCTTCGGACGTGGAAACCGAGGTGACCAAAGTCATCGAAGACCAGGTGAACGCCGTCAGCAACCTGGACACTTTGACCTCCAAGTCCTTGGACAACCTTTCCTTAGTGATGTGCCGTTTCACCTGGGGGACCGACCTTTCCGTGGCGACCAACGATATTCGAGATTGGTTGGAAAGAGCCAAAAGAGACCTTCCTCCCGATGTGGAACCGCCCATGCTCTACAAGTTCAGCAGCGCCACGGCGCCCATCTTTTTTATCACCGTCACGGGCGAAACCAGCTGGCCTCGATTGTATCACCTGGTGGACAAGCGCATTTCCGATGAGCTCAAAAGGGTTCCTGGGGTGGGAGCCATTCAGCTCTACGGCGGGATGCGGCGCCGCATCAATGTCTACTTTGATCTGGAAAAGGTGGAAGGGTTTCGACTGTCTCTGGAACAAATCAATCGCGTGTTGGCGGCGGAAAACGTCAATATTCCGGCCGGTGCCATCAAAGCGGGCCAAAAGGAATACTTCGTGCGCGTGCCGGCTCGCTTTGCCGACGTTCGAGAAATGGAAGGCACAGTGGTGGGTTTTTATGAAGGCCGCCCCGTGTACCTGCGTGATATCGCCCGCGTCCAAGACGATTTCAAACCTATGGAACTTAACGGCTGGGGGGATGGCCAGCCCGCCATTGTGCTCATTTTACAAAAGCAGACGGGGGAAAACACCGTGGAGGTGTCCCGTCGAGTGCGCGCCAAAATCGAAGAGATTCAAAAGACGTTGCCAGCCGATGTGCGTATTCACATCGTCATGGAAATGGCCGAAAATATTTTGACCTCCATCAAGAACCTTCGCATCACACTCTTCTACGGCATCGCCCTGGTGGTACTGGTCACCGTGGTCTTTCTTCGTCAATTTCGTTCCGCTCTCATCATCGCTTTGACCATTCCCTTTTCCCTGATTCTTTCTTTTATCTTTTTGTTTTTATTCGGTTTTACGATTAACCTGATCTCCCTCATGTCTCTGGCCATTGCCTCCGGCATGGTGGTGGACAACGGCATTGTGGTGCTGGAAAATATCGTGCGGTACATGGAGCGGGGAAGTCGAAGAACGGCAGCGGCCATGTTTGGGGCCAGCGAAATGGGCTTGGCCATCACGGCGTCCACGCTGACCACAGTGGTGGTCTTTGTCCCGCTCATGTTTTTGACCGGTTTGGCCGGTATCCTATTCAAGCAGTTGGGGGTTACCGTCGTGATCACCCTTGGGGTTTCCCTGTTCACAGCGCTCACCCTGACTCCCATGTTGTGTTCCCAATGGCTACATCGACGGTATTTTTTGCCGGAACGCCACACGGGGCTGATGGAAAAGCTTTATCGTTGGAGCGAAGCCGCTTTCTTGAAAGTTGAACACAGCTATGAGGCCACACTGGAGTGGTGTCTTCGCCACGGCAAGACCACCTTGTTTTTAGCCTTTGCCCTTTTTGTAAGCAGCCTTTCTTTAATTCCCTTTCTTTCCACATCGTTTATGCCCGAAGTGGACAGCGGAGACATTTTGGTGGACTTCAGGCTTCCGGAAGGCACGCGCATTGAGGAGACCAATCGGGTGGTGGAAGCCATTCTGGAAAAGATCGACCGAGTGGTGAAGCCTGGGGAGTTTCGCCATTCCTATGCCTTTGCCGGGCAGTCCGAAGAAGGTATCGGCGTGGCCTTGGGTTTTGAAGAAGGTGCCAACGTGGGGTCCATTGGGTTTAAATTGGTGGATCGGGACCAGCGGGATCGCAGCGCCAAGGAGATTGCGGCCCTTTTGCGCGAGGAAGTGCAGAAGATTCCTGGCATCAGCCGCATCATGGTCACGGCCCAAGACCCCATCGCCCAGATCCTCAAGGGCCGTGGCAAACCCGTATCCTTGGAAATTCAGGGGGCGGACATGGATGTTTTGATGGATATGGCGCAGCGCGTAGAAAAAATGTTCTTATCCATGCCCGGCCTTGTGGACGTGGAAATCAGCCAAAAGCCGCCGCGCCCGGAATTGTGGATGATCATCGATCGAGAAAAGGCGGCGGCCTTGGGCCTTCGCGTGGCCCAGGTGGCCGCGGTGCTGAGAAACTACTTCTACGGCAAGGAAGCGAGTTTGTACCGGGATGCCGGGGACAGCTTTGATATCTTCACGCGGCTTGGAGAAGCGGACAAAAATCGGCTAGAAAACGTTTTGCGCTCGCCCGTACTGTTGCCAGACGGCCGAACAGTGCAACTCAAGAATTTCGTGACCCTGCGCGAAGGTTCTGGGCCTATTGAAATCGAACGCAAGAATCGCCAAAAGATTGTTAAGGTGGAAGCAGACCTTTTGGGACGATCCTTGGGATCGGCCAGCGCGGAGATTCGAAAGCGACTCGCGGCCATGGACATTCCGGAAGGGGTGAGCCTCGCTTTTGGAGGAGACGTGGAAGAGCAGCAAAAGGCCTTTCGTGAACTGACCACCCTCTTTGTCCTGGGCATCGTGTTGGTTTACATGGTGATGGCCTCCCTTTTCGGCAACCTTAGAGACCCTCTGATCATTATGTTTTCCGTGCCCTTTGCGGTGAGCGGCGTCTTGTATGCCTTTTACTTTACCGGAACCACCCTGGGTGTGGTGTCCTTCATGGGCGTCGTGATGTTGCTGGGTATTGTGGTCAACAACGCCATTGTCTTGCTGGATTACACGCACCTTTTGGAAAAAAGGGGTTTGAAACTCTTTGATGCCGTCGCCCAAGCGGGCCGAAACCGCCTTCGCCCGGTGCTCATGACCACGCTGACCACTTTTTTTGGCATGCTGCCCTTGGCCGTTTCCCGCAGCGTGGGCGCAGAAACCTGGAACCCCTTGGGGATCACCATGTTGGGAGGCCTCACCCTTTCCAGCTCGGTGACGCTCCTTGTGGTGCCCACGTTTTATTATCTGTTGGAAAAGCGGCGCCAGGCCGCCAAGGCATGGCAAACCGAAAGGGCCTCGAGGTGATCCATGGACATGTACTGGGTCTTTTACGATGCGGCCTACGACGAAGACGTCATGGAAACCCTGGAGGGATGTTGCGTCACCGGGTTTACCAAATGGGACCGGGTCTTGGGCAAAGGCCCCCACGCCGTGCCCAAGATGGACAATGCCGTGTGGCCCGGATACAACTGCGCCGTGGTGGTGGTCGCTCTCGACGAGGAGAGCGCCCATCTGAGAGCGTCTCTTCTGGAGCTGCGAAAGAAACTGGGAGGCCGTGGCATGGAAATCTTTCGCACCGGCGCAGAACGCATCGAAGATGAACAGGTCTAGGGCAGCTGCCGTTCTTGAATGCCGTTGGCATCCAGGTGAAGAAGGAAGAAGGGCGGTGCGGCGTCCTGGGACTGTTCGGCGCGTCGCCGAAGCAGATCTTCCATGAGCCTTTTCACCGTGTCAAGATCTTGCGCCGAGCCCGAAAGACGGCTCGCCTGCACTTCAAACCCCATGTGACGAGGAATGGCCAATGCGGACCCGAGGGGAATGCGTTCAATGGGTGCTTCATGGGATTCGGCACCTAGGAGCATCCAATGAGCGGACGGTGGATCGGATCGAAGGGAGATGCCGGCGAGCAGAATGTAGTAACGGTCCACGTCGGCACCGTCCGGTCTTGAAAAGGCTCCCAGCTCGTGCCGCAGGGACGCCACCTGGGCTCTGGCAAAAGGCAACGCCTTGGGAAAGATGCTTTCCACGTCCCAGAGCCCCTGGGAACGCACGACCCTGGCAAAGCGGTGGCTCAAGGCCAAGCCCAGTCCGGAACCTCCCGAGAGCATGAGAACGGATGGGGACAGGGAAACGATCTTACGCACCGTCTTACGTTCCCAACCGCCCTGGGTATCGGGACACAGGGCCAAGCTGTCTGTGGCCAAAAGGATGGTGTGGGGTGTCTGGTAGCCGAAAATCTGAGTCATGGAACGCTCCTCGTGAAGGAAGTGAGTGAAGGGCATCGGCCTCGCCCGTTGGTTTGTCCATAACATGATGGAGAAAGGAATGTCATGACTTTCGCGCAGAAAATGGCAGACAAGAACGTGGGCGAGCTGGTCCTGCAAGGCGGAGACGCTCTGGGAGCCCTCTTCCCCTGGTTCCAGTCGGGTCTGTGGGTCCTCGTTGAACCAAAGACCACCGTGGCCGATCTCCTGACACACCAGTGGGACCTGGACCTGGAAACCGTCGAAAAACACGTCGGCACCATTTTTTTGAACGGTATTCCTGTGGATGATGTGGGCTCGACCTTTTTGAGCGACGGGGATGTTCTGGCCCTTTCAGGTCCCATGCCGGGGTTGGCGGGAGCCATCCTTCGAAAAAATAGTCCTTTGGCCGGGCTGCGCCATGGTCAAAAACCTCGAATGGATGCGGCATCGGTTGATGAGGCGGCCCCGGTGCGCCTGCGCGTGAAACTCTTTAACCGTCTTATTGGCGAACTGGGGCCGATGCTGCTCCAAAAAGGGATTCTTCTGGAAAGGGACCAGGCCGTGCAATGCCTCAAAGACTGGAAGGTTTTGGAGAAGAAAAAACCCGAGCGATCCTGGCTGGACGGCAAAGAAGTGTCGTTCATGAGTTTAGATTTCCATCGGCTGAGCGCCTGGGATTTTGTGGCGTTTCGAGTGGTCGAAAATGAACATATCTGAGGGGTGGTGAGCATCCCAAGCCAAAAGAAAAAAGCTAGCGCGGGCGCCTCAGGTTTTTCCGTATGTGGAAAGGTAGTCTTCCAGGTGAATTTTTCGCGCAGTGTTTTTTGACGACATGTAACGGACCTTTCCAAATACACTCCGTTCGGGTCCCCAGGGTCTGTCGTAGCGCCCAAGAACCCAAAAAATGCCCGTGTAAGAATTGGGATCGCGGCCATCCAGAGCGTACTTGTTGTTGAGTTCGATCATGAATTGCAGCGCTTCCTGTGGCGTTCGGGTCCAGTGCAGGATTTTTTTTCCCCATAGCATGCGAAGGTAATTATGGATACGACCCTCTGAGAGCAGCTCCCTTTGGGCGGCGTTCCACAAGGGGTCATGGGTTTCGGCCTTTTCAAAATCCTTCAAGGAATACACGTAAGGCCTGGCATCGGCGGCGTGCCTTTCCAGGGTTTCTTGAGCCCATGAGGGCAAAGATTCATAGGCATCGTTGTCGGTGGTGTATCGGCACATGTTGAAGCCCAACTCCCGCCATGTAACTAACTGGTCCAAAAACGCTTCGGCCCCTTCGTTCATACCCCACCATCCCGAACGAGATCCTGTCGCCTTGGTGGCCAACTTCTCTATAGTCCAAGCCTCATGACGACAGACAGCGTTAAAGATTTCGTGGGCACTCACATGCCCGAAATGCAAGTAAGGCGAAAGGCCGCTGGTGGCGTCTTCGTCGGGATGGTTGCGGTCCTGGGCATAGCGGGAAAGGTTTCGCGCGATAAAATGCTCCAGCCGTCGGCGCCCCGGAGTGGAACCTCCGAGCGTCGCACAGATGCCCACTTGGTGATCGATCGGCAGTGTCGAGACCAAATCTTCGGGGTGTGCAAGATGCTTTTCAGTGCATGGAGGCCATCTGGAAAACAAGCTGTCAAGATCTAGGGTGGATTGGAGTGGGGGCAAAAGGTCCAGGGGATTTTCCAGTGGCCTCTGTTCCAGATAATTCGGAAGTGTGTGCTGAAGATATCTTCGAAAGGCATAGGCGGAAGAAAACGCCTTGCCCGGGCTCATCATGGGAAGAAGGCCGTTGCTGTCCACTTTTTCTAATAGCACCGGAAGTTTCCGACCGGCAGCCGCAATCATGGAAGGCAAGAAAAAGGCGGGAAAATCGTCCGTGACCACGACACAGCACATCTGCCCCAGAGCGCTCAGCAAGCCCTTACCCTCCCCAATGGATCGTTCCACGTAAGCATAATAAGTGGCGGGTGTGGCGCGGCACAGGGCCTCGTTTTCCCTCATCCCCTGCAGAACAAACGCATGAAAGCGATCACTGGCCCAAGGGTAATCCAGACGCAAGGCTTCGAGAATGAGCAGAGGCTTTTTGAGTTCCAGGGCCCATTGAACGGCCCGATCCAGAGCGAAATTCCATGACAAGCGCCGGTACGCCGTCATCCAGTAAAGGACGAAAGCCCCCTGTGGGTTCACGGCTTGGGAATTGACCGCTTGAAGGCGTTCTTGAGGTACGAAAAGATCGTCCATAGGGCAAGACTTTCGAAAACCTTATGGTGGCCGCCACACACAGCGAATCAGTAAAGTCCCCACAGTCGCGGCAGCCACAGGCTCAGGGCTGGAAACAGGGCTACAAGAAAAAGCGCCACGGCCATGGCCGCTACGAAGGGGAGGGTGGCTACAGAGGTTTTTTCTAGGGAAATGCCGGCCAAATTCGTGGTCACGTACAGGTTGACGGCGACAGGAGGCGTAAACTGTCCGATGGCCAAATTCAACGTCATGAGCACGCCGAACCACAGAGGATCCCAACCGAAATGGGTCATGATGGGCATCAAAATGGGCAGGAACACATAGTAGATGGAAATGGCGTCCAAAAGCATACCGGCAACAAGGATGACGACATTGACCAGGACCAAAACCACGGCGGGATGGGAGGATATGGACAGCAGGGAATCAGCGATTTTTTCCATGACTCCAAGGGTCGCTCCCGCCCAGCTATAGAGGCCGGCCAGGGCCACAATGAGCAGCACCACGGCCGAAGACACGGCGGCATCCACAAGAATTTGGTAGAAGCTTTTAAGGTTGAGGGTCCTGTAGACCACGAAACCCAAGAAGATACCGTAAAAGACGGCCACAATGGCGGCTTCCGTGGCGGTAAAGATGCCCCCGTAAATGCCCCCGAGAATCACCAATGGGGCGAGCAATCCCCAAAAGGCGTCTTTGAAGGCCACGACCAGTTCCCTGGTGGTGCCGCGACGCTCGCCCATGTAGCCGCGATGCTTGGAAATCCAATAGGCGGGGACGATCAGGGAAAGACCGGCGAGAATCCCAGGGAAAATGCCTGCCGCAAAGAGGGCCGGCACCGACGTCGTGGTGATGACACCATATAGGATAAAGGCAATGCTGGGAGGGACCACAATGGCCGTGGACCCCCCGGCGGCGATGAGCGCTGCGCTGAATTCTCGAGCGTAATTTTTTCGAGCCATGGCGGGTATGAGCACGGCGCCCATGGCGGCGGCATCGGCGGGGCCGGACCCGCTGATCCCCCCGAAAAACACGCACACCAGAACCGCCACGATGGCCAAGCCGCCGGGAAGAGACCCCACGAGCAGACTGGCCAAATGGACCAGACGTTGCGACACGCCGCAGCGCTCAAGAATCATGCCAGCCAAGATAAAGAAAGGAATGGCCAGCAGCGGATACTTGGCAATGCCGGCGTAAAAGTTGGAAGAAACCACCGGAATGCCCAACTGGAAATGCCAAATCATAAAGATGGCCACGCTGCCTAAGGCGACCGCAATGGGAATGCCAAGAAAGAGCAGCACCAAGAAAGCGAAAAAAAGCCAAAACGCCGGGTCCATGAGGCTTCTTTCGTCCTATTCGTGCTCGTGCCAGAGGACACGGGTCCGTTCAAAAGCCCTCAGGATAATGAGCAGACTTCCCAGCGGGACCGCCAGGGTATAGGCCCATTGAGGCACCTGAAGGGCTTCGGACAAGGTGGACAGGGCCATTTCATCGCGCATTTGAACGATGCCATAGTAGGCCAGGGTCCCGAACACGAAAACGATGAGGGACATGGAAAGCAGGAGCACCGCACGCCGAAGCGAAAGGGGAAGGCGAACGAACACAAAATGCAGCCCCAGATGCAAGCCCTTGCGAAACGCTGCGGCCCCGCCGAAAACCGTCAGATACACCAACGCGCTCACCTCCACCTCTTCCACAAAGGCAAAGGAATAGTTGGTGCCATAGCGAATGCCCACGTTGACAAAGGCAACGAGCGCCATGACGAGAAGGAGCAGGGCGCACACAGCCTCTTCAAAATGATCTCGAAGCCATAGAATCCATGCCCGAGGCATTGAACCATGCCTTCTCAATCCAAAGGCCTATCGCCCGAGAAGCTTTTCGGCCTGAGTTACCAGGTCGGCCCCGATTTTTTCCTTCCAGTCGTTGTAAACGGCCTGCGTCTTCTCACGAAAGGCGGCGCGCATCTGCGGTGTGAACACCGTGACCTCCATGCCGTTTTGGCGCAAGGTATCTAAAGCGCTCATGTCACCTTGCAGCCCTTGGCGTGCCTGCTGAATTTCCCAGGCGCAGGCATCCACAGCGGCTTGCTTCAGAATGGCTTGGTCTTCGGGACTAAAGGTTTTCCAGGTCTTTTGGCTTGCTCCAAGAATAAGCGGGTCGATGGCGTAGTGCCAAATGCTAATGTATTTGTGCACCTGCCAGAGCTGATACGGAATGATCACCGCATTGACCGGGTTTTCCTGACCGTCCACGGTACCCTGTTGAAAAGCGGTTTGGGCTTCACCCCAGTTCATGTTGATGGGATTGGCTTCCAAGGCTCGAAAGGTATCGATAAAAATGGGGGAACCCACCACACGCACCTTCAGGCCTTTTATGGCCTCGGGCGAATCCACAGCCCGCACGCGATTGGTCAATTCCCGGAAACCGTTCTCTCCCCATGCCAAAGGCACCACACCGCGCTCTTCAATCTGGCGGAACAACTCCATGCCCGGTGCGCCGTTTTTCACGGCATCGAGCTGCTCATAGGATTCAAAGAAGAACGGCAGAGCAAACAGGTTCAGGGACGGCACCTGAGGTGACCAGTTGATGGTGGATGCGAGGGCGAAATCGATGACCCCTTGGCGCATGAGCATAAATTCATTGGTTTGTTTTCCGGCAAAGAGTTGCCCTGCAAAGTAACACTTGATGTTGATGCGTCCTTGCGTCCTTTCCCGCACCAGGTCGGCGAATTTTTGGGCCCCTTCGCCCCACGGCCCTTTGGGGCCCACGACGATGCTCATTTTGTACTCGTCCTTGTAGGTTCCGGCCATGGTCCAGCCAGGAGCCATCACCAGGACGGTCAAGACCGCTACAATCGCCCACCAACCACGTCCTCTCATGATCGCCCTCCTTCTGTCCTCTAAAGTTTTTGAGTTCTCGGCGGCGCCTTCGTGCCGCCCCTTTTCACGCCAGTGCTGCAGAAAAGACGCTCTTGCCATAGGTGCCCTGATCAAGGAAGATTGTCAACACCGTCGTCAAGGCTTTCTCTGATCATAGCATTCCGACATGCGATGCTCTGAGGTCCATGGCGACGTACATGAAGGTCCAGGGTCCGCGGTCTGGTGTGCGCTCTCCGGATGTGGACAAGAAACGGCCAGGCGGCTTGTCAGATCCCATGCGACGCCACGCGACGCACGGGCGTGCGCTGGAAAAAAGGAGGAATCAGGTGCCATGCTAAAGAAAATGATCGATTTGCTCACGTCTCACGATATGTGCGTTTTGGCGACCTGCCGAGATCACAAGCCCCATTGTTCGCTCATGGCCTACGTGACCGATGAACAGGGCCTTATCGTGTACATGGCCACACGGCAAGACACCACCAAGTTTCAAAACATCAGGGAAAACGGGCAGGTGAGCCTGCTTGTGGACACGCGTCAAGATGATGCGGATCGCGCCTCCGTTCGAGCCCTGACCGTGGAGGGGTGGGCCGCACCCTTAACGGATGCCGTCCGAGAGCTTGAGGTGCGGCGGCGTTTTCAAGAGCGGCACCCTCAGATTCACAGCCTACTCAATCACCCCCAGTCGACCTTTATCGAGGTGAGGGTGCGGTCTTTTCTCTTGCTGGAAGGACCGGAAAAGGCCACCCACATGATGGTCAAATGATCGCACAAGTTTCCCGGTCCTTAGCGGGATAACAAGAAGGGCAAAGGCTGCAGCCAAAGCGTTGAGCCCATCCATACCGGCGTCGCAATGGGTCCCATTGTCTCACGGGAGCTTCATAAATGGCCTTTTCACTTTGCAGAAGCGGTGCTCGCCGCGACACGATGACCCGAAAGACCATGATCGCGGGACGATCAAAAACATCGCGCCGTTCGGCCATTGTACAATGCTGAAGTCACATTGTGTGCCGGTCCAAAGATTTTCGCGAGGATGTGGTCTCTTCGATACCACGGACGGTCCCTCACTCTCGTGAGGACAGTTCCTTGTGTGCGCCCGATATTTCCGACCTAATTTGAGCGATTCCGGCGCAAGACAGAGCTGACGATCGTCTCCCTGACCATCGAAGCGTCGATTTTGGCACGCCGATGGCCATCTTTTAGGTACTGACTGTGACTTTTTTGCGGATGAGCGCTGATGTTTCGTGTATCGTCAAATTTACGTCATTTTGTTTTAGTGGGTGATGACGCGCCGCTCGTCTTTATCAGTGGAGCTGATGGTAAAGCGGCTTAGATGTTTACGCAGGCTCATGAGCTGGTACACGTTTAGCTCGGCAGCAGTACTGCACTAGACCTACATACCTTGCAGGCTACCAAAGAGAAAATTGAGCAAGCGTGCAGCCGCATCGTTGCCGAATTTCTCGTGCCCGATGATGAGATAAACAAGTTCTGGAAACCCGCCTCCCTTGACCACGGCCCCTTCCAGGCGATTGCCCGGCATTTTAAGGTCAGCGAAGGGCTGAATGGATAAATGCGGTCAGATGACGCCGGAAAAATTGCGCGCGAGGAGTGGTTCGCCTCGGCGTCTACCCGCACATCACTACGGTTGGACGAACACGAATTTGTGGGCATGCCCAATCATGCGCACGGCATCACTTGGATTGCGAATACCGTCGGGGTGACCCGGGGGGCGCCCCGACGAGGCCACCAAACGGTCCGGCGTCCCATTCCATTGACGTAAACATCGGTCAATTCAAATGCGTGACCACAAAACGCATCAATGCCGTCCAATCATGCTGTGCCTTTTTGTCGTGGGTGTGGCACGCGTCATTGTGATGCTTCTACCTTTTGGGTTGCTGTTGCGCGGTATGGGATGCGCCCGATCTGGCTACAATCCCACCTCAATAGTCCATGAGGTGAGATTTTCTTGCGCTTAAATCGCTCGCTTTAGGTCCGAATAACAAGAACGCCCGCACGGAATGTGCGCGCCTTGACGCGGTTTCTCAAAAAAACTGAACTTTCAAACGATCTGGGCCTGTATTTTTCCTAAACCCTCTTGCCATGTCTGCTCAGAGTGGTTTTTTTCAAGAGCGGACAAACCCCGACAGGTTGTTGTCCGCACATGGAAAGGAGCGAGGCATGGTCGAAAGAAACGCAATGCAGGAGAAGGTCCAGCAATGGGTCTACACGGAAGACGCCTTTCAAAGAGTCGATGAGACGGACGATGCGGTCTTTTATCAAACGGATCGCTTTGTTTCTCATTTGGATCGCGTCGCCCTGGAGACGGTGGAACAGATCATCGGTACCCTAATCATCGAGGATCAACCGGTGATTCTGGATCTCATGGCGGGATGGGATTCCCACATTCCCGCTACGGTGCAGCCCGCTGAAGTGGTGGGCTTGGGGCTCAACGTCAACGAACTGAAGTCCAACAAGGCGCTCAGTCGCTACGTGCTTCACGACCTCAACGCCAATCCTCGGCTTCCCTTCGCCGACAACACCTTTGACGTGGTCCTGAATACGGTCTCAGTGGACTACATGACGCAGCCCTTTCGGGTTTTTGCTGAGGTGGCGCGGATCCTCAAACCTGGGGGCATGTTTCTGGTGATTTTTTCCAACCGCATGTTTCCTCAAAAGGCCGTCAAAATCTGGAAGGAAAGCAGCGAAGAAGAACGCATCTTTTTGGTGGAAGATTTTTTTGCCAGCGTGCCGGAATTCGAAAAGACTCACCTGGCCATCTCCAAGGGTAAACCACGCCCTGCCGACGATAAGTATGCCCATCTGGGCCTTCCCAGCGATCCCGTCTACGCCATGTGGGCTGAAAAAAAGGGGGTGCCCAAAGGGCGACGCCCAAGGCCTGTCGTGGCGTTGAATGCAGGTGAGGCGAAGTCGGCTGAGGAGGTTGAACAAAGGAAGCGCCATGTGGCGAAAACCCTCCAATGCCCACACTGTGGAGAGCGCATGAAAAAGTGGAGGGTTCCTCAGACGCCCTTTACCGAATGGGACAATGAGTTTATGTACATTTGCTTCAACGACGCGTGCCCGTACCTCGTGCGAGGCTGGAGCGTCATGGAATCCCAGGGAAACCGTGGGTTTTCCTATCGCATGATGTACAATCCCGACCGCAACATTCTTCTGCCCGTTCCCGTGCCGACCCTGCGCGCTCTGAAAGAAAGCATCGTCGACGAGGAATAAAGGCGAGGTTCTAAAAGGCACCGAGTCAAGGACTGCCGTGCATGCGGCGGTCCTTTTTTATGGCTTCAGGCACTGTCGATAGAGTTTCCAGGCCGTACGGGCATGTTCGGAAAAGTCAAAACGCCCGCCACTCACATGCCACAGAATGGCGGCGGGCTGCACAATACCCAGAAACATAACGGCAGCGGCTTCCGCCGGCACGTCGGAGCGCAGTTCCCCGTCCTGCTGCCCTTCCTGAATGATGGCCGCAATGCGCATGACGTGAGCGTGAATGATTTCGCCCAGCCGAGCTCGCCTTTGCTCGGCATCGCCAATGATCTCCTCGGAAAAAAGGATTCGAGGAAGGGCCTGATGGGACGTGATAAAGAAGACATGCTGCGCCAGCAGGGCATCCAGACGGGCCAGGGACGAAAAGTGTTCCCGCCGCACTTGATCCACGTGTTCTGCAAGACGCTCCCCCACAAGCTCCAAGACCGCATCAAGAATGGCGTCTTTGTTGGCATAATGGCGGTAGAGCGCCGACGGCACCACGCCTAGTTCTCGGGCCAAACGTGACACATTGAGTCGCTTCAAACCCTCACGATTGACGAGGCGCAACGCCGCCTCTGCGATTTCCTGACGGCGCCCCCCACGCCCCCAGGCGGTTGGGGAAGCTTTTCTCGAAGTAGAATTGTCTTTCACTTTACGTGGGGCCATAAAACAACCTTTCCGATCCACCCCTTGACGTTTTTTTTCTCATGAGCTCCAATGAGTGAAGCAAATTTCACTTCACGGCGGCGCGCGAACCTTGCCTGCGCCCCACGGCCAGGGCTTTCTTATCATGGAGGAAGGGTATGGAAAAGGAACGATTGTCGTACCACGTGTCGGTGCAGACCATGGTGGATCGGATTCGGCGCGACGAGATGACCAACATCTGGGACCGGTATGCGGCCCAGGGGCTCGGCAACGATCCGGACAAGCGTTGTCCTTTTTGCATGGGGGGTGTACGCTGTGATCTATGCTCCAATGGGCCGTGTCGAGCTGATGCGGAAAAGGACAAGCGGGGTGTATGCGGCATCAAGGCGGACGGCATGGCCATGCGCATGATGGTGCTGCGCAATGTCTTGGGCGCCTCCACTTACCATTATCACACGGAACAGACCTTGCGCACCCTGCGGGCCACGGCTCAAGGCCGAACCCCTTTTGGGCTGGCGGAGCCGCAGAAGCTAAAAGCGTTTGCGGAGCGCCTGGGCGTGGACACCTCGGGGTCGGCGGAAGAGACGGCGTTGCGCCTGTGTGATTTTGCCCAGCACGATTTCAACAAGCCGGCCCATGAACCCAGTGACATTGTGGCCCGCCTGGCTCCGCCGGACCGCCAGGCCCTGTGGAAGAAGTTGGATATCTTTCCGGGAGGCATCTACGGCGAGATGCTGCGCGCCACCAGTTCCTGCCTCACCAACGTGGACGGCTATTATGTGAGTCTGGCCCTCAAGGCCATGCGCATGTCCGTGGCCATGGCGTATCAGAGCCAGATTGTCAACGAAGACTGCCAGGACGTGCTCTTTGGCATTCCCAGGCCCCATCGCATGCGCGTGGACTTAGGCGTGCTGGACCCCGACTACGTGAACGTGCTTCCCAACGGCCATGAGCCCTTTCTGGGTTTTGCCATGGTCCAACTGGCTCGCCAGCCCGAATGGCAACAAAAGGCCAGAGCCGCAGGAGCCAAGGGCCTGCGGGTTGTGGCCTCCATCGAAACGGGCCAGGAAATGATTCAGCGCTGGACCATGGACGAGGCCTTTTACGGCTTTACGGGCAACTGGATCATGCAGGAGGCGGTCTTGGCCAGCGGTTGCGTGGATCTCTTTGCCTGCGACATGAACTGTTCCATGCCCATTGATCCCCTGTACGCGCAGAAGTATCACTTCAAACTCATTCCAGTCAGTGATCTCGTCGCCTTTGAAGGCATAACGGATCGTCTGGATTACGTGCCGGAAAAGGCGGCCGAACAGGCCGCGACCCTTCTGACCATGGCCATTGAAAACTTCCCTGAGCGGCGAAAGGGTGTCGAACCGGTGACCGGCCTGCGGCTCGGTGAAGCGGTGGTGGGCTTTTCCACGGAAAGCATCCTCGAGGCCCTGGGCGGGTCTCTGGACCCTCTGCTCAAGGCTATCAAGGATGGCGCCATTCGTGGTGTGGCAGGATTCGTCTCCTGCACCACTCTGAGGGATTCCGGCCAAGATGTGCACAGCGTGCGCATGGCCAAGGAACTCATCAAGCGAGACATCCTCGTGTTGTCCATGGGCTGTGGCAATGCGGCTCTGCAAGTGGCCGGACTGTGTCTTCCCGAAGCCAAGGCTCTGGCGGGCCCGGGCCTCAAGGCGGTCTGTGAAGCTCTAGGGGTGCCGCCGGTTCTCAGCTATGGCACCTGCACGGACACGGGCCGCTGCGCGGATTTGGTGGCTGCGATCTCCCAGGCGCTTGGAGGGGTTCCCATTCCCGATCTTCCCGTGGTGGCCTGCGCCCCGGAATACATGGAACAAAAGGCCACCATCGATGCCATCTTTGCCTTGGCTTTTGGGCTCTACACCTATGTGAATCCTGTGCCCAACGTCACGGGAGCGCCCAATCTGGTGAAGCTGCTCACCGAGGATCTCACGGACGTGACCGGAGGTCTGCTCAACGTCAACCCAGATGCCCAGGAAGCTGCCGATGCGCTCCTGGCGCACATTGAAAAGAATCGCCAAAAGCTCGGCCTTTAACGTCGTGTTTTCCAAGGGGAGCAAAAGGCCCGTCGCCAAGACCTTCACGAACCCATGGCCTGCTGGCAAGGCGCTGCACCCCTCTTTGGGAGAGCGATCGGCTTCTATGGGGCCTTTCGTTCCCCCGCCTTGTCAGCACCTTTGCTCGGCGGGTTTGAGGCCGACATCGGTTGGGCGAATGGCTTCTGGGCTTGGAGGGGCGGCCCTTGTGGCCGCTCATGATTTTCGGACCACGCAGACGCCGTCCCTCAGAAGAAGCGCTGACCCTTTGGATTGGGGCGGGCGGCAGGCCCGGAATTATAGCTGACATGATGCCTGTCAAATCACCCTGAAGACGGGGTTTCCCACCGGCCTTCAAAAAGCCCCACCGTGCCCTGAAGCCAAAGGGTGCGGGACATGAGCCGAAGGCCGGCGGCGGTGAGCACCCCATCGGCGGCGCCCCGTTGCATGTAATCCCTAAAGGCACGGTAATGGACGCGTCCTGCCATGCGTTCAATGCACGCCAGGAATCCGGCCGCAAGTCGAGCACGCCTGTCATTGGGGCGGACATAGTCTAAGACCACCACGAGGCCGCCAGAGTTCAAGACACGGCGCCCTTCGGCCAACAT
Source organism: Desulfosoma caldarium (assembly GCF_003751385.1). Classification (NCBI taxonomy): domain Bacteria; kingdom Pseudomonadati; phylum Thermodesulfobacteriota; class Syntrophobacteria; order Syntrophobacterales; family Syntrophobacteraceae; genus Desulfosoma; species Desulfosoma caldarium. The sequence continues at coordinate 39,264 of NZ_RJVA01000015.1, read as the reverse complement.
GGCCAGGCGTTGCGGATGGGGTTTTTCATGAAGGGCGAAAGAAAAGACGAGAGCGTCAAACGCTTGGTCAGGAAATGGAAGCCGAAGAGCGTCACCAAGGACAAAGGAGGATGTGCCTGCACGCTCCCTGGCTCGGGCGCGACAAAGCATGGCCGCGGAGATGTCAATACCCACGGCGCGCAGACCTGCAGCACGAAGCTTGACCACCTGCGTACCCGTTCCGCACCCCACATCCAAGACTCTGGAAAGCTCGCGCCGCTGAAGGGCACGTGTCATGCCATTGCGGCACCCCTCCAACACCACATCCACCAGGTGGTAGACGCGTGAAATCGTGCCGTAATCATCTTTGGCTTTGTCAGCTCTTTTCATACACTTCCACCAGATCATGCAGGCGGGCGCCTTTCCAGTCGGGGATCTTGATCCCGACCTGACGGCCCTTGACGGCTTCCTGGACGGGTTTTCGGTCGATTTGCATGGATTGAATGACGCCGGAATACACGGGGCCCATGGCTGAAATGACGCGGAAAGGAGCGCCCACTCGAAACATGCCCTCGGTGATGTGGCACCCGATGATGATCCCGTGCCGACTGCTCTTGAAAAGGGCGATGATTGTGCCTTGGCCCAGAATCTTTCCCGACGTCGTCGGGCCGCTCGCTGCCTCCGAAGCTGGCGACACGCGGGCCGCCAGGGCGGCCACCAGATCGTGAATCACATCAGAGAGCAGAATGTCCACACCCATGTCTCGGGCCACCATGCCCACCTTAGGTCCCAAGCCCACCCCAAGTCCTAGAACCAGGTGGCTTGCCGTGGCCGCCATTAGAACATCGGACTTGGAGACCTCGCCGACACCGCGGTGAATGATCTTGATGCGCCTCCCCTCTGAAGCGATTTTTCCCAGCGCCGCTTCGAGAGCTTCACAAGTGCCCACCGTGTCCGCCTTGATGACCACCTCAAGAGCAGGGTGCTGAGCTGTGCTCTGGACAGGGGATTTGGCGATGGCTTTTTCTTTGCTCTTCCCGGAAGACTTTTTTGCTTTATGCTCAGGCATTTTCATTAACCCTCCCGAGCGCCGCGGCGGGCTTCAAACCTCATCGGCGACGGTCCAGCTTCTAAGCAGCGTCTCACCGCCTCTTGTGATCCCTTCTGAACACGCTTAGTTTTAGATCAAAAGTTCGACTTAATGCAAAGGAGGCCGCCATGAAAGTCAACAAAATTCTCTGGCCGACGGATCTTTCCAAGAGTTCGTCAGCTGCCTTACCTTACGTGCTGGATCTGGCGGGTAAGTTCGGCTCGGAGGTGTTTCTTCTGTTTGTGGTCGAAGATATGTCAGGGCATGAGCCCTGGTATGGCGAGTGGGGGCGAAAGCATCTGGAGGCCTTTCATCAGTGGATTGTCAAGGAAGCGGAAGATCGACTGGACGCCTTGTGTCGTGAACATTTGCAGGGATGCCCAAGGTTTCGACGGCTCGTGCTCGGGGGAGATCCGGCAAGAAAGATCCTCCAAACCATAGATGACGAAGACATCGATTTGGTGGTGCTCACCAGCCACGGGCTCAAAGGACACTTTCCCTTCGGCAGTGTGGCTGAACGCGTGGTTCGAAACGCCAAGAAGCCGGTTCTGGTGGTTCGACCGCACACCTCGGGAGACGGCACGGGAGGTTTGTCATGAAAGTTCGCATCGATGAGGAATTGTGTATGGGAGATCGCAATTGCAGCAAAGTGTGCCCCGAAGTTTTTCAGTACGATGAAGACCAATTGCTTTCGCGGGTAATGGTGGACGTCGTCCCTGCGCATCTGGAGGCGAAAGTGCGGCAGGCGGCGGAAGAGTGCGCCCCGGGGGCGATCCTCATCGAGGAATAAGACACTCGGTGAACGAGGCCGCCAGTGCCCCATTTTGAGCGACGAGAGGGTTGATGACGCCGAACACGACGGTCTAAGGGCAATGCGAAGGTGTATTGATCAGCCCAACGGCTGTGGGCAACAAAATGACCAGTGGTATTCCCTAAAAAAAGGACGGAGAGGGTCCTTCCTGGGAGCGCGGGCCTCTGGCCCGCGCAAAACTGGAGGAACTCACCCTCCGGTATCAACGAGTAAAACCTTGTTGAATACAGGGTAAGGGCCAAATTCTTAGGAGGCTCATCGAGGCCACCATAACGGAAAATCCCAACCGCATGATTCACTGATCCATGGTCAGTTGGTTATCCATGGCTTTAAAGCGCTTTTTCCGCAGCGTTGAAGTGAGCCATGTGAATTTCCGGCAAGGCCTTGATTTCTTCTTCCATGCGACCGACCTTTTTTCTGAGGGCCAATTCGCGGGCACGCGGCTCATTTTTCGACACAAAAGCGGCAATCTTTTCGTAAAACAGCGCGTCCGCCTTGTCTCGAAGCACCTCGGTCACATGCGGGGCGATCCAGTGTCTGAGTTCGTTTTCGTTCACAGAAAGAGAGGATTCGGCCATGAGTTCAATCCTTTTGAAAGCCGATTTTCATGCCCTTTTCTAAAATCCGTGGCCACTCAGGGACAAGAACGTCGACCTGCAGCAATTATGATCCCATGACTAAGCTTCAAAGCCCGTGGTCCACACGGCGTTCATGGCTTCAGTCGTCCCTTTGTCTCACAGCATTCCAAGGCCATGATTTGCGCCGTTCTTGATCTTTCGAATCACCCTTGCCTATAAGGATCTTCGCGGTTCCCTATGCGGCGTGGCTGTTTCAGGAGGATGAACGCCTTTCGCTTTTGATGATCCTTCACACCGAAGTGCCCAGGAGCCTTGGTCGGGGCAGCGGTTCTTGTGAATGGCACTTCATGCGGCCGTCTTCTTCCGCAGCCGTCCCTTGCTGCCAATCCTTAACTTTGGCGTCACGGGCGTGGGTTTCACCTGCGTCTTTGTGCACTTTTCGGGATCGGACCTGGCCCTGGCGCAAACCGGCGCAGTCACACTCGGCGTCCTTACCCCAAGTTATGACCGGGCCGATGAGGGCTCACAGGATGGCCAGAGCGGCACTGCACCGGAAGGTTCAAAGGCAAGACAACTCGGATCAGCCCAACGATGGAACACGGGAAGGGGGGGACCGAGCAGTATGACGCTTCACGAGGACCGAACGAAGAAAGCGGAACTGGACACGACGAAGCCATGAAATCGTTTCTTGAGGATTGGAGTTTCCTGGAGGGCACGTCACAGCCCACCGCCTGCGGGCATTTGCGGCACAGAATGATTAGCAGATGAAGGTAAAGCGCGGTGAGAGTGCGGCTGAGGAGATTTCCCGGAATTGTTTTCCACTTGCCCAAAGCACCGAGGAGTTGATCGATGCCCTTTGAACCTCACGAATGGCGGCGACTTTTTTGGGAAGACATTCCCGTTTATGTTCGGCCCGATCCGCCCTGCTGGTTCGTTCCCAACGAAGCGGCCGACCGTCTTCTTCAAAAAGCGCTGAAAGACCCGAGTGTTCTCGAAACTCCGGAAGGCGCTCGCTTTCGAGAGCGTCTTCCCGACGGGTGCCCTTCCGATTATACGGGGCGAGGGGACGTGCTGCGCCTGAACGGTCTCAAGGAGTTCTGGATCCATCTCACGGACCGCTGCAATCTGTCCTGCACCCATTGCCTTTTTGCAGCTTCGCCGTCTCGGTCTCGAGAGCTTTCGACGAACGTGGCACTCCAAGCCGTCCGCCAGGCCCACGCACTGGGCTGCCGCCTCTTTGCCCTCACCGGGGGTGAGCCCTTCGTTTATCGCGAATTTCCCGCCATAGTTCATGAAATTCTTCGCCTGCCGGATACCCATGTGGTGGTGCTCACCAATGCGTTGGGCGCCCGAGCCGTCCTGACAAGACACCGGTGGAATCCCGAAAGGCTGCACCTTCAAGTGAGCCTGGACGGCCTGGAAAAGCGCCATGATGCCGTGCGCGGCAAAGGCGCCTTTTCACGAACGGTTCGCGAACTGCGAGCCCTTTCCCGCAGGGGTTTTCCATTCACTCTGTCCATGTGTCCCACTCGATCGAACCTGGCCGACGTGTCGCACCTCGCGGACGTGGCACGAGACCTGGGCGCATCCAACATCCACTTCATGTGGTATTTCGTGCGGGGTCGAGGTGTGCCGAACGAATTCGTTCCCACTGATGAACTCTTCGATGCCGTGCGCCGAACCGTTGAACGCGCCGAACTCCTGGGCGTTTCGGTGGACAATGTGCGAGCGCTTGCCTCCCAGGTCTTTTCACCGCCGGGAACGCGTCATGACGGCACCGGCATGGCCTGGGAATCGTTGGCTCTCGGCCCCGACGGAAACCTTTATCCGTCGGCGGCTCTGGTGGGCCTTGCCGAACTGGCGGTCCCGTGGCCTCACGGCCTGGAAAAGGCCTGGAAGAAGAGCTCCGTCTTTGAGCGAATTCGGCGGGAAACGGTTGCAGCGCTCGAGCATCCGCTGCGCTTCCTTTTGGGAGGAGGCGATTCGGACCACAGCTACCTGGCTGCCGGCCGATTTCTGGGCGCCGACCCCTACATGGATCTCTACGAAAGGCTGGCACAATGGCTCATCGTGCGTCGCGCTTCGGAACCCGCCGTCACCCATCGGCCCGCACTGAGGCTCAAGATGGGAGACGTCCTGCAAAGTTGTGCAAAGGCTGACCATGGGGTCACTTTCACCCATTCCAACTGCCTGTTGGCTCTGGCTTCTCCATCGAGCCTGTCCGTCGTGCGAGACTTTTATGCCGAAGCTGCGGTGCGCCCCAAGTTGGACATTCTCAATCCCGCGACCTACCCTGTGGAATGGATGGCTCACGTTCCGGAAAAATACCGGTTTCGCGGCTACGGATGCGGCAGTCCCGTGGTGGATGCCGAACTTCAAGAGGGTGAGACGGTGGTGGATCTGGGCTGTGGAAGTGGCCTGGAATGCTTTATGGCGGCCAAGCAGGTGGGGCAAAATGGGCGCGTTATCGGCATCGACATGCTGGAAGCCATGCTGCAGCGAGCTCGGGAGGGAGCTCGCGCCACGGTGAAGCGCCTTGGCTATGACAACATGGCCTTTTGCCGTGCCCTTTTGGAAAGCCTTCCTCTGAAAGACCATACGGCGCATGTGGTCGTTTCCAACTGCGTGCTCAACTTGTCCAGCGACAAACGCGGCGCCTTTCAAGAAATCTATCGCGTACTGCGGCCGGGCGGACGGCTGGTGGTTTCCGACGTCGTGTGCGACACCGACCCCGATTCGTCCATTCGAAACGACCCCGTGCTTCACGGCGAATGCCTCGCCGGCGCGCTCACGCAAAGGGATCTTGTGGGTCTTCTGGAAGAATCCGGCTTTCAGACGATTCGTTTTCTTAAAAGATTTCCCTACCGCACGGTGCGCGGCCATCGCTTCTACAGCCTCACTTTTGAAGCCCGAAAAGAAGCGGACGCAGACACCGTTTCCGTCCTCTATCCAGGCCCCTTTGCCTTGGTTCAGACTTTTGGCGGCAAGACGCTCAGGCCCGGCTCCGTGGAACATATTCCGACGTCGGAAGCGGAAATTCTGGATGACCAATTGTGGATTTTGGACGATGCGGGCGCCGTGACAAACCGGCAAGGAGAAGGCGGCTGCGCGTGCGCTCGGCCGGAAGACCGGGCCGCCACCGGTTCCGTTGCGCCGATGCGGCGAACGCCCGTTTCATCCAGTCTGACAACTGGTCAAAGCATTGCGCTTCGGCGCCGTTCCGGCTGCATGGTGTGCGGAGAACCTCTTTGCTACGCACCGTCCGAACGTTTGCAGACGTGCACCTACTGCGGGGATCGGTTCTTGTCGTCGGCCCACTGCGTCAAGGGTCACTTCGTCTGCGATGCCTGCCATTCCGGGGACGCCCTGGCGGTCATGGAACACCTGTGCCTTTCTTCCAACGAAACGGACCTGATCTTGCTCATGGACAAAATCCGCCGGCACCCGGCCATGCCCGTTCATGGACCCGAACACCACGCACTGGTGCCCGCCGTCATTGTGACCGCTTCCCGCAATGCAGGGGAAGCGGTGAGCGACGAGGCTATCCGCTCAGCCCTTCGCCGTGGATCCCAGGTTCCCGGAGGATCCTGCGGGTTCATGGGCTGTTGCGGCGCGGCGGTGGGGGTCGGGATCGCCTTTTCCATTCTGCTGGAAGCCAATCCGGTCAAAGGTCGGCAACGCTGCGTGGCCCAGCAGGCCACCCTGGCGGCCTTGGCGGCGATTTCCTCTCTGGATGCGGCCCGCTGCTGCCAGCGTGACTCCTGGATCGCTCTCAAGAAGGCCGCGGAACTTTCCGAACCGTTTCTAGGCCGGAGTCTTTCGGCCAACCACACGCTCAAGTGCCGCCAGCAGGCCAGAAACCTTGAATGCGAGGGGGCTCGATGCCCGGTCATGAGAAGCCTTAACGGTCGCGTCGGTGAGGGACTCTTGGCGTAAGCTGGAATGGGCGTTCAGCGCTAAGGGCTAAGCTTCCAGAATTGAAGAAAAAAGGGCGCGGGTCCATCCCGCGGAAAAGCGGTGTGCTTCGATGGCTTTTAGGATCGGCACACGATGCGAACAAAGGCCCCGGCGGGGTTGAAGAGGTGGGTGAAGGGCACGTCATCGGTCCCGACAAGCCACCCAAGAGGTATGGGAACGCAAGGTGAAGAAGAAACCATGAGCCCTTTGAAAGAGCGCTGGATCCAACTGGAGCCATGGGATGAGTGGAATCGAGAACTGGCTGCGTTGATCCGCCCCGCGGATTGGAAGCCTCCCGTACCGGCCTTTCGCTATAACCTGGTGGTTATCGGAGCGGGCACCGCTGGGCTGGTGACCGCCGCCGGAGCCGCCGGCCTGGGCGCCAAAGTGGCCCTGGTGGAAAGGCACCTCTTGGGCGGCGACTGCCTCAACGTGGGCTGCGTCCCTTCCAAGGCCATCATCGCGGCGTCCCGGGCCGCCGCGAGCGTTCGCAAAGCTCACCGTTTTGGCATCCACGTGCGGCAAGGCGCCCGGGTGGACTTTTCCCAGGTCATGGAACGCATGAGGCGCCTTCGAGCCTCCATTGCCTCAAACGATTGCGCTCAGCGCTTTGCCGACTTGGGTGTGGACATCTTTTTCGGAAACGCCCGCTTCGTGGATTCGGAAACGGTGGATGTGGACGGGACCCGACTGCGGTTTCACAAGGCCGTCATCGCCACCGGGGCTCGAGCGGCGGTTCCGCCCATACCCGGCCTCAACAGGGTGCCCCACCTCACCCATGAAACGCTCTTTTCGCTCACGGAACTTCCCAAACGATTCGGCATCATCGGCGCCGGCCCTATCGGCTGCGAAATGGCGCAAGCCTTTGCCCGACTCGGATCCAAGGTCTTTGTGGTGGAAGCGGCACACGGCATTCTGCCGCGCGAAGATTCGGATGCGTCGGCTGTCGTCTTGAAGGCCATGGAAGCTGACGGCGTGGAGCTTTTATGCTGCGGGCGGGACCTGGTCCTGGAACCGGGGAAGGGCGGATCCGTGCGCATGCATGTGCACACCCACGGCCGGGCGACCCGTGTGGCGGTGGACCGGCTTCTGGTGGCGGTGGGTCGAGCCCCCAACCTGGAAGGACTGGATCTGGAACGCGTGGGGGTGGATGCGACACCCAAGGGTGTGGTGGTGGACGACGGCCTTCGAACCACTAATCCGAGGATCTATGCGGCAGGGGATGTGTGTTCCCCCTACCAGTTCACCCATGCGGCCGATTTCATGGCCCGCATCGTGATTCAAAACGCCCTTTTTTGGGGTCGAGCCAAGGCCAGTGCCCTCACCATTCCTTGGTGCACCTATACGGATCCGGAAATCGCTCACGTGGGGCTCTATGAAAAAGAAGCTCGGCACCAAGGCATACCGGTGCAGACCTTGACGCTTCCCCTCTCGGAAGTGGATCGCGCCGTCCTGGAAGACTGCGCCGAAGGGTTGGTTCGAGTGCATGTGCGGAAAGGTTCCGATCGTATCCTGGGGGCGACCATTGTGGCATCCAACGCCGGGGACCTCATCGGGGAGCTGAGCTTGGCCATGACGCATCGAATCGGCCTCAAGGGTCTGGCCGCCGCCATTCACCCTTACCCCACCGTGGGGGAAGCCCTGCGCAAGGTCGGCGATCTCTACAACCGATCGCGGATCACCCCATCAATCAAAAGGCTTCTCACCAAGATCATGGCTTGGCGTCTGTGGAAGCCGATGTGAAGCGGCAGGCGGGACCGTGCCCGCACGCAAACCTCCACCGGAGTCCGGAACTGGGGCATGCGCAAGCCCACAGGTGCCCGAAATGTGTCCTTTACGGACAAGGCGAATGCGGTGCGCTGCATGCACACTTCTCGGTTTTTTCCTTGTTCTTGTCCTCCGCCAGAACGGCTTTTCGCCCCCACAGATCGCATTGCCCTTTTTCCGTGACGCAAGGCTGTGGCGGCGCCTCGGCTCCACAGAGGCCACAGTGGGGCATGGAAAATCACCACCTTTCTTTCCGCTATGGGCATGCCTGATTTCAACAATTTTGGACCCTTGGGAATCTTTCTGTAGCGAAGGCTTCACCGGAGGCTCTGCGGTGCTTCAAAATACAAACCTTCACGCTGTGCTACGCGGCGCCTTCACTTCACCCATTTCCGATTGCCGACACCCATGACGGTTCTATGAAAGACGCCTAGGCACCCAGCCCCTTCAAAAGGAAAGCGTCGACTCAAAGTACCCACAGGTGAATCCTATTTCTCCTTAAAAACCGTCGCATGACACCTTTTATATCTTTTCAAATTCCATGAATGACAGAGATAAAAATACCTTCGCCCCGTTGACAGGGGTCTGGAGTTGAATTATCAAAGTCGCGAAGTGAAAGCAAATTCACATCTCAACGTGGTTGCCACGAGTGGGCGAGAAAGGAGGCGCGACATGGAACGCAGGATTGCTCTGGACGAGGAATGCTGTTTGGGTTGTGAAACCTGCGTGGAGCTCTGCCCTCACGTGTTTGCGATGGATTCGGACAAAGAAAAAGCCTATGTGCTGGACGAGGCTGCGGGCGATGAGGCCTGCATTGAAGAGGCCATGGCGTCCTGTCCGGCCGAATGCATTAGCTGGGAAGACTGAGCCCATGCGTGAGGATGCTGCATGGCAGATGGTTTAAACCCGTGGAGGGTGAGCTCGAAGCTGCTTTGTGGGGCCATTTGAACGCCGGGATGTGCCGCGCTTGTGGCCGATAGGCTTTTGCCCAACAACCACGGGAAAGGAGCACGCTGATGGATCAAAGAAAAATCACCGAAAGGGTTTTCTGGCTGGGTGCCGTGGATTGGGATCGGCGTCTCTTTGACGCTCTCATACCACTTCCCGACGGCACTTCCTACAATGCCTACCTGGTTCGGGGAAGCGAAAAGACGGCTTTGCTGGACACCGTCGATCCCCCCATGGCTCCAAAGCTGCTCGCCCAACTTGACGGGGCTCAGGATCTCGATTTCATTGTATCGCACCATGCCGAACAGGATCACTCAGGAACCATCCCGCTTGTCCTGGAACGCTTTCCGAAAGCGAAAGTGGTCTGCACTCCCAAGGCGAAGGGCATGCTTGAGGACCTGCTTTACCTTCCCGAAAATGTCTTCGTAACCGTGGATGACGGGGACACTCTTAGTCTAGGGGATCGCACCTTAAAGTTCCTGCACACGCCCTGGGTTCATTGGCCGGAAACTATGGTGACCTACCTGCCCGAAGAGGGCATCCTTTTCAGTTGCGACTTTTTCGGCTCGCACATCGCCTCGAGCGATCTTTTCGTGGTCGATCAGGGGCAGGTCCGTGAGGCTTTCAAGAGGTACTTCGCTGAGATCATGATGCCTTTTCGAGCGGTCATTGCAAAGAACCTTGAAAAGGTCAAAGCCCTGGACCTTCGTATGATCGCTCCGAGTCATGGCCAAATCCTTGATGATCCGTCCTGGATTATAGAAGCCTATCGAAGTTGGATTTCCAACCCACCAAGAAACCTGGTGGTGCTTCCCTTTGTATCCATGCACGACAGCACCCGGCGCATGGTGGACCACTTCATTTCGGCTCTGGCCTTACAAGGCGTTGCCGTGGAACCGTTCAACCTGACCGTCGCCGATATTGGAAAACTCGCCATGGCGCTGGTGGATGCCGCAACGCTGGTTGTCGCGACACCGACGGTTTTGGCCGGTCCTCACCCTCTAGCCGCTTACGCCGCATTTGTCGCCAATGCCCTTCGGCCGAAAGCAAAACTCTTGTCCGTGATTGGTTCTTATGGATGGGGAGGGAAGACCGTGGAGATGCTGTCCAGCATGTTTTTCAACCTCAAGGTGGAGGTTTTGGATCCCGTGCTGTGCAAGGGGTTGCCAACCTATAAAGATTTCGAAGCCCTAGACCGACTGGCCTCGACCATCGCGTCGAAGCATCGCGAAAACGGATTTTCCTGAACCGGGCCGTGGCGAGCCAGTTCATAAGGAGGGATGGTCATGAAATCCATCGATGAATTGAAAAGTGAACACAGGGGCATCGAAAGCATGCTCGAAATCCTGAAAACGTTGAGCGCAAAGATCGGCCGTGAGGAGAAGGTCCTCGAGGGGGATTTGGATGGCCTGTTGGAGTTCTTCAAGGTTTTTGTGGACCGCTGCCATCACGGAAAGGAAGAAGATTTTCTTTTTCCGGCGTTGGAAGCGGTTGGCGTGCTGCGAGAGGGCGGTCCCATCGGTGTGATGTTGGCCGAACATCAACAGGGGAGAGCTCTTGTTGCCAAGCTGGAAGATGCGAGAGCCCTCATTCGGGCGGGAGGTTCCAAAGGGCGTTCTCTCTTGCAGGAGACGGCGGGCCGATACGATGTGCTTTTAAGAAACCATATCAACAAGGAGGAGAACCTCTTGTTTGCCATGGCCGAGGCGCGTCTTGGACCTTCTGAAGACGAAGACCTCCATGAAGCTTTTGGTCGACTGGAGCGCGAGCGCATCGGGTCTGGCAAGCACCAGGCGTTTCATGATCTTATGGAACAGCTTCACAAAAGACATCAAGCTTGAAACGAACCGGACTGTCCCTTGGGCATGGGAAAAATTGGCGCGCCCCGGGGCTTGAAAAGGCGAAAGAAGAGCCGAGGGGCGCGGGCTCCTCGGCTCCGTCTTCGAAACGCTCGAGCGTTCTATTGGCCGAAGACCTCCTTTGGGCGCTCCGTGCTGCCCGTGGCGTTGGGATAATCGGTGGCCTTGTAGGCCTTCTGGTTGGATTGCAGCAGGTGGCGCGCTTCTTCCATAAAATTGTTGTATCGCTTCTTGCATTCGTAAAAGCCGTGCCACCAGGCATAATCCGGCGCCATCATGGCCGCACCCATGCGGGCTCGGCGCCCTTCATGATGCCACAATTCATAGTATTCCACTTCCAGCCGCTCATCAAAGAACTTGGTCTTGTCCAGCAAACCCTTGTCGTAGAGCTCATCCAGCATGGCCTTTGCCGGCTTGAAATAGACCTCGTTGTATTCCTGAATCACTTTGTCCAGTTTGGCGTAATGGTCCACGACCCAGGTCTTGCCGTGGCATTGCATGCAGATGACCTGCATCTTTTCCCGCTCCACCTGCCAGTTGGTCTGAGCCGGAAATGCTGCAAATTCAGAAGGGCGCACCGTCAAGGGCGCCTGGGTTTCCCATGAGAGCCTTTCGGTGACGTCGTGTGAGGTGAGCACAGAACCGGCCCCGGACATGTGACATCCCGCGCAGGTGGGCGCACGATAATCCACACCCGGCGTCCAGGTGCCCGGAGCGGCGTTCCAATTGTACTGATCACCAAAAGCGGTGTAGATGTCTCCGTGCTTCGATTCCATATAGATTTCTATCTGCGGGTGATCCGGCCCCAAATGACACTGACCGCACGCCTCGGGTTTGCGCGCTTCCATGACAGAGAAGCGGTGCCGGGTGTGGCAACTGGTGCAGCTCCCTTTGCTGCCGTCCAAATTAACGCGGCCCACGCCCACGTTGGGCCATGTAGCCGGATCCAACGTGCCGTCTTTCATTCGGAGCACGGTGCCGTGGCAGTGAAAGCAGCCCGCTTCGCGTTCCGCATTGCTGTTCATGCCCAACTGCAGCCACGGATCAATTTTCCAAATGATCTCCACGGTGTTGGCATGCTTGCTTCGGCTGTATTGCTTGGCCTCGTCGGGATGGCACCGTGAGCAATCCTTGGGCGTGACCACGGCCGCCACGGGAACGCGGTAGTCCTTGTTCCCATAGGGCACATCGTTTCTTTCGTACTGCTTATAATGTTCTTGGCTCACATCGGGGTCGAACGCTTCCGCCTGATGACAATCCAGGCACGTGATGTTGGCGCTGGCATGCCGGCTGTGTGCCCAGTCGGCAAACACGCCCGGACTTTCCTTGCGGTGGCACTCAATGCAGGCCACGGCTTCCTTGGGCATGCTGCGCTCAATACGAAATTCCTTGGACTTGGGCGTGTTCACCGCCGTCTGGGCCAAAGCCGCCGCCGCCAGGGCCACGCCCATCAGCAGTATGCCCCCCAACACCTTATTCCGCCGACGTCTTTTCTTCACGGCTCACCCTCCTCTCGCCCCCAAAAAAAAACTAAAAAACCTTGAGCCCCTACAAGCCCAAGCCCCTGTAGTTGCTCTCCAGCTGCTTGTATCCGTAACGATCCCTTGCCACGTGCACCAGGTTGCGGTGACAATCCACACAGCGTTTTTCATAACCCGGCCGGGCATACACCACGGACCGATGTGCCAGCATGGCACCGCGCTTTTCGGGCATATAAAGAATGTTTCGATGGCATTTCTGGCATTGGTCGTTCTTGAATGAGGCGTAGGCCGCCTCGCGAGCTTTGGCCCGGTTATAGGCTTCCGCACCCTGAACAAAATGAACGACAATGTCCTTGATGCCGTGCAAGGTCTTGGCGTAGAAGAATTCCGCTGTGTCGTGAGGCGCCGGCAAATGACAATCCATGCAGTCGGCCACAAAACCTTGAGCATTGTTCGTGTGAGTTGATGTCTTCCACGTGTTATAGGCAAACTGAATTTCATGGCAGGAGGCGCAAAACCGGGGAGTGGACGTGCGCACCATGGTGTAGTAGCTTATCGAAAACAAAGGAAAAGCTAAAACAACACCCAAGGCAATCCACAGAACGGCTTTCACCCACCGCTTCATGAGTTCTCCCTCCCGCGCGGGTTGAAGTCCACACGGCCGCCTCGCCACCTTGACGGCCCTTCGCCTGCAGACTCTATGGGCCCATTAGTGTTGTGAATTTGTATTCTCTTTATCCCCCAAGCCTTCCGCGTGTCAACAGGAATTTCTTTTGCCGTGAAAGGTCCATGGCCACCGCCTAGACCGAGGAGCTCACGTTTAAGGGACGGTGGCGGACCCGCAAGGGCTGAAGTTAAGAAGCAGAATTCACTGCCTGAAGGGGTGGCGTGAAAAAGGCCCAGCCCTACGATGCTGAAGATTTGAGGGGGCAGAGATGGACGAGGAGTGGATACCCAAGGATCGGGAAGGGAATCTAGGCCTTTGATTCGGGTCAGGAAGAGCTTGGGATCGTGTGAAGGTTCTGGACAAGCGTCGTGTCGGAAGCTGCAAAGGGATGCACGGGCGTCGTGAGATGGACCTATTCCAGGGAAAGCTTTCGTCTTTTAACTTGGCATATGAAAGCATCCTGCGGAAGACCATTCAAGAAGATTGGCCGCTGTTCATGAAAGCGCTGGAGGCGTCATGATCTGGCGAGCAAACCTGATGCCCCGCCCAACCATGGAGCAGAAAGGCTCTCCTTGGGGCAAGGAAAAAGCCTCACTCGGGGGTCTGATCCCCATCGGTGACTTGGTTCTCTAAGGTCAAGGCGGCGAGGGTTTTTCGGTCTTCAGGCCGGTTGCGGCGGCGAAGCTCGTCGGCCAGGGCCTTACGGTCTTTCGGGGGCTTGTTCTGCCACAGATTGAACTTGGCCGTGGTCTTTTCCGGCGTGATTTCAATGACGGCGCAGGCCTGCACGGCGGGAAGGTCTTCGGTGACGTGAGGAACCTGGCTTCCCTTTTCGTGAGCGGCCACCAGAGCGTTCAGCGCGGCGGTTTTTTCCGCAAGGTTTTCCACCAGTCGGGCCCGGCCTCGAATGACAACGCTTTGATAAAGCTGATGGAGACGGCACGGGCCTTGGGCAGGGCGAAACGGCAAATCCACATAGGCCAAAGGAATATCCACCTGAAAGCCCACGCGGTTGTCTCGTCGTATGTTGTCGATTTTTTCACCTTTCGGGGACGAATGCAGGTAAATGCGCCCGTTGCAGAACACGTCATGCACCGGCGTGATGTAGGGGTAGCCATTGGCGTCGGTGGTCGCCAGGCGCCCGATGGTGCAGGATTCGAGCAGCGTGCGAATGGCTTTGGGATCCGTCACCTCACAGTGTTTTCTGCGCATGCATGGGTCTTCTGGGTCGTTGCCCCTTTTGGGTTGCACCAAACTCTCCCCTCGTGGCATGGTCCTCGCCCGTGTGGACTCATGGGTTCCGTCGTTTTTTGTCGATTCATACGAAACGGTGACGAGGGATCATGAACGAAGGCGAATTTACTTCGGTGGAAGCCGTGCGGCAAGCCTTTCTTCAGGAAGGCTACGTGTGTTCGCTGGAAGTGGCCACAACGCTCTTTCTTGCGGATCGCCTGGGAAAGCCGCTCTTGGTGGAAGGGCCCGCAGGAGTGGGCAAGACGGAGTTGGCCAAGACGGCAGCTCGAGTCCTTGGTCGGCCCCTCATTCGCCTGCAGTGCTATGACGGTCTGGACGAATCCAAGGCGCTCTACGAATGGCAGTACGGCAAGCAGTTGCTCTATTCCCAAATTCTCAAAGACCGCATGGACGCGATGCTTGGAGAAGCTCGGGATCTGAAGGAATGCATGGCCCAGATCCATGGCTTTAAGGATCTTTTCTTTTCCTAACATTTCCTGGAACCGCGCCCGCTGCTTCGAGCCATTCGAGAAGAGCGCGGCAACGTGCTTCTCATTGACGAAGTGGACAAGGCCGACGGAGAATTTGAAGCCTTCTTGCTGGAGGTCGTTTCGGATTTTCAGGTCTCGGTGCCCGAGCTGGGGACCATCGAAGCGCTGACGCGCCCTTTTGTGGTCATGACCAGCAACAGCACGCGGGAATTGAGTGAAGCAAGCGCCGTTGCCTATACCTGTACCTGGATTTTCCTTGCCTCGAAATGGAACGGCAGATTGTGCACGCGCGCGTGCCCGACCTCCCGGCGGAACTTATCGCCCAGCTCGTGGCCTTTCTGCAGCGCGTGCGGCGCTTGGACCTGCAGCCTGAGCCTCTGTGGGACACGGGCGATTCGGCCGTCAGCGTCTATCGGCCTCTGTGCCACATCTTCATGCCCTGCCAGTCCCTGGAAGACATGGAACGGCTCATCCATGTCATCGCCACGCCATTTTCACTGGCCAACGTGTCAGGCTCCACCGCGCGTCGTCCCATGGTATAAGGCCGCAGCCCCGGTCGGCGTACCTTGGACACCGGATCTTCATGAGTTCGCGTTTCAAAGGCTGAAAAGAAGAATCGTCTCATGGCATCCTTGTTTTGTGCCGAATAGTGTATCAGGCACAACGGCTCACCAAGGAGGTGCGAAGCGTGGCGTGGAAAATCCTTTTCGTAGACGATGAGCCCCATGTCTTGCAGGCCCTTCGCCGCATGCTGCGACCCATGCGCACGGAATGGACCATGCACTTCTGCTTGGAAGCTCGAGAGGCCTTGGATCTTCTGGCTCGAGAACCCGTGGATGTGGTCGTTTCAGACATGCGCATGCCGGGCATCGATGGCGCGCAGTTTCTACTGGAAGTTAAAAAGCAGCATCCCGATGTCATTCGCATCGCCCTGTCCGGGTATTCGGAACAGGATCTTGTGATGCGCGCGGTGCGGTCGGCGCACCAGTATTTGGCCAAACCCTGTGATGCGGAAAAACTGAAAAGCACGATCGATCGGGTAAAAACGCTGCGCACCTTGTTGGAGGAAAAACCCCTTCGAGCCCTGGTGTCCAGCGTAGACACGTTACCCAGTTTGCCGTCTTTGTACCAGCAGATCATGGAAGAGCTGGAATCGGAGGCCCCAAGCATTCGAAGGGTGGGGGAGATTATTGCCCGGGACGTCGGCATGACGGCTAAAATCTTGCAATTGGTCAATTCGGCCTTTTTCGGTTTGACCCGCCATGTGAGCAGCCCCGAGCAGGCCGTGGTCCTTTTGGGACTGAACATCATCCGAGCCTTGGTCATTTCCACGCAGATTTTCACCGAATTTCAAGCCAAGGGGCTGCCCGCCGATGAGATGGACAGGCTGTGGACACACAGCCTCAATACGGCTGTGAGCGCCAAAGCGGTGGCCCAGGCGGCCCACGCGGAGCCCATCATCGTGGACGACGCCTTCATGGCCGGCATGCTCCACGATGTGGGCAAGTTGATTCTCTGGCAGGCTTTTCCCGACAAGGCGGCCGACGTGGGCAAGCGCTGCGAGGCCACCGGCGAACCCCTATGGAAAAGCGAAGAAGCCCTGGTGGGCACGACGCACGGGGAATTGGGCGCCTATCTGCTGGGAGTGTGGGGGCTTCCGGACAATATTGTGGAGGCCGTAGCGTTTCACCATTTTCCCGGCCGCTGTCCCCATCGAGAATTCAGTGCGCTGACGGCGGTGCATGCCGCGGATCTGCTGGACTACGCCATTCATGGAGGGCCGTCCTATCAGGGGCCGAACCTTGCGGATGCGGCCTACCTGGACCAGTTGCAATGCCTGGGCCGCCTCAGGGAATGGAAAAACGCGTGCGTAAATGTCCTCCAAGGACAATAGGAAGACGCCATGGCTGAAAAAATCCTTTTCGTGGACGATGATCCCAATATTCTGTCGTCCTTTAAAAGAACCCTGAGAAAGCACTACGACATCGAGACGGCCGTGGGCCCCGAAGAGGGGCTGCGGGTGGTGCGAAACAACCGATCCTTTGCGCTCATCATCTCGGACTTGCGCATGCCCGTCATGGATGGCATTCAGTTTCTCAGCAAAGTGCGCGAAATCAGCCCGGAGACCGTGCGCATGATTCTGACCGGCAATGCGGATCTTCAGGCGGCCATGGAGGCCGTGAACCGGGGAAACATTTTTCGATTTTTGACCAAGCCGTGCCCGCTGGAAACCCTCATCCTGGCCATTCAGGCGGGCCTGCAGCAGTACCGGCTGGTGAAAGCCGAAAAGGATCTTTTGGAAAAGACGCTGCGCGGCGCCATTCAGGTGATGGCCGACGTGCTGAGTCTGGTGAATCCGGAAGCCTTTGGGCGGGCTTCCCGAGTTCGCCGCTACGCCGTAGACATAGGCCGGCGCCTGCAGGTCCAGAAATTGTGGCAGCTGGAGACGGCCGCCATGTTGAGCCAGATCGGGTGCGTGATTCTGCCCGAAGAAGCGCTGCACAAGATCTATACGGGACAGCCCCTCACGGCCGAAGAAACACAGCTCTTTTCCATGCATCCTTCGGTGGGCGCCGATCTCATCGCCAAGATTCCCAGGCTGCAGGATGTGAGCGAAATCATCGCGTACCAGGAAAAACATTTCGACGGCTCCGGTATTCCGAAAGACGATTGCTACGGTGATGCCATTCCCATGGCGGCTCGCATCCTCAAAGTGGTTTTGGACTTCGACGCTCTGGAATCGGCGGGTCTGCCGCGAGCGGCCGCCCTGCTGCAGATGAAGCGGCGGCCTGGCTGCTATGACCCCCGGGTGCTCAAAGCCCTGGAAGACGTCCTGGGGGATGAGGCTCGGTTTGAGGTGCGGGACATGAGCATTCAGGACCTGCAACTGGGAATGATCGTGGGCCAGGATGTGTTGAGTGCCAAGGGCGTGCTGCTCATCAAGAAGGGACAGGAGATCACACCGGCTTTACTGGAACGACTCCGTAATTTTGCCAAAACGGTGGGCGTGCAGGAACCCATTCGCGTCCTGCTGCCCGTAAAATTGAGGTGAGCGCGAGCCATGAAAAAGACCGTGCTTTTCGTGGACGATGAGCCCAATTTTACCAGCGCCGTCAAAAGGGCGCTGCGTCATGAACCGTATCGAATTCTTACGGCCCATTCGGCCATGGAGGCCCTGCGCTTGTTGAGCGAAGAGCCGGTGGATGTGGTCGTTTCCGATGAGCGCATGCCGGGCATGACTGGATCAGAGTTTCTGGCCCTGGTGCGTGAGCGGCATCCGCGCACTCTGCGCATCATGCTCACGGGATATGCCACGCTGGAAGCGGCGATTCGGGCCATCAACGAGGGGGAAATCTACCGGTTTCTCACCAAGCCATGCCACACCCAGGACCTGTGCCAGGTTCTTCGACAAGCGCTCGCCTTCCAAAATGCCCTGGAACGGTCTTTCCAAAAACAGGGGGTAAAGGCGACGAGTTTTGAAGCTGCCGCGCTCATGGAGGAACTGGAGCGCCATCACCCGGGCATTACGCGTCTCAAGATAGACGAAACCGGGGCCATCTTGCTGGATGATGCCAACCTGGGCCTTCCTCAAGAAACGCTGGAGATTGTATCCAAACCAGAGGAGCTGGAGGCCACAGAACAGGGCAAAAAAGAGGCCGACAAGGTGATGAAGCGATCAGGCCAAAGAAGCGAACGACGTCCCAAGGAACTGTACGAGGTCTGAAAGATTCTGCTGAAGAATCCGATGCCTAATTTGAGCGATTCTGGCGCAAGACAGAGCCAATGATCGTTTCCCTGACCATCGAAGCGTCGATTGTGGCACGCCGATGGCCATCTTTCAGCGACTAACTGTGCATTTTTTTGTGAATGAGCCCTGATGTTTAGTGTATCGTCAAATATGCGCCATTTAGGAGACACCTCTTCACTTGCAGGTCATCTCTTGGGCGCGGCGCGTCTCTTACCCGCAGCAATATCTGGGCGGCGCCCCGCTTTTTGGCCAAAGCCTCTCGAATTGGAGGGCCTCAAAGGTTGCCCCCGTCACTTTCAGCACCACACGGCGGCTGTGACGCACGATCTTGGCGGCGATGTCCATCACCCTACGGCGCAGCGTGGTGTCCTAGCCAGCGGGCTCGACCACCGGCGCGCAGACGTCGGGCTTGAAGCTCTCGTCGAGAAAAAAGGTCACCAGCATCGTGGCCTCAAAGGCGGCATGGGGGCAAAGCGCTTGAAAGGCAGCGGCTCGAAGCCGAAATCCTTCAGGGCCCGACTCCCCAGCTCGTCACCGCCCGGGCCGTGGTCGCCGGCGAGGATCCCTTGGCCCTGAAGCCGTAGACCGTATCGAGCCTTGGTGAGCGCTCAATCGATGCTCTGTCCCATACCCAGGTTGGTGACCACCACTGTATCGGGCCGGGCCAAAGGCCGCAGCATCTGGGCATCTTGATACAGCGGACGGCCAAACAGCGCTGGACGAAACGGATTCCACGGACCGCACCTTGTGCCAAGCTCCAGGTATTGCCAGACCTGGCTCCCTTGCTTGTAGCGGTCCCAGGCGGCCTGTTTTCACTGGCCTTGGGCCACAAATGCCTTGTTCGGCTCATACAGCTTGCCGCCACAGATGTTGCCAATGCCCAAATTTTTATAAACATCGAAAAGCTTTCGGTCAAAAAACCCGCTGTCCATGCGAACGATCGTGGCCACCTCGGCTCGATAGGGCTTGGGGATTTTGGCCACCACATGGCGCACCATCCGCTCCAGCCTCTCGCCGAAGTGGCGGTGGGGATCTCCGCGACGAAAGACCGCATCGATGATGTCGTTTTGCCACGTCCTCTGCAGCGGCTGAATTCCTTTGACACGCTTGGAGGCGGGCTTGACGCCGTGGCCTCCCCGGGCCTCGTCGTTGTCCGTGACCAGGGTGTCCATGCCCAAAACCATCCGATCGGGCTCTTGTAGCTTAAGACGCCACAAGAACAGCCGCTGCGAAAGGTGGCGGAACAGCTCAAGGCGTGGCCGCCAAAAAGGGCAGAAGAACAGTTTGACGGCGTGGGAGGAAAGCATTCTGCCTGGCTCACACTCGGTGACAGCGGCATAGCCCGCGTCCTTGGCCGGGGCGTCGAAGTCGACCAGGTGCCGGCTCGTGCCGTCCATGAAAAAACACAGCAGCTGTTTAAAAATCTCGGTGATCGGCTGCCCCTTGCGGCGGCGACGCATGGAGCCAAAGAAAGTATCGATCTGCTGAAAAATCTGGATGTTGCGAAGATGGCGAACAAACAGACTCAAATCACCGCGGCCTGTGAGCGTATCGTGGGTCACCTCAACGCCGTCAATCGTTGCTTTGCTTTTTGTCGCGGTTTTGGTACGTGTCATTGTGATGCTCCTACCTTCTGGGATACAGTTGCGCGGTATGGGATGCGCCAGATAACGCTACCATACCAAGTAGTTAGCCCATTAGGTGGGATTTTTTTTCGCTTAAAGGTCTTAGTTTATGGATAAGTAAGCCCTTGATCAAGCGTTCAACTTTACGCATAATGTCAACTCCACATGGAGGAGTGAAGTGATATGACCGGTGAGAACAGCTTTGTGGAGATTGCCGCAATTCTGGGTCTTGCAACGCTGCTAGGAATGATCGGCCAGAAGCTGCGGCAGCCTCTGATAATCATGTTTCTTGCGACCGGTATTTTGGCCGGTCCTTCGTTTTTTGGCATCATACACAGTTACGAGCAGATCGAGCTGCTGGCTCATATAGGCATAGCGCTCCTACTGTTCATCGTCGGTCTCAAGCTCGATTTGCACCTGATCCGCACAACCGGCCCGGTTGCTCTGGCGACAGGTCTGGGACAGATTATTTTCACGTCGATCATTGGTTTTCTGATCGCACTTGCATTCGGCATGACGTATCTGAGCGCTGCCTATGTAGCGGTTGCCCTGACGTTTTCCAGCACGATCATCATCGTTAAGCTCCTGTCAGACAAGAGGGAGATAGATTCGCTCCACGGTCAGATCGCGATCGGCTTTCTGATCGTCCAGGACATTGCTGCGATTCTGGCGCTGGTGGCTCTGACGACTTTCGGCTCAGCAGCCACCGATCCCGGGGGGGCACTGGGCTCGGCTCTGTTGATCGGGGCGAAGGGCGTTGGATTTCTCGGGGTTGTCGCGCTGTTGATGAAGTACGTGTTGCCATACATCTGCAGGAGGCTTGCGCACTCTCCGGAGATGCTGACGCTGTTTGCAATTGCGTGGGCGGTTGTTCTCGGTGCGGGGAGTGAGCTTCTTGGATTTAGTAAAGAAGTGGGTGCGTTTCTGGCCGGCGTTTCGCTGGCGTCGACAGACTACCGGGAGTTGATCGGAGCCCGATTGACGAGTCTCCGGGACTTTCTGCTGTTGTTCTTCTTTATCGATCTCGGAGCGCGACTGGACTGGTCCGCCGCCGGCTCCCAGCTTGGTGCCTCGCTAACGTTCTCGCTGTTTGTCCTGATCGGCAACCCGCTCATCGTGCTGGTCATCATGGGGCTTATGGGTTATCGTCGGCGGACTAGCTTCCTTGCCGGGCTCACGGTGGCCCAGATCAGTGAGTTCTCGCTGATTGTTGCGGCGTTGGGACTGAGTATCGGTCACATTACGAATGAAACCGTCGGGCTGATAACGCTCGTGGGAGTTGTGACCATCTTCGTTTCCACTTACATGATCCTCTACTCCGGTCAGCTTTATCATATCCTTTCGGGTCCTCTGCGGCTGTTCGAACGGCGGGACCCAATTCGGGAGGCGGCCATCGACACCGCGGTAGACGCCGAGGCGCTCGACGTGATTCTTGTTGGTCTGGGCAACTACGGGAGCGGGCTTGCAGAATATCTTTTGCGGCGAGGCAAGAGTGTATTGGCGGTTGATTTTGATCCCGGCGTTCTGGAGAGATGGCGAGCACGCGGTGTTCCGGTCGTTTATGGAGATATGGCCGATCCGGAGATGCACGAACACCTTCCCTTGAACAGGGCGCGTTGGGTGATCAGCGCCGTCCGCTCCAGAGAGATGAATCTGGCGCTGATCAGTACTCTAAAGGAGAACCGTTATCAGGGTAAGGTGGCACTGACGGCGAGGGACGACTCCGAGGCGCGGGATTTCGAACGAGCAGGTGCGCATTTGGTGTTTCGGCCATTCAAGGATGCTACGGAACAGGCCGCCGATGCCCTGACGACTGCCCTGGACTTCCTGCCGAAGCAGGTCGACTGGCCCATATCGTTTGTTGAAGTGCGCGTTCGGTCAGATGCTTATGCTGCCGGCCAGACCCTGAGAGACATTCCACTGTCCTTCAGAGGAGTTTCGGTCATTGCCGTCAGTCGTGGCGGTCAAGTTTATTACGAGCCGGAGCCGGATTTCAGGATTTTTCCCGCTGACCGTTTGGTCTTGATGGGCTCACCGGATGAACTGAAGGAGGCGGAGAAGTGCATCAATGAGTTACGGGCGCAGAAGACCGCAGAGGATCAGGATCGGTTTGAGATTGCGGAGATCAAAGTGTCAAGGGATTCGAAGATTTTCGGACAGTCACTGGCCGATCTCCGTTTCCGTCAGCAATATGGTGTCACGCTGGTTGGGATCCGCAGAGGCGAGAAGCAGATGACCAATATCAGTCCCGCGGACAGAGTGATGGGCGGAGATTGCCTGATTGTCATCGGCAAGAGCCGGGCCATCAGGAATCTGAAGGCAAGGGAGCCGTTGTAGCGTGGGCTGGACCAGACCAGATCGCGATTATGCAGATGCATGAGGCGGGCTACATTGTCGACGTTCAGAACAATCTGACACAGATCACAGCCGCTAACTGGACACAGCTCGCCCGAGCAGGTGACCTCGTTGGTTCTCGGGTCTCGTCGAAGGCAGCCCATGTGGGCGATGCGCTGGCTTTGCTCCAGCATCCGTTGGCTTTCACGGTAACAGTACTGTGCACGGACGAGATCGGTCAGGTTTCTTGTGACCCCAAGGATGACAGGGCGGCCATTGATTCCAATGCGGTTGAGATGTCGCTCGGCCGGGTATTCGCTGCCGTCCCGCCGCCGGCGTGTTGCGCGAAACTAGGTCTTTTCTTTCGGCTTGAGGGCCAGCGAGAACGTGCGCCGATCAACCGGCGGGAGGCTGTCGGTGCCGCCAATGTCTGCCACGGGCATGGGAAGCAGTTCGTCCTCAGTGCAGCCCACACTTTGGCACGCTGCCTTGTTGACCATGATGAAGTTGCCATCAAGGTCATGGGCAAAGACAGCATCAGCGAGATTTGAGATGAGGGTCAGGAAGAGGGGGGAGGCCGGAACGGTCAGTGTCTACTTTCTGCTCAAGCGAATCCTAAGCGCTGTTGATCTCGTCGGCAGAATCGTGTCGCGGCACGGGCCTTGATTGTGGCAATGTTTGTCCGCGCCCTCTCCTTGACTTCCTCATGCCTCCCTCCCTGGAGAGCTTTGACACCTGTGCTGCCGCTAAACACTGTCGCGTGATAGTGATCTGGCGGGACAGCGGAAAGAAGGCGCTGGTGGCAGTCCTCGGATCCGATTGGCAGTGCCAGGTGCAGATTGAGCTTGTATGGGTTTTGGGGATGCGGGCAGCAAGGGATGGTTATGGATCAAAAGCAAAGAGACGGACGCAACGTCAGTCTTTTGAGGTAATCTGGATAGGTCTGGTAAGGCTGTTGTTCTGGATCTCCCTACCAGGAGCGACCGCTGCGATAATCGCCGCCACCGGCGGGGCGAGCCTCGTTGACGTTTAATGTCCGGTCATCGACTTCCTTGCCGTTGAGTTCGGCAATGGTGGCCATAGCTTCGTCACGGTTGGACATTTCCACAAAGGTAAACCCTCTCGGTTTTCCGCTGTACCTGTCCGTGATCACGTTGACACTCGTAACCTCGCCACACACCTCGAAGGCCTGGCGGAGCGACGCCTCAGTCGTATCGTACGAGAGGTTTCCAACGCAGATATTCATTCTACTCTCCGGTCGTGCTCGCCTGCATTTTTGCCACACGCCGCACCCGTGGTCGACGATGGAAAGACGGGCACGTTCGTGCGAACTATGGCGCGACGATTCCCTGCATCAGCTTTTTTCAAAGATTTGACAGACAAAGCCAAACATTGACAAAAACCACCTGGGATACGTGTTTCTATATCCCAATCGTATCGGCAAATTTTGCAAATGTCAGCAGGAAAACACATGCGACGACTGCAGTAAGCTATTGCCAAACCGACATTTTCGCCGGCACATGCGGGGTTGCAATTCGTATTGCCTCGTTGACGTGAGCGGCGGTCGGACATATACTTGACAGGGTCGATCTGCCCTAGAGGTGGTTTGGAGTCAATTGTATACAATCCCGTCGTGGCTATTCACACGCCTTTCACAGTGCCCAAGGATACGCCTATCCAGCCGAAGTACGCATACGTAAGCAAAGGGCGGGTGGTCGTCGAGAAGTAGTATGCCGAGGGTCTGGCTGACATGGGCGGATTTTAGCATATCACGCTGGTCTACCATCTGCACCGAAGCGAGGGTTATCGGCTCAAGGTGTTGCCATATCCGGACACCGTCGAGCGGGGTGTGTTTGCCACGCGGGCTCCGAGGAGGCCGAATGCCATTGGTATTTCAGTGGTTGTGCTGGAGCGGATAGAAGGGAATGTGTTGCACGTGGTCTATGTTGGTATGCTCGACGGTACGCCTTTGCGGGATATCAAGCCGTATGTAGATGCTTTCGTGGGGGAGACGCCGTTGCGATCGTTCTGGATCGTGCGGACGCAACATGATCGAGCGGACGGCGGGGCTGATAACCTTTTTCACGAGAGTGACAATACGTCCACAAGAAGCGGTGTGTGACGCAAGCGGGGTGTACCAGGTGCTAACGAGTTGCCTGGCGTGTTCCGATGAAGACAGCGCAGCGGAAAACATTCTTGCCGTAGGGATTCATGCGCAGTAATTCACTTCGTTGGATGCCGTTATGGCGCGCTTTTTCGAGCCGCGGTTGATAAGACTTAGCGTCGGAAGGAATGGATGGCAATAACGGCCCCAGGAACCGCTCAATCATCCCAGGGGTGATGTCTTCAGGGCGCAGATCCCAAGCACGCACCAGCTTGAGATAACGTTTCGACGTGAAGGCGAGCCCGTTGTCACTTCTCAGGGCAAGCCCCCGGGAGGCGGCCTGATTCTGTTAAGCCGGCAAATGATCTTCCAAAGCCCCTTTTCGCCACCTTGGCATTTTGTCGCCGGCCGATGCGATAACCCACAACCTCCCGGTTCCAACAGTCGATCACCGCAAGCAGATGACATCACCAGGAATCCGAGCAGAAACAGTGGGTCATAGATGATGAGGAGACATGGTCCAACCATGGCGCGGCATGATTCCATGGGCCTTTTTCTTGTTGACAATCAAACCCATAAGCCGGCAAATCTTGACAGTGATCCTTTGATAGCCATAGCAGGGACAACGCCGGATTAGCTGATAGATGGCCTGTTCCATCCACGATCACCTCCCGCCGGCTTGCACCTTCGAGGCTTGTCGTTCACCGTCGACCCACAAACCCCCACCCACTCAGCGACCTTGCGCAAAATCACTTTATGGCCCTGGGCCTCTCGCTCCCTTTTCAATCGTAAAACGGGCTCTCTTCCTCGCTGAGAATAGCCTCGGCTTTTTTTAAAACCTCGATCTGCAGCACCATTTCCCCGATCCTTTCACGGTGCTGCTTCAGCTCCTTCTGCTCGACCGCTTCCACGGATTTCGGATGGACCTTGAGGGCCTGCGTCCCGAAGGCAATGAAGGTATCGATCCATTGCCGGATCTCGCTCTGTTTGACATCGTGCTCACGTGCCACATCCACGATGGTTATGTGGCCTTTGAGAATTTCTAGCACGATCTCCCTTTGACGACTGGCCGTCCATCTTTGCTGTCGAACTGGCTTAACCACTCTTTCCTCCAGCACACACCCCCTTTTGCTGACCAAATCGACGGCTTATGGCTGGTCCAGTCCAGTGCGGGGTCACTATAGCCGCGCCCACAGGAAGCTTGGACGGGGGCAGGCTGAGTGTGCTGGATGCGGCGGTTGGTGCGGATTCTCAGGGGGCCGGCAACGGCCATACCGACGCCGAATGAATGGGGAATTGGGAAAACCCTCCTAATCAAACAGCTCGGCTAAGACGCAAACTTCCTCCTATGCCTGATTACCCATTTGAACGCCTCCATGACCGCCAGGACACTCAACGCCAGCAACAGGACCGAGAGCCACTGGGTAAACACGATCGGTTCAGTCCCCAGGATGGTCTGCATGAAGGGTGCGAACATGCTCAGAATATGGATGCCCTGGGCAGCCGCTACCCCGAAGATGAGGATGACATTCCGACGCAGGGGGGTCCGGAAGGCGGATTCCGTTTCGGAGCGGCAGTTGAACACATGCACGTTCTGCAACAAGACCATTAGGAGCAGAACCATGTTTCGGGCCGGGGCTTCGTCCATGCCTTGGGCGTTTATCATCCAGTACCAAAATCCAAAGGCCATGGCGCCGATAGTCAGGCCTGAAACAAGGGTCTGTCCGATCATCTGGGAATCGAAGATCCTCTCATCGGGTCGCCGGGGCTTTCGCTTCATGGCGCCCGGCTCTCCCCCCTCAAAGGCGAGGGCCACATCCTGGATTCCGTTGGTGACCAGGTTGAGCCACAGCAGTTGCACAGCCAGCAGTGGAATGGGGAGGCCGGCAAGGATCGCCCCGAGAAACATCAACACTTCCGCCGCACCGGTGGAAATGAGGAGATATATGACCTTACGCACATTGTCATAGGCAAACCGTCCCTCTTCAACGCCTGCGACAATGGAGGCAAAGTTGTCGTCGGTAACGATCATCGAAGCCACCTCTTTAGCCACATCCGTTCCCGAACCCATGGCCACGCCAATATTGGCCCTTCTGAGCGCGGGGGCGTCGTTGACCCCATCGCCGGTTACCGCCACGAACTCCCCGCGACGAATTAACACATCCACGATCTCAAGCTTTTGAGCGGGTGACACCCTGGCAAACACATGGGTCGATGAGACCAACTTTTGAAATGCAGGGCTGTCCGGGGTGCCAGCTTCCGTCAACTGACTTCCGGTCACCGGCACCTCATCCACGTCGGAGAGGCCCAGTTCCCTGGCAATGGCCCCGGCCGTAGAGGGGTGGTCACCGGTAATCATGATGACCTGAATGCCCGCATCTTTGCATTTAATGACCGACTCGGCCGCCTCGGGCCGCAGTGGGTCGATAAACCCCACAAGACCATGAAAAACGAGTCCGGAAAGGACCGTGTCGGCATCGCCCTTGTCGGCTGAGGCTGCGGAGGCTTCCCCTCCGGCCACCGCCAGCACGCGCATCCCTTCTTCCGCCATCGCCTCGGCCTCTTGCTCGATGACCTCACGGTCGAGCGCTGTAGGGTCACCGTCTTGATCCATCCGCGTGCAGAAATCCAGGATCGTTTCCACCGCACCCTTGGCTGCCACACGCCTTGCGCCATCCTTTTCGTAGAAGGCCGCTGAGAACTTCCGCTCCGATTCATACGGGATTACACCCTTGAGGTCGACCCCCTGTTTCACTTCCGCAGGATCCATTCCCAGCTTATATCCCAAAGCAAGAAAGGCCACGTCCATGGCGTCGCCATAATACTTCCAGCCCCCATCTTCTTTGACGAGTGAGGCTTCATTGGCCAGGATCGCCAGTCGGGCCAGCCTCTCCAGCCGATCCCGCGCGCTCCCGGGGGCTCCGGCTTCCTCAGCGGCCGTAACCTTTCCTTCGCCGATATAGCCCTCCCCTGAAACGGCAAATGCCCTACCATCCGCAAGGACAATCCGGCGGGCGGTCTGCTGGTTGACGGTCAGGGTGCCGGTTTTGTCGCTGGCGATCATGGTACAGCTTCCAAGGCTCTCCACGGCGGTTAGTTTGCGGACGATCACGTTGCGGCCGGACATCCGTTTGGTGGCAATCGATAGGGCCACGGTCAGAGCCACCGGCAGTCCCTCGGGGATGGCTGAAACCGCCAGGGCGACCACGAAGAAGAAAATGGCCGCGGCATCATAGCCCTGGAACCGAAGGAGGAACACCAGCCCTACGCTGATGAACAACACCAGGATGCTGACATGTTTTGCGAATCTTTCCATCCGCAACACCAGAGGGGGCTTCCCGCCTTCCGACTGGCTGACGGTCTCGGCAATGATGCCTACCTGCGTTTCCATCCCGGTCCCGACAACAATTCCAGCGCCTCTTCCATTGGTAATGGTCGATCCGGCAAAGACCATATTCCTCCGATCACTGACGCGGGTCTCTTCAGGGAGACGCCCTATTTGCTTTTCAACCGCCATGGATTCGCCGGTCAAAAAGCTTTCGTCCGCTGCAAGACCATGGATCTCAACGAGACGCAGATCAGCCGGGACCTTATTTCCCGACTCCAGCAGCACGATGTCGCCGGGGACCACCTCTTCCGAAGGGATCTCGTTTTCCCTGCCGCTTCGCCGCACCCTCGCCTTGAATTTGAGCAGACGCTGCAGACTGGCCGCGCTCCTTTCGGCCTGATACTCCTGGTATGCGCCTAAACCGCTGTTCAAGGCGATGACCACCAGGATGAATATGGCATCGGTGGCCTCACCGATGGCCACGGATGCAACAGCAGCAGCCAGGAGAATAAAAATCAACGGATTGAGTACCTGGTGCAGCAGAATCGTCCAGATGCCCGGGGGCTCTTTCAGGGGGAGGGTATTCGGACCGTAAAACCGCAGCCGATCGGCTGCCTCCTCGTCATCCAGCCCTTCCGGCCGACTCTGAAGCTTTTTGTAAACCGCTTCCGCTTCAAGAGAATGCCATCTCAGATCGGAGAGTCTGTGCCTGTGCAAATATTTTGTATCTTCCTTCATGTTAAAGCCTCTGGTTGCCGTGATGCCATTTTCCAGAAACACCGCTGTGGTACTAGGGCGTGACACAGGCAGGTAATTTTAGGCGTCTTCTGGAATAGGCAGTTCCGGCGGGTCCGGTTTCGGGTCTGTGGAGGTGGAGAGATAGAACCTGACGCCCTTTTGTGTGTTCGGGTCCATCCAGATCCGGCCCCCGTGCCGCTTCAGCATCTCCTGGACAATCGCCAGCCCCATGCGCATCGCGGTTATCCCCTTTGAATTCATTCTTCTCTCGAAAGGCTCAGAAAACCTTTCACTGTTTTCCTCATGTAACCCTAACCCGTTGTCCGCAAAGGAGAATACATAAAAGTCCTCCTTCCTTTGGTGTCAGGTCCCGAAAAGTCATGGACCGATTTCACAAAAAGTTGAGGTCTTTTTTGTTGCCAATTTTTGAGTGCCTGAATCGGGGTTATATGGCCGAGATTTTTCTGGGGGATGTGGTGATTATAGAGCCGGCGATAGTGAGTCAAGGCTTCTTTTAGTTGAGCTGCCGTATGGAACCTCGTTTGCGATAAGACCTCATGGATTCGGCCGTTGAATCGTTCGACCATTCCGTTGGTTTGAGGGTGGTTGGGTTTAATGAGGCGGTGTTGGATATTGTATTGGGCACAGAGCTGGTCAAAGAGATGATTGCCGGTGGGCCTGCGTGAGCCGGTGGCGCAGAAGCGGTCGGTGAACTCTTTGCCGTTATCGGTGAGCACTTTGACAATTTTAAAAGGTGCTTTTTTCACCAAGTTCTTGAGGAAGGAACTGGCCGAGGCAGCGGATTTGTCGGCCTTGATTTCAAAGAAGACCCAGCGGGTGGCCCGATCAATAGCGACGAAGAGGTATTTGCGGGCGGTTTCATCGGGCATTTGCGGCAAATACTTCACGTCAACATGGACAAAACCGGGCTCGTAATCTTTGAATGATTTGGTAACGGCCTTGTTAGGACCTTGTTCCTGTGGGATAAGCTCCTTGAGGTTGGCCACCCCGTGTCGGCGAAGGCAGCGATGGAGTCCTGAACGCGAGACCTTCGGGTTGATGAATTCACGGGTAACGGCCAGGAGGTCATCAAGTGGGAGCAACAGGGTGGTTCGCAGCTCGACCACCACACGTTCTTGGATGGCCGAAAGCGTGGTATGCAAAGTCTTGGGCATCGTGGGGCGGTCTTCACAACTGTCGCGGTGTTTCCATTTGCGCACGGTGGCTCTGGTGATCCCATACTGGGTGGCTAAAGCTCGCTCCGATAGGGTGGACTGCTGGATCTCCTTGCGGATGGCCGGGGTGGTTCGAGCTCTTTTGTGTATTCTTACAAGCATGATGACCTCCATGTTGCGTTTGAAAACATGACGCTCAGCCTCTCACGGGCACGAAACAGCGGATAGCTTCTTCGTGGAATACTATAACATGGGACCCGACACTTTGGTATCCGATGCACAGCTCGGAAAGACCGTCTCGGCCGTATTTCAGAGCATTGTTAGGGAGATTGCGAAAGACGCGCGTCATGCCCACGCTGTCCGCAACAACCGAAGGCAGTCCTTCTGCGTCCACCACCCGGATCCGACGCCCACCCAGTTGCTCGGAGAACTCCCCCACAATCCTTTCCACCACGTGGCCGACAGGGATCTCTTCCACATGAAGGGGCGCCTCTTTGGCAGCCATGTAGGCATTGTCCTCTCCACCAAGGCCAACATCTGGCGGGCGGTCCTCAAAATCAGATCGCAGCACTCCATTCCCTTGGCGTCGAGGCCTGGGCCGTATTTTTCCTTCAGCCGGTTTGCGAGGGCATAGAGACTGGCAGCAGGAGTCTTGAGGTCGTGGGAGTTCAAATAGGTAAAAAAGGTGATCATCTTCTCCTGTTCCTCAAGGGCTGCTACCTTGTCTTCCATGTCTTTATAAAGCCTTGCGTTTTCATGGCCACAGCGATCTGGTTCCCGATAGTGGTCAGAAGATCGATCTTTCCATGATCCAGCACAATATCCTTTTTGGCGGACAGGTTCATGACCCCCAGGACCCTGTCCTTGGTTATCAAGGGAACGCACATAACAACTTCCAATCCTCGCTCCCCGAGAAGATGGACCCGCTCCCTGGCCTCCAATTCGGATACATGCCGGGCGATAAACGATTTCGTTCTCGCCGCTTTACCGGAAAATCCCGCTCGGATGCTTACCTTTGCGAGACCTTGGGGGTCTATTCCGTGGTGGGCGACCAGATTAAGGCTGGTCTCATCCGCGTCGAACAAATAGACGCGGCCGGAATCCAGTTGATCTATATAAATATAGGGTAATGTGCACCCGCCAAAAATCATACTCAACGGGTGCCCAAAATGCGCACATCCATCATTGAAAGATCGGAGGACGAATTCGACACCTCCTATTCCGGGCCGGCCCTGGTCGGCTTGGGAGGCAACCGCTTCACCAAACTGAACGGAAAGCTAAAAAGAGCCATACCGGAAAAATAAATCAGCAACATCGACATGGTCCGCAGCCCTATCGGGCTGCTCGCCTTGGGCAAGAGCGATGACGAGGCCATCACCTACATGCAGGAGGATCGTTTCTTTCACGAGTCCATGGGCTTGAAACGCCTACCCTGGGCCGAGACCCTACACCGGCGACTTGATGAGATAACGGAAGCGGCGCAGCCGATAGTCTTATTAACCTAAACCGAATTCATCCAGCGGGTCAAGGGCAGAATAACTCCGCCGACCGGCGGCTATGTCCCTTTGGATATGGATGTGTTCTGCTTGGACAACTCCGGTACCAAAAAAGAGAGAATAGGTTACACCGACCGAGGATTTTATGGTTACGCTCCCATTTTCGCCGACCGTGGTGAGGAAGGTTGGTGTCTCAAACTGGAGTTCCGGGAGGGGAGCCAGCACAGCCAGAACAATTTTATCCCCTTTCTGCAAGAATCACCGGCGCGGGCCAGAGTGTTGACCAAGAGCCCCCTTCTGCTCAGGCTTGATTCCGCCCACGATACCCTTGAAACCAGAGAGGGGCTCAACCGCCGCAAGGTTGACTCTATCCTGAAGTGGAAGTCCCGCCAGCAGGACGGCGAGGCTTTGTTCGCGCAGGGCCTGCGAGAGGGCAAGCTCACCACCCCCAGGGAAGGCCAGCGGGGGGTGGTCTTCAGCGACAACCAGCTTGAGGAACGCCAAGGACAATAAATCAGTCGCCGCCTGGTGCTCTGAGTGACGGAACGGACCATCGACTGCTACGGTCAGCGGCGGCTTTTACAGGAGTTCAAAGTGGAAGGCTGGTGGACCTCTTTTGACCTACCGGAACAGGAGATCATCAAGCTCGACCAGAATCACGGTGCCGGCGAGTCGTTCCACAGCGAATTCAAGACGAACATGGATCGAGATCGTCGACCGTCAGGCAAGTTCGCCACCACTGCCTTGATCATGGTGCCTGCCGGCCTGACCTAGAACATTTCGCGCTTTAACGGCCAGCTTGGCCTGGTGGGGAATTGGTCACCGATCCGTGAGGCCGTCAAACGACGACGTATCAAGGCGGTGATACAGGAACTGGTCTACCGCGCCTCCCGGCTGATAGAAAGCGGGCGCCGGCTGAAGCTGAGATTCAGCCGACATTGCCGTGCCTATGACGCCTTCTGGAAGGTTTATCGGTTCATGGCCGCCGAAGAGCCTGGGATCAACCTCACCTATCTTGAAATGGTGGCAACGACCCGGCTGGATAAGTCCGCGCACGGTTCGCCGAAATGGGCTAATTTTTCAAAGATCGCAGGAAAGAACACAGGGTGTTGACCCTGTCTTGTGTTATGCAGGAGTGCCTATGGCGAT
Source organism: Desulfosoma caldarium (assembly GCF_003751385.1). Taxonomy (NCBI): domain Bacteria; kingdom Pseudomonadati; phylum Thermodesulfobacteriota; class Syntrophobacteria; order Syntrophobacterales; family Syntrophobacteraceae; genus Desulfosoma; species Desulfosoma caldarium. The sequence continues at coordinate 6,706 of NZ_RJVA01000015.1, read as the reverse complement.
TTTTTCAAAGAAACACCCCTGTGGGAATGAGGGAATGTAGTGGCTCTCACGGATTCAGGTTTCATGCTGCGAGCTTTATCTCTGATCGCCTCGTCATGGGAGAGGATGGTCTTGAACGCCCGGTCGATAACTTTCTCAATAGCCCCGAGGATGAGCTTGACGCCCGGCACCGAGGGGCAGAAGCTCTGGATGGTCTCCCGGCTGCTGCGGTCGATTGCGCCGATTTTGGCCACCAGGGCGCAGAGGTGGGAGCCGAAGCCGCTCCGGCATTTCTTAGGGACAGTGCCCTTGCGGGTTTTCCCGCAGGCGGTGCCCTTTGCTTGTAGAGGATGAAGTGGACGACCGTCAGCAGTGATGGGGCCCTGGTCAGCCACGAAGCTCCTCCCGGAAATCCCTGGTGAACGGATAGAGAACACCGCCTTGACCGGTTCGGCCCGCTGGTTTTTACGGTCATATGTGTCACGGCCTTTGGTTTCAGCCCCCCGAATCCAGTTGGCAGCCCGGTAGAGGCTGCGGCCCCAGATGTTGTAAACTGGTGCTGTCGTATCCATAACAGCATCCAAACAAATGCCGGCTCACGACGCCAGCGAAAAGTTTAACCTCTGTGATCGGTCACGGGAGTGACGTCTGCTTTTAAAAGGATGGTGTGGGAACATAAACAGGGCGTTGTCGAGGGGTTTAAGAAAATGTATGGAATCAAGATGCGTGTCTATTTCGAAGTATACCAGTCTGCCAGGGAAGCCATCACAAGAGAGAAGAGGGTTAAGAATTTGAGGCGACAGTGGAGATCGAATTGATCGAGAAACAAAATCCAGATAGGCGTGATCTTTATGCAATGCTCTAGCAGCAAGGGCCGGTAGATCTAGAATCCTACACACCATGGGTAAGAAAGGTTATGGCTAGAAACTGTGGATCCTCGCTTTTGCGGGGATGACAATGGGGGAGACGCATGTGAATATTCACCCAGGGGGTGTATGGTCCGCGGATGGATGGAGCTCTCCCCGCGGAGCATTGTGGCGCGCAAGGGGGAGTCCATAGCTTACAACAGAGACTGGATCCCCGCTTTGGCGGGGATGACAGCAAGACCTGGCAGCTCGTTCATGGGCGAGGGTGTGTGCCCGATCTAGGGTTAAGGGAGGCTGTCCTGCCTACTCTTCCATATCGACGAGAGGTCCCGCATGTATGGCGGCAATTCACGACAGCGCCGCTCATGCGCAAGCGGGAGCCCATAGAGAACCTTCGGGAATGTGCCTAGCCGCTCCTGGCATGTACGCTCCCATCCCAGGGGAGCAAGCGGGAAGACCCAATGGGTCTTCGAGAGGGGCCAGACTCGTGGATCCGCATAAGCGGAAGCCGATGCAGTACTGTGATCTATGGGGTCGCATGACGCAGAGCAGCCGACGACGGCCGTGACACAACGGCCGGGCCCATTGGAAACCCCACGAACTGAAAAGGGCAGGAACCGAGCGAGATGACAACGACGGAACATACCCAAAGAACAACCAACGGATCCTCCTGGATTGCGCGGCTGATCCGGTTTTGCCTGGAAATGAAGATCGTGGTTTTCTTGATTGTTCTGGCGGCGGTGGCCCGGGGCATCGTGGTGGCAACCTTTCATTAGAATTTGCGATGGCTCCCCCGGGATCCGGTACCGGTGGACGCCATTCCGGACATTGGGGAAAACCAGCAAATCGTCTTTACGGGGTGGAGGGGGAGATCGCCCCAGGACGTGGAAGATCAGATCACCTACCCTTTGACCGTCGCCCTGCTGGGTATTCCCGGCGTCAAGAGCATCCGCAGCTATTCCATGTTCGGGTTTTCCAGCATTTACGTCATCTTCAAAGAGAATGAGGACTTTTACTGGGCGCGCTCCCGGGTTCTGTAAAAGCTCAACAGCCTAACCGTCGGCACGCGGACAGCAGCAAAGGCGTCCGCGAACCTCAGCGCGTACCGGAAGGTCCGGAAAAAGGCTCCGTGAAGCCCTTGCCCAAAACCTCTCGAATCTTCACTCCAATGGCCTCTCGCGTGAAAGGTTTTTGGATGAAGGCCGTTCCGGGGTCCAAAATGCCGTAGTGGACAATGGCGTTGTCCGTATATCCGGACATATAGAGCGCTTTGAGGTGGGGGCGCGTGCGTTGAAGCCGATCCATCAACTGCTTGCCACTCATGTTTGGCATGACCACATCGGTGACGATGAGGTCGGGATTCAAGCCGACCTCCTCCACCAGGAGCAAAGCTTCCCCGGCGTTCGCCGCAGTGGTTACCTTGTAGCCGAGTTCGGAAAGAAGGCTGGCCATCATTGTGCGAAGGCTCTCGTCATCTTCCACCACCAGAATGTGTTCCCCGTTATCGGAGGCGTACACCTGGCCGGCCCTTGCCGTCACAGGCCCTGCTTCGGCTTCGGTGGCCGGTAGATAAATCTTGAAAGTTGTGCCCCGGTGCGGTTCCGAGTAAACAAAAATGCTGCCGTCCGACTGCTTCACGATGCCATAGACCGTCGACAACCCCAACCCAGTTCCTCGCCCCCTTTCCTTGGTGGTGAAAAAGGGTTCAAAAATGCGGTCCAAAACCTCCTTGCTCATGCCGCAGCCCGTGTCCGTGACGCTCAGCCGCACGTAGTGCCCGGGTGTGACCTCGGGATGGGTGGACGCGTAGATATCGTCTAAGACGACGTTGGCGGTTTCCATGAGCAGTGTGCCGCCTTGAGGCATGGCATCGCGGGCATTGACCGCCAGGTTCATGATGACCTGCTCAATCTGTCCCGGATCCACCACCACGCGCGCAAGGTCTTTCGCCAAAGAGATTTCCAGGGCAATGTCCTCGCCGATGAGCCGGCGAAGCATCTTGTCCAGACTGCGCAGCACATCGTTGAGGTTCAAGACGACGGGTTGCAGGGTCTGTTTGCGGCTGAAAGCCAGAAGCTGGCGGGTGAGGGCCGCGGCGCGGTTCGCTGCGCCTAGGATTTCCTTGACCCATTGCCGCATGGGATCTTGAGGGTGCAGCTTGCTGAGGACCATGTCGCCGTAGCCTAAAATGATGATCAGCAAGTTGTTGAAATCGTGGGCGACACCGCCCGTCAATCGCCCGACCGACTCCAGTTTTTGCGCCTGCTGGAGTTGTTCCTGAAGTCTGATTCGTTCCTCGTGGGCGGTCTTGTGATCCGTTATGTCGTGCAGGACGTGCACGGCTCCAACAAGGCCCTTATTCTCATCCAGAATCGGGTCCAGCGTCACATGGTACCATCGGCCCGAGAGGCACATTTCCCGACTTTCCCGCTGCAGCGTGTGACGCAGGCGACGCATGGGGCAATCTGGAGAGATTTCTGAATGACCGTGGAGGATTTCCCAGCATGGGCGGCCGATCACGGCTGTGGCATCTTGTGTGACGATGTGTTCCGCTGCCTTGTTGCAACGCACAATGCGCTGATCGGCATCCATGATCCAGACGGCGTCGTTGAGGGCGTCAAAGGTCGCCTGCCATTCCCTGGCCAGGCGTTCATTTTCTTCCACAAGATGACGGAATCGCACCACTAAAGGTGCATCTACACCGATGACCAGGTCCACTTCGCCGCGCCGCAGGGCTTCCAGGGCCGCTTCCGCCCTGGCAAGTCTCTCCCTCAGAACATCCGCCAGAGGCCCGTCCCCGCTCATGGCGCGCCTCCATCTTTGAGCAGTCCCAGAGCGGCCACCACTTTGTCCTCATCGGTCAAAGACCCGAGAATGCTTCGCACAGGCGGCGGCCATTCCACCATCAAAGTTGGCACGACTATTACGTGATACTCGATGGCCGCCTGATAATCTTGAAGAACGTCCACCACGATCACCTGACAGTTGTGGCGTAGGACCGTGTCGCACAACCGAGCCAGCATCGCCTTGGCCTTGACCGAATTGGGCTCGTCGCCGGCGACGAAAAGGCGCAATCGATACCTGGGCTTATGGTTATGAGTCTGAATGTCTTGAACATCTTGAGCGTGCCGCGTCACAACCTATTCCTGACTTTCTCCGGCTCCATGGAGCGAAGTTGCCGGTGTGGACGACATGTTGAGCAAGGCGCAATCGCTCCAGTTCCAGTTCCTTCAACTGAATACCAAAGGCGAGGCGTTGTGCTTTCAGACGGTCTTTGAGTTCCTGGCGCTGTCGCAGTGTGCCGGTGAGCCCATCGCCTTGGCCCACATAGGGGTCAAGAAGACGAATTCTGGCGCCGGTGATGACGAATGGGTGCTTCACACTGGAATCCTTGGAGCCTCTGGATTTGAACACCTGAAGGACACGCTTGGTTTCGCCGGAGCATGGCTGGTAGTGAAGAACGAGGACGGTATCGACCATGGAGGAGATTTCGTTGCCGGAAATTTCCACATAGCCGATGGCCCCCGAAAGCTGGTTGATCAAAAACACCGTGATGCCCCGCTCCTCACACCCATTGAGCAAACGCATGAGGTATTCATAGGAAGCCTGCTTTCCGCCCATGCGCTCGCAAGCCGAAATGGCATCCACCACGACGTGGGCGGGCGAAAACGCCTGAATGCGCTCCATGGCTGGAACGTCATGCTCTTCCGCCCCCATGGCCTCGGGATAGTGCACAAGAAAAGACAAACGACAAGAATCGCTTTGCATTTTCAGTTCCAGACCAGCACTGCGGGCATACTCCAGCATCACCGCCTCGGATTCTTCAAACCCGATGTAGAGAACCCGTTCGCTTCGGCCGCAGGCTTCAGCCACAAAGGTGCTTGCCAAAGGGTCTTCCCGGTCCCGGGCAACCCGGCAAAAAGAATGCACGCTCCGCGCCGATACCCGCCGCCCAGCACGTCGTCCAGGCGCGACATATCGGTGGTTGCGCTGTCCCATGGGCTTGTGTCGAAGTCCCACAGTGGAAATGGGCGCAAGCCGCCGGTCGCGATGGTGTAGGGATACTCGTTGCGGCCGAAATTGGATCCTCGGTATTTGATGACGCGAAGTCGCCTCGTGGTGATCTGCGCGTCCACTCGGGCATCCATGCACAAGAGGCAATCAGCCAGGGAATCAAAGATCGCCTCCCAGACCGAAGACCCTCTGCGGGGTTTTCGAATGGTGAACACGGCCGAAAGCCCCGCCGTTTGAAACCAGCGCCGAGGGCATGCTATTCGTTGCGCATGGTCTGCGGGGTATCGAAGAGGCGCAGAGCCAGTTCAAGGGCGTCCATGACGATGCGTCGAGCGTTCATTGTTGACTGCATCCCCCAAGCGATGGTCAACAGCCCCTTTAGGCTGAAGTCTCCGCTGATGACAGTTTCCGGCTCGATGCGCTCGTCTAGCAGCGCGAGCCGGTTTTGCTGATTGAGGCTTTTCCGTGCTCAGCGCGAAACGGCGCCGTTTTCTCGAAGCTGTTGAGTGAATTCCTCAAAGCCGAAAAAGATCCCCGGTTCCCCGTGCGAAGCGCCGCGGTACAAAAATTCCAGGCCCAAAAGGGTCTTTCCCGATCCCGCGCCACCCCGGACCACGGTGGTGCGCCCTCGCGGGAGCCCTCCTTCCAGAATATCGTCCAGCCCGTCGATATAGGTCGGTGCCTTGTTCAGACGAATTCGATGCCCTTGTTTTTCCGTGTTCTAGTGGCTTTCCAGAACGTTTTCTCCACTCGCCCATGCGCCATTGGAGCCATCGGGGTTCCGAGTCCAGTGGAATGTCCCGACCCCGGCCAAGTTGATTCGCATGAAGCTTTTTTAAATCAAGCCCGTAGACGAGAACCGCCGGATGCGACAAATTAGGTAGGCTTAACTTACCAACACCAAAAAGGCAGTGACCCACGCGACATCCTGGACCATGTTATTGGCTCGAAAACACGACAGATACGGAGGAAGTTGCGCTTGAGGTTTAGCTGGGGATGGATGAAGAATCGGAAAGGCAGTCTGTGATGCATCGGAGGGTCCACCCGTCTGACGGCACCCCCCTTGATGTCGTTGGCAGGCCAGGAGGGATTCGAACCCCCAACCCCCGGATTTGGAGTCCGGTGCTCTAGCCGTTCGAGCTACTGGCCTACACGCGGGCACCTTATAGCGGTTCCCGTGAGGCTTGTAAAGGAAAATGTCGCCCTTTACGCGGCGATTCCGGTTCGAAAATCCACCCCGCATGAAAGAGCATCACGGTACGGTTGCCTTCGGCACGGTTTGTGCTTAAGATTACTTTGTGATAAAAAAGTGTTTTCGTCGTAAAGACAAGCTGTGAAGGAAGCCCAGGAGGGTGCTATGAAGATCAAGTATTGCAAGAAATACGAAAAGTATGTGAGTCAGCAGCATTGTGAATTTTTCAATGAGGGGGCGTCTTGTGAGTTCTACAGCCCGGTGACCTGGAGCAGCATCAAGGAACTGCTTCAGGACGTGAACCGGCCCAAGTGGGAAGTGAGCGAGGTCATCAAGCCTTTCAAGTGCCACCTGTTGGATCGGGAATACCTGAACCAGATGAACCGAAGGCGGCGTGAAAAGAGAAAAAGGCCGGCCGTGCGCGCCTAGCCGTTTCGATGGATCTTGCCGAAACACGACAGTTTTCCCACCCCAATCCATCCTTGATCCCTGCATGAGGCTCATGATACGAGCATCCTGCGGCGCGTCGGGGCCTTGATGTGGACCGCTAAGGACCCAGCTGTTGGGTCCCATGTTATAGTATTCCACGAAGAAGCTATCCGCTGTTTCGTGCCCGCGAGAGGCTGCGCGTCATGGTTTCAAACGCAACATGGAG
>NZ_RJVA01000014.1 GCF_003751385.1 Desulfosoma caldarium | reverse complement strand
ATGTTGCGTTTGAAACCATGACGCGCAGCCTCTCGCGGGCACGAAACAGCGGATAGCTTCTTCGTGGAATACTATAACATGGGACCCAACACCTAAGAGCTTATCCAAAAATGGGCGCGTTGCTTCCACCGGTGGGCACGGACCACAGCGCGATACGGTTTTGGGGCTCAGAGCTCCCCTACCGAAACCAGCTCAAAAAGGGTTCTCGGACAAACAATTTCCAGCTCCTTTAAGAACGTCGCACTCACCCCTGTGGCATAAAACAAGATGTGACCCCATGCGCCTTATGCGGTATTGGAAAAAGGAGTGAGAAGGATGAACGAAGCCGTACAACGCTTGATTCGGGCCACCAGGGATCTGATGGATTATATGGAAAAAGAGTTTGTTTTCGATAAGATGGGGGATGCCGGCTGCGGCGGGGTCGACCCCTACCGTTCCGAAACCTTGGATGCCCTCATTCAATCCGTCGGAGAGGCTTTAAAAGCCCTGGACGGTGACTAGCTGGGCCGCGAGGCAAGGTTTCGAGGGCCTTGGCGTTCACAAAAATAACGGCCGCTGATGCACAGGGCCGCCGCAGCCCCCACGAACTGAATCAGTTCGGGCAGAGAGATGCGGTCATTGAAAGCGCCCAGATGAGGTCCTGTGAGGAGCACCACATCGTCTTTGCCACGAACAAGGCGGCGTGCCTCAATCCTTGAATACCCTCGCTCCTCAAGAAACGTCCAAAACTCTTCGTCAGTCATGCTGTTTTGGTCTGCTACTCGAAGAATTTCTTCCATGTGCCGGTCCACGCCCATTTCCTCGATCATGCGTTCCACCAAGCGTTCCACCTGCCCCGGAATGGTCATCGGGGCCTCCTGACCGGCAAAAGCCTCATAGTAGGCGCGAAAGATCGATTCCATGAGTTTGATGAAAAAAGCCTTGTCAAACCAATTTCGCACGTCCACAGGTGTTCCGTCTGCCTGAAGGCCTCGAAGCCGCCGATCTCGATTCCGAAAATAACTCCCGCAGACCAAAAAGAGACTGAGCAAATGAGCGCCGATTTGTTCGTATATGGGCACGCCGTTGGCCCCCGCCGGTTCCAAATGTTCCAAATCCCGCACGCCCGAGGCTCCAAAATTGGGATAATCGCACGAAGCCAGCCACCGATCGAGCCTACCGGCTCGAGGCCACCGGTACAAGCCAGCGTCTTCTCGGCGATGCGCTTGCACACGGTTATGGAACAGAGGAATGGGCGCCGTGTGCAGGATCCCTTGAGTCGCCAGGCGTGCCAGCTCGCGGGCACTGCGCACCATGGCGGCAAGGAACGCCGCTTTGGGCAACATGCGGCCTTCCTTTGGCTGGTTGGGGTAGTCGAAGTAATTTAAGGGTGCTGTAAAGACAATGGCCCAAAGTTTGTCTCGATGCCCATGGTCTAAGGGCGAGCAGGCCTTTGGAAAGGATTCCACGCGACATAGCCAGGGGCCATTTGGTGTTAAGGGTGCGGGAAGTTGGGCCGTGTCCTCGGGGCACAGGAGCGGGTTTTCGTTGAGAAAACGCATCCATTGGATTTCTCGAAACAGGGCTTCAGCGCTTTCCGGGTCCTTGGCGGTTTTAAAGACGACAAGACGTCCTGTTTTTGAGCTTGGTTTCCAAAAGCTTCGACCGCATCTTTTCCAATAGCCTTCTGGCTCTGAGATTTGCGACGAACTTAAGACGTGCTGCCAGGAAAGGACGGGCACACACCACGGGTCGACGTGGAAGGAAGGGGGTGGAGACCCCATGGGCACGGGCAGCGCCCCCAGAGCTTCGCACGCTGCGCGCTGACAGGCTCCGTGGGGTTCCAGGCACAGCCGCTCCAGAAGCCTTCGTGCCTGATGCACCACGTTCGGGTGTGGGGAGGTTTCCAGAAGGTCCCGAAGTCCCAAGGCCGTTTCCCGACTAAAAAAGTAAGCCTGCTTTTGGGCCTGGTACGGTGGATGGGTGAGAATTTTCCCTAGAAGGCGCACCGTGCCCTCATCCACCACGGCCGGAGACTGGTGAATGAGACGGCGTAGATTCTGGGTTTTGAGAAATGCGCCAGTGAAATCTGACGGAGGGCCGCTCAGCTCGCGCTTGAGCTTTTCCAGTTCTCGATGGGCTGCTCTCATGGCCTCGCTGAGGGTATCACATCGCTTAACTCTTTGCCTTCCAAGCCTCGACAAAAGGCATACACGGCTTTGCCCAATTCATGGGGCAAGTAGCCTCCTTCCAGCACGGCAAAAACTCGCCCGGAGGCTTTCCGGCGTGCCGTCTCTCCCACTAATCGGCCGATATAATGATAATCGCGGTTGCACAGGCATCCACCCCAGTCTTTGAGGTGCATGTCAAAGCCTGCGGAGACGCCGATGATGTCCACCGAGGGCAAGGCGTCCAGAAAGTAGGCGATGGTCTCGACAAAATGTTCTTTTTCGGCCGATGAGACGTCAAGGAAAAGGCACCGAGCATCTTCCTGAAAAATTTCCGCGGTGCCGTCCCCTCGATGCATATCGAAATCGATCACAGCCGCTCGCTTCACAGTGCCGTCGTGAAGCAGGGCCAAAAGGGAGACGGCCATGTTGTTAAAAAAACAAAAACCGCCGTAGCGATTTCGGCCTGCATGATGCCCGGGCGGCCTCACGGCGGCAAAGACGGGCTGTTGTGTTTGGGCGGTGAGCCGCGCCGCGCAGATGGCACCTCCCGCAGCCAGGACGGCCGTTTCCCACACGGCCTTCCCTTCCAGCTGGACCTGAGTCAGATGGTCCGGCGTGTGCGCCCGCAAAAGATCGTCCTTGGAAGCGGCGCGCGGCGCCACCACCTCGTAGCATCCTTGCAGCTTTCCCATGATGGAACGCACTCGAGCGGGCGTTTCCACGGCCCCGGTGGAATAGGGGGTCAGGTAGGCTTTGTGAAACACCACTGTCAGCATGGGGCCCGCTCCGTGGGCTCCTCAGAGCTATGAAGTTCTCCAGATGGAGCTGGCCGGCGAGAACAGATGATTTCTTTCAGTTTTTCTGCAATGGCGTGGTAAATGGCCAGCGTTTCCTGAGTTCCGTACCCCTTGTCCGCATGAATGAACACCGGTTGGCCCGTGCCGTACTTGAGCTTGGATGAAACCACCACATAAGGAATATGGCGCTCCCGATCGCACGCATGGACAAGCTCGATGAAATGGCCGCGAATGAGGATGAGATCCGGTGTCGGCAGCTGAGGATGCATGTAGTAGGCAAAAGCCTCTTCCCTAGGGAATTGACGGACTTCCAAGTCCAAGCCGTGGCGGGCGCAGATTTTCTCGAGGAGCTTTCCATCAAGCCCGCAATGAAGCATGTAGAGCATAAAGCGTTTTCCAGGCCTCCTGGGGCTCTCCTCTGCGCACACCATAGCCGATCCTTGAAAAGAGGATAGCCATCTTCGAAAACAAAGGTATTTTAACGAATCTTTTCCCTCCTACCAAGCCTCCTCTAAAAAGCGCCTTCCCAAACGCAGGCAGAAAACCAACGCACCTGAATGCCGGATTCCATCCGTTTTGTTGGGAAACGGACGTCTGACAAAAAACCCTTCCCCAAGGCTGGACTCTCATGGTTTCAAAGGTTTTCTGTGGCCAAGCCGTTCTGAGCGCCTGCCGCGTTTTTTTCTTGACAGTTAAAGCGAGAAAAGTTTAATGAGATTGTGAATGACGATTCATTCAGGATCAAGTGGGAGCGACAAAGTATGGCGGAAGGGCGCGGAAATCATAGGAATTCCGACAAGAGGCGGCGTATTTTAGACGCCGCGGTTTCGGTGTTTGCGGAAAAGGGCTTCTTTCAGGCCCGCGTGTCCGATATCGCTCGCCTGGCCGGTGTGGCCGACGGCACCATCTATCTTTATTTCAAAAATAAGGATGACCTTTTGATTTCCATCTTTGAGGAAAAGATGAAGGAAATCAACGTGAAGTTCCGCGACGCTTTGGCTTGTGAAAAGGACGCTCTCGCCCGCTTTCGCTGCCTCATTGCCATGCATCTGGCGGGGTTTCAGGCCTATCCGGAACTGGCGGCGGTGCTTCAGGTGGAGCTGCGCCAGAGCAGTCGTTTCATGCGCGAATACAAAAAGGTGGAACTCAAGAACTATCTGGACCTCGTGGGTGAGGTGGTTCGTGATGGCCAGCAGCAGGGAGTGTTTCGGCAGGATCTGCCGTTGAGTTTGGTAAAGCGCTTTATTTTCGGCACATTGGATGAGGTGGTGTCCACGTGGGTGTTGGCAGGGCGTCCCTATGATCTTGAGACCCTGACGGAACCCTTGATGGATCTTTTCGTCAACGGGCTTGGGGTGCCTGAAGTCAAGGCCCGCCTGGCCGGCATGAACGCGTGATCCGTGTGGGCTGCCTCGGCGCGGATGCGCCGCGACGCATGACACAGAATGTTTCGGGTTCGAGACAAGGCTCAAGGAGGAAAAACTCATGAAGCTGCTTGTGGACGTGAGGGATCTCAAGTTTGTTCTCTACGAACAACTGAACGTGGAAGACCTGTGCAAGTATCCTCTTTTTTCCGAGTATTCCAAGGAAATGTTTGATATGGCCTTGGAACAGGCGGAAAAGCTTGCGGAGCAGGAATTCTACCCCACCAACAAAAAGGGAGACAAAGAAGGGTGCCGTTTTGAAAACGGTCTTGTAAAGGTGCCCGAATCCTTTCATCGACCGTATCGATTGTACTGTGAAGGTGGCTGGCTGGCCATGGCCGACGATCCCGAAGTGGGCGGCCAAGGCTTTCCGTTCATAATTTCCAATGCCTGTGTGGAATTTTTTGCCGCCGCCAACTGGGCCTTGCTCATGTATCCCGGCCTGACCCATGGCGCGGCTCGCCTCTTAAAAAAGTACGGCACGCCGGAGCTTCAGGAAAAGTACATGTATAAGATGTTTTCCGGGGAATGGGGCGGCACCATGTGCCTCACGGAAGCCGGCGCGGGCAGTGATGTGGGCAATCTGCGCACGCGCGCTGTGCCTCAGGGCGATGGCACCTACAAGATCGAAGGCCAAAAGATTTTCATTTCATCTGGCATGCACGATTTGACGGAAAACATCGTGCACATGGTGCTTGCCCGCATCGAAGGTGCGCCCAAGGGTACCAAGGGCATTTCCATCTTTCTCGTGCCCCGCTTTCTTGTGGATGATAACGGCAATTTGGTGGACAACGACGTCAACTGTGGCGGCATCGAACATAAGATGGGCATTCACGGATCCGCGACCTGCGTCCTCAATTTTGGAGAAAACGGCAAGTGTCTGGGCTACCTCATGGGCGAACCCAACAAGGGCATGCGCATCATGTTCGACATGATGAATGAGGCGCGCCTTTTCGTGGGCATGCAGGGCTTAGCCCATGCCAGCGCGGCGTATCTCCATGCGCTGCAGTACGCCAGGGAGCGCGTGCAGGGAACGCCGGTGGAAAAGATGAAGGATCCGGGTGCCGAACGTGTGGCCATCATCAATCATCCGGACGTGCGCCGTATGCTCATGTTCATGAAATCCAGCACGGAAGGTCTGCGGGCTCTGATGCACCTTGCTGCCTATTGCCTGGATCGGGTGCAGGTGGCCGAAACTGACGAAGAACGGGACCTTTACCAGGGTTATGTGGATCTTCTGATACCCATCTGCAAGTCCATGGGTAGTGACCTTGGCTTTCGCGTCTGCGAGACCGCGGTGCAGGTGTACGGCGGCTATGGCTACACGTCGGAATACCCGGTGGATCAGTTCCTCAGGGATTGTAAGATTGCCTCCATTTACGAAGGCACCAACGGCATTCAGGCCTTGGATTTGGTGGGTCGAAAGATCGCCATGAAGCGTGGCCTTTTGTTCAAGAATGCCGTCAAGTTCAGCACCGAATTGACGGCCAAGTTCCGCAAGAACTATCGCATGAGGGAAATGCTTGAAATTTACGATGAAGCTGCTGAAAGTCTCATTCAAGTCACCAAGTTCTTCGGACTCAAGGGTATGACCGACGAATTTCACGTGCCCATTCTCTACGCCAAACCTTACCTGGATCTCTTCGGCGATGTCACTCTGGGACTTCTGCTTCTGTGGCAGGCCTACATTGCTGACCGCAAGCTGTATGAGATTTACGCCGACCATGGGGCCAAGGATGACAAGGCGCGCCAGGCGGTGGTGGCGTCCAATCGCAGTGCGGCCTTTTACGCCGGCAAGATCGCTTCAGCCAAATTCTGGATGTTCCAGGTGCTTACCCAGGCGGCCGGAAAGGCTCGAGCGATCATGACCAGCGACAAGTCGCCTTTGGAAATTCCCGAGGAAGGTTTCGCTCTTGTTTAACACCAAGGAGGACATTCAATGAAGGCAAGGGACGTGGTTTTGGTGGACGGGATTCGCACGGCCTTCGGCAAGGCCGGAGAAAAAGGTATTTTTTGGATGACGCGGGCTGACGACATGGTCGTCAAGGTCATTCGAGAACTTCTGCGCCGCAATCCACAGGTGAAACCCGAAATGGTCGAAGAAAACGTCTGGGGAGCCACCACCCAGGAAGGCGATCAGGGTCTGACCATGGGACGCACGACGGCCATTTTGGCTGGACTTCCTGTTTCGACGGCTGGCTTTTCCGTGGATCGCATGTGTGCTGGAGGCATGACGGCGGTGACGTGCGCCGCTTCGGAGATCGCTCTGGGTTCCGTGGACGTGGCCATTGCTGGAGGCGTGGAACACATGGGGCATCATCCCATGGGAGCCACCGCAGATCCCAATCCGCGCTTCATTGCGGAGCGCATAGTTTCCGAAGACGCGCTGGTCATGGGAAAAACGGCGGAAAATCTTCATGACCGGTTTCCCGAGATCACGAAGGAAATGGCCGATGAATACGCGTGTTTGTGTCAGAGAAAGGCCTACAAGGCGTACCAAGACGGTATCATTCAGAAAATGATCGTGCCCATGACGGTTTACACCAAGAACGGCTGGGTGGTGGCGGACCGGGACGAACAGCCCCGCCCGGAAACGACGATGGAAGGCCTGGCCAACCTGAAAACACCGTTTCGCGTGCAGGGCAAGGTAACACCGGGCAATGCGTCCGGGTTGAATGACGGCGCCTGCGGCGTGCTGCTCATGTCCGCCGACAAGGCAAAGGAACTGGGGCTCAAGCCCAAGATGCGCCTGGTGGGGTATGCCTTTGCGGGTGTCCAGCCGGAAATCATGGGTTACGGGCCCGTGCCGTCCACCCACAAGGTCTTGGCCCGTACGGGATTAAAATTTGACGACCTGGACGTCATTGAACTCAACGAAGCCTTTGCGGTGCAAGCCGTGGTGTTCATGAAGGAATTCGGCATGAAGTTTCCCGATGACAAGCGCCTGAACCCCTACGGAGGTGCCATCGCCTTTGGCCATCCCTTGGCCTCCTCCGGCCCGCGGCTCATGATCCACCTCATGCACTACTTCGAAGCCCATCCGGAAGCCCGTTACGGTCTGGCGGCCATGTGCGTTGGGTTGGGCCAAGGCGGATCGGTCATTTGGGAAAACCTTCAAACCGCGAAGTCCGAATAAAGGGGGATTGTCATGGGCGAACCGGTGACCAAGTTTCTCGTAAACTTCTGGAACTCTCCCGTTGGCAAACTGGCTATCGTGACCATGGACAACGGGCATGATTACAAGAAACCCAACGTTTTCAGTGAAGCCGCCCTCATGTCTCTCAACGAGGCCATTGACACCGTGCTGGCCCAAGGGGACGTCAAGGGGCTCATGCTCACAGGAAAGCCGTACATCTTTGCGGCCGGAGCGGACCTGACCCAGGTGCCCTTTGTGACCACCTTCGAACAAGGTTACCAGATTGGCAAGGCCGGCCACACCATCATGAAGCGCCTCATGGACCTTCCCTTTCCCACCGTGGCGGCCTACAACGGCGTGGCCCTGGGTGGCGGCCTGGAAATTGGACTTTACTGCCAGTATCGCACCGTGGCTCGAAGTGTCCCGGCCATGGGCTTTCCGGAATGTTTCATCGGCCTGGTTCCGGGCTGGGGCGGCTGCACTCTGGCCACCAAGCTTTTAGGTCCGGAAAAGGCTCTGGAACTCATCATCTTCAACGCGCTCAATCAGAACCGCATGATAAATGGTGTCAAGGCCTACGAAATGGGTCTAGCGGACCGACTCTATGACGGAGCGGAATTTTTTGACGATTCCCTGCGATTCCTTATGGGCATTATCGACGGGACCGAAAAGGTGGAGCGTCATGCTCCTAAGACCACCAACCTGAAGGCGACCATCACCAAAGCCAAGGAATTCGTGGACGCAAAAGTCCACGGGGCGGCTCCGGCACCCTACCGCGCCATAGAACTCATCGAAGGCGCCACGAAATGGAGTGTGGAGGAGGGCTTTGAAGAGGAAAACAAAGCTTTGGGAGACCTCATCAAGAGCCGCCAGTGCAAGTGTTCCATCTATGCCTTTGATCTGGTGAACCGTTACGCCAAGAAAGTCAAAGGTGTTCCTGAAGCCAAGCCCAAGCCTGTGAAAAAGGTGGGCATCATCGGCGCCGGCCTCATGGCGTCCCAGCTGGCCCAGCTATTCATCTATCGGTTGGGTGTGCCGGTGGTCATGAAAGACATCAAGCAGGAATTTGTGGACAAGGGCTGCGCCTACGTGCACCAGGAATTTCAAAAGATGGTGGAAAAGGGCCGCATGCCCGAAGCCCGTGCCCGGTACCTGTCCAGCCTGCTGCGCGGCACGCTGAACTATGACGATTTTGCCGACTGCGATTTCGTCATCGAAGCCGTCTTTGAACGCATGGACATCAAGAAGCAGGTGTTTGCGGAAGTGGAGGCCGTTGTGGGACCTGAATGTATTCTCGCCACAAACACCTCGTCTCTGAGCGTCACCGAAATGGGCGCGGATCTCAAACATCCGGAACGAGTTGTGGGTTTTCACTTTTTCAACCCTGTGGCCGTGCTGCCTTTGGTGGAGATCATAAAAACACCCCAGACCAATGACCTGACTCTAGCCACCGCCTTCGACATGGCCAAAAAGCTCAAGAAAACGGGCGTGCTCGTCAAAGACGCCCCGGCTTTCCTGGTCAATCGCCTTCTGACCAAGATGCTTGTCGACTGCCTCACCATGGTGGACGAAGGCGCCGATTTCGCTCAGGTCGACGAAGCGCTGCTGGGTCTGGGCTTGCCCATGGCTCCCTTTGACCTGTTGGCCCTGGTGGGCTTTCCCGTGGCGTACCACGTGGCGGAAACCCTCAATCAAGCCTTCGGTGCGGAACGCTTTCCGCTCAACGCTAATTTCAAGAAGCTCGTGGATGCCGGCAAGAAGAGCATCTACGTGCCGGGGGCCAAGACCAAGAAGGTGGATCCCGAAGTGGAAAAGCTTTGGGTCAAAAAAGGCCAGAAGGAATTCCATCCCGATGAGATCCGCGATCGCGTGTTGGGCAACCTGGCTAAGGAAATTGACCTCATCTTAAGGGAAAAGGTTGTGGACAGTTCCCGGGATGTGGACCTAGCCATGATCATGGGCGCCGGCTGGCCCTTCTTCATGGGCGGCATCACGATGTACTTGGACATGACGGGCGTGACGCCCAAAGTGCTCCAGAAGGTGTTCTTTAGTTTCTAAAAATTATTGTCTCATGTTTTAATGAGATTTTGACCCGATCCGGCAGGAGGGGCTGGGAGAGGGTGTTCATGGGGGTGGTTCCGAGGGGGGCCGCCCCCAAGTCATAAAATTGAGCGGATTGTGTATGGGCCAGCCTCTGCCGGACCAACTTGAGGCCAACACGGCATCCGATGGAACCACAGGGCATTGTTCATAGTTGCGCTTCCGTGTCGGTGACGCTCATGAGCCGAACGCCGTGGAGTTCCATGGATTCGTAAAAGATGAGCCCTGGGGGTTCTCCGGAAAGGATGCGACGCAACGCATCGGCCATCAAGGCTCCCATGATCTGGTTGCTCATGACCACCGATGGATCCGCTTGAAGGAGGCAGGAGGCGCCTTCTTTCGCAGTGTTTTCCAAAGGGGGCTTCCACCGCGTGTCATGGTGGACGGCGCGCTCCTTGACAAGCCTTTTATGGGACGTCGCTTTTCCCCCTTCTCTTTGCCGTCTAGAAAGAATTCTATCCAGACCCAGAAGCTGTGCCGGTGTGTGCCGGCTGTGGTGAGGATGGTAAGCCACCACCTGGCCCCTGTCCGGGCCGGTTCCACCGGAGATGAGGATTTTGCCTTCTTGCTGAGCCCTCAGACTCAAAAGCCTTCGCGTCTCGAAGTTGTCCACGCAATCCAGGATGGCATCAAAGGGCGAAAGATCCGTATAGTCGTCCACGGCCTGCGGAATGCCTTGAGCCTGTACGGCAAAGAAGGTGTTCAGCCGATGGGCCAAGGCGGGAGCCTTTGGGGATCCGACGTCGCGAGCGAAAAAGATTTGACGATTCAAATTGGTGACATCCACCCGATCGGCATCAAATAGGGTGAGATGTCGGCATCCGCACAGGGCCAGGGTGGCTGCAGCGAAATTTCCCAGGGCTCCGGCCCCCACCACGGCGACTCGAAAATTGTCAAAGGAAGTTCGAGGATTCGGTCGCACATAGTCTACGGGTACAGTAGTGTGGGGTTGCCCGAAAAGCACCCGTTTGATTTCTTCCAGGGCCAAGCCCGCGGCAGCCATGGCCGTGGCCGCATCCTGCCAAGCTTTTGCCGAAAGGGAGCGCTCCGAAACCATGGCATGGATCAAGGCCGTTTCGTTGCCGGGGCTGTAGCTCCAAAAGCGAAAGCCGCTCTTGCATGGGGCGTTCAAGAATCGCACGGTGATGAGCGGAATGCAGTGTTGCCGAGCGGTATTGAAAAGAATCTTGTTGGTGAGTCCCAGTTGGGAAAAGTCCACAAGTGCCGAACATGGGGTCAACAAGGCGGCCGGGGCGGGGTGGGTGAGCCACCCCCGAAGGTGAATCCATTCCACGGCGGGTTCCAAGGTTTGAGCCAAGGTCACAAAGGGCTCGTGAAGTTCCGGGCAGATGATGAGAAAGCGCCTCGCCCCGAGAGCCGACGCCGCGGCAAGAAAAAATGACGCCGGGTAGGGCCCGTCTCCGACGATTCCCAGCCGGGCGTGGCTGATGCGGTCTTGTCGCCAGCCGGGAATCAACTGTTGGCGATGGTGTCGCATGTGCGGTGGCAGACCTTTTGACAGACTCATGATACCCCGATCCATGGGCACAGAAAAACGGGCCAAATCCGGCTTCAGAGCGGGTTTTTTTCTGCCGTCCTCGTTTACCTTGATGCGATGAAGCCTAAAATAGGTCGCGAAAAAGGTCCATACCCAAGGAAATGCAAATGGTTCGAGAATCTTTGCCAGTGGGATTTTGGCATCAGGGGGCTCTGGGAGATTTTGTGCTATTTACCCCCGTCTTGGATGCCTTTCAGGAAGTGTTTCCTCGCGTGCCCCTGTTTCTCTGGACGGTGCCGGCCTACAAAGACCTTCTGTATGGCAAGCCGTATTGTAGCGCTCTGGCCTCCTGTGACGGGCCCTTTTGGCAAGCTCTTTTTGTTGACGACGCCTGGGCATCCGTTCCGGTTCCGGAAGCCTTGCGCCGATGTCAGGCCTTTTTTTGGGTGGGACAAAAGGGGGCGCTGCCCATCGTGGATCGATTGAAGGAACGCCTAACCTGCCCCGTTTATTGGCTGCAATCCTTTCCCGACTCGTCGCCCACTTTGCCGGTCACGGAATTTATGGTGCAGCAGATGACCGCTTTAGGGCTGGCGCTGCCGAAACGGCGGCCAAAGCTGGCTGCCGATCCTGAGGCGACGAAGGATGTGGCGGCGTGGCTCGGTCAGAAGAATGTTCCGTGCAAGGGCTACGGCGTGGTGCACATGGGAAGTGGTGGGCTTCGAAAAGTCTGGCCCATATCCCGCTGGCGAAGCTTAATAGAAGTCAGCTCGGGCTTTTTCGGCGCGCCCATGGTTTTGTTGATGGGTCCGGCCGATGAAAGGCTCATGCCTTGCGTGGACGCGTTTTCCAGAACCTGGGGATGGCCCGTGTATCGCAGCCGTGACTTAAGGAAGTTGACGGCTTTGCTGCGTGGAGCGCGCTTTTTTGTGGGCGTTGATTCCGGCGTTTCTCATGTGGCCGCGGCCATGGACGTGCCCTCTCTGGTGATCTTTGGCCCGACCAACCCCGCAGTGTGGGCGCCACAGGGAAATCACGTGTGGATTTACCAGGACTCTTGGACTCCTCAGGAGGTCTTCCGCGACGAAAAAGACCCCGAAGGCAAAGTGGGCGCCGACGTGCTGCGGTGCCTTCAAATGGTCATGGGCATCTAGGCGAAAAAATCGGCACCCGCTTGATGCGGGCGCTCTATTTGCCTCCTTCAGCAACGGCTTAGTGCAGTTGGGGGAAAGCCATTGCGTGGACCGCGGGGATCATCAATGGTTTCAAGAGATGCTCAGGAGGTTATCGTTTGTCCACTCTTTCTTTCAGTTCCTTGCCGACTTTGAAAAACGGAAGCCGCTTGGGGCGCACTTCGATGAGTTCCCCTGTCTTGGGGTTTCGGCCCTTGTAGCCGTCGTAGTTTTTGACCTTGAAACTGCCAAAACCTCGAATTTCTACGCGATCTCCTTGAATGAGGGCCTTTTCCATGCTTTCGAACGTGACATTGACGGCCACTTCGGCCGCTTTCAATGTGATGCCTTCGGCCCTGGCCAGGGCTTCGATGAGTTGACTCTTGGTCATCGCTGTGGCTCCTTAGGTGAAATTTCTTTATGCGTTAACGCCGAGATGTGATGCGTTCCAGACCATTCATATAGGGACGCAAGACCTCTGGGATCCGTACCGTTCCGTCGGCCTGCTGATAGTTTTCCAGAATTGCCACGAGCGTGCGGCCTACGGCCAGACCGGATCCGTTGAGAGTGTGCACCAATTCGGTTTTCTTTTTGCCTTTGCGGCGGAAACGAATGTTGGCGCGTCGAGCCTGAAAGTCTTCGAAATTGCTACATGAAGAAATTTCCCGGTACGCATTCTGCCCGGGAAGCCACACTTCGATGTCATAGGTTTTGGCGGCGGAAAATCCCAGATCCCCTGTGCACAGCACCACCACGCGGTAATGGAGCCCCAGTTCTCGAAGGATGGTTTCCGCATTATCCAGCAGGGTTTCCAGTTCTTCGTAAGACGTTTCCGGTTTGACCAGTTTGACCAGTTCCACCTTATTGAACTGATGCTGCCGAATGAGCCCCCGCGTGTCTTTGCCGTAGGATCCCGCTTCCGATCGAAAACACGGCGTGTAGGCCGTATAGTATTTGGGCAGGTCGTCTTCTTCCAGGGTTTCATCCATGTGAATGTTGGTCACGGGTACTTCGGCCGTCGGTACGAGAAAATAATCCCACCCCTCCAGCTTGAAGAGATCCTTTTCAAATTTGGGCAATTGACCCGTGCCGGTCATGGCGGTGCGGTTGACCATGAAAGGCGGCAGCACTTCCGTATAGCCATGACGGGTTGTGTGCACATCGAGCATGAAGCTGATGAGGGCACGTTCCAAAGCGGCCCCGGCCCCCCAATACAGCGTGAAACGAGCTCCCGTCATGCGAGCGGCGCGTTCGAAGTCCAGGATGCCCAAGGCTTCGCCTAAGTCCCAATGGGCTTTGGGTTCAAAATCAAACCGAGGCGGTTCCCCCCACGTCTTGACCACGGGATTGGCACTGTCGTCCGCCCCAACGGGCACGGACTCATGAGGCATGTTGGGAATGAACATGAGAATTTCTCGAAACCGCTCCTCGATGCCGCCCAGCTCAGATTCCAATTCCTTGATGCGCTGGGACACGCCTTTCATGGCGTGCAAAAGATCTTCCGCTGCGGCTCCTTCGCGCTTTCGGCGCGCGATCTCCTCGGAAGCTCGGTTGCGTTCGTGCTTGAGTTGTTCCACTTCCTTAAGCAGGGCTCGTCGCTTCTCATCCAGCTTTCGAAACGACTCCAAATCCATGTCCATGTGCCGCTCCTGAAGCATCTGGGCGACCCGTTCCATGTTGTCCCGCACGAACTTAAGATCCAGCATGTTTGTCCTTCCACCTTTCGATTATTTTTCCGCCAGAGCGTTAGTCACTTCGACGCTGTAGTCTGACAGGAGGCTCAATTCGGGCAAGTTATAAAAAACAATCATGAAAGGCACCTTGCCCATGGACGGAATATGAACGTTGCTTAAATCTTTGCCTTCTCGATTCATCATGACATTTTGAATCTGTGTCATGTCCAGGCGCATGAGTTCTTCCCGGGACATGATGTTGCCGCAATAGGCTTTCTGGATTTGAGCCGGTTGTTTTTCCGTGGTGTAAAGCTTGCCCTCCACGAGGACAAAACTCACCGGGCCTCCCGATTCATTGACCGCTTTGCCTTCCACCACGAAGATTTGGCCTGCCGACATGTTTTCCAGAAAATAGGCGCGAATGTCCGGATCAATGGTGACCTGAGGCATTCCCGTCGACGTCACGGCGCTCGGTTCGACCTTGTCCTTTTCTTGAAGGATCAAACCCTTCGAATACAAGTAATAGGTCGCCGCGGCCACGGCCAGCAGAACAATGGTGAGAACGGCAAAGAGGATGCCGCGTTTGGACGCAGAGCGTTCCCGGGGCGTGAAAGGCCGAAGAACTTGTGGTGCGGGCCGAGTCACAGGGATGGCCGCATCGGCGTCGTGCTGCTCCTCGTCCTCATGTTCCGAAGGCCTTGTTTCCTCTTCAGCCATGAGCGACGGGTCAAAATCATCCGGTTCGGGCTCTTCGGGGCGCCGAACCACAAAAGTGTGTCCGCAACGGCTACAGCGAGCTTTAACCTTGTCCTTGTGAAGCCTCTTGGGATCCACACGGTACTTGGTTCCGCACAATTCACAGCTAACCAGCATGACTGCCCTCGACCATGGCGTCAAACGCCACCTCGTAGATGCCTTGAAGTCCCCGGTATTTTTCGGCGAAATCCAAACCGTAGCCCACGACGAAACCCGATGGAATGCGAAAGCCTGCGTAGTGCACGGGCATTTCCACGGCACGCCTTTCATACTTGTCAATCAGGGCACAGATTTTGACCGTGCGAGGGTTGCGACGTTGCAGGTGCCCCATGAGCCATCGCATGGTCAGGCCCGTATCCACAATGTCTTCCACCACGAGCACGTCACGGCCGTCGATGGAACATTCCAAATCTTTGGACAAAGTGATCCCGCCGGAAGATTCCGTGGACGTACCATAGCTGGCGATGCGAATAAAATCCACTTCCACGGGCATATCCAGGGAGCGGATCAGATCCGCGAGGAAGATAAAAGCCCCCTTAAGGACGCCCACCATCACAAGGTCTTTGCCTTGATAGTCGCTGGCGATTTGAGCGGCCAGGGCACGGACTCGGTTCTGTATCTCATCCTTAGAAATCTTGAGCACCAGCCTGTGAGCATTCATGCGCGTCCTTTCCCGAGAACCTTCGTAGGCGTCCTTGACATCGTACGTCTTTTAACCTAGCGGAAAAAAAAACAAAGGTCAATCGCTGTGTTTTCCTAACTCTTTAAAACCATTCACAATACAAAAAACGGCGTTAAACCCTTTTTGAGTTTGCGTTGTTCGCACGGAAGTCTTAATAATGGCATGAAGCTCATCTTGAAAAAAGGAAGGAGATCTTATGCGCGATCAGGTTGAAAAGGCTTTGGCCAAAATTCGCCCGATGTTGCAAAGAGACGGCGGCAACGTGGAGCTTGTGGATGTGGAAGGGTCGGTGGTGAAGGTTCGGCTCACGGGAGCTTGCCACGGGTGCCCCATGAGCCAGATGACGCTCAAGGCGGGCGTGGAAAGAATCATCAGGCAGGAAGTGCCGTCTGTGACGGAAGTCATTGCCGTTTGAAATTCATCCTTGCGGGCCGAACCGACGGTTTCCCTCGGCGTTTCGGCTCGCACGTTTTTGAATGGACGACCTGCGGCGCCTTATGATGCTTCACGATTTATGGTAGGGTTCACCGCGAAGAATGGTTAGGGCTCGATAGGTTTGTTCAGCCACCATGAGTCGCGCCAGGTCGTGAGGAAAGGTCATGGCGGATAGAGAAAACACGTGATGGGCCGTTCGCTTGACCTCATGGGATAGCCCCAAGGGCCCTCCCAGAATCATCCACACATCGTGTCCACCATGGTGCAGGCGCTGAAGGACATGGGCGTATTCTTGGGAAGTCAAGGCCGTGCCCTTTTCGTCCCAGACGATGAGGACGCCGCGCCCTGAAACCAGATTGACGATGCGGCGCCCTTCTTTTTCCAGCACCATCTTTTCGTCGGCCTTGGGGCCGACCCGTTCGGCCCTCACCACATGCACTTCCACTCGCACGTAATGATCGAGCCTTTTCAGGTACCGGTCGATACCCCGTTGCATTTCCGGAAAAACGGTTTTTCCCACAAAGACGAAATGAATTTTCATGGCCCATCTGCAGTGAATTGGCCTGTGTGGTCGACAGGGCTCTGAGCTGGGGGCGAATGTATTGCGGCCAGAAGAAACTCTCGATTTCCTTTAGGCCCCAAAATCGGAGAAGGAATGATCCCGAGGATTTGGAATGCCAAGGATTCAACGGTGTTAGCCACCGCTTGGCACACGGCTTGATGGACCGTTGCGTCCTTGACCACACCGCCTTTGTTCACGTGTTCACGACCCGCTTCAAATTGAGGTTTGACGAGGGCCACGAGAAATGATTCGGGTTTCAAAAACGTCACGACTTTGGGAAGAACCTGCTTCAGTGAAATAAAAGACACATCAACGACGGCGCCATCCAGCGGTTCCGGTATGGCGGATGGGTTCAGATGCCGGATGTTGCAGCGTTCCAAAACGACGACTCGAGGATCCTGGCGCAGCTTCCAGGCCAACTGGCCGTAGCCCACATCCACGGCGTACACCTTGAGGGCACCCCGTTGCAGCAGACAGTCCGTAAAGCCTCCTGTGGAAGCACCCACGTCCATGACCACTAAACCGGCCACATTCAGGTTGAAATGATCCAACGCATGGGCCAACTTGATACCGCCTCGGCTCACGTAAGGATGGTCCTGCCCATGAACCTGAACGTCGGCGTTTTCTGGAATCTTTCGCCCGCATTGAGTGACGGTGTGGCCATCCACCCGCACACACCCAGCCAGAATAAGCCCTCGAGCCTTTTCTCGGCTGGGAACCAGGCCCCGTTGCACCAAAATTTTATCTAATCGCTCGTACCGGGGCTTCATGGATCGCGGGTAGTGTGGCAACCAAGGCGTGTCGAACGCTGTGAGCGATGCCTTCTGCGTCCAATCCTAATTCTCGGCGCAGCTTTTTCAAATGGCCATGCGGAATAAAGGTATCGGGAATACCAAGGCGAAGCACGCGCCGAGGCAGCAGGCCTTCCTCGCTGAGCGCTTCCAAGACGGCGCTTCCGAAACCACCCTGGCGCACGTTTTCTTCCACCGTGACCAGCAAGGGCGTCTTGGATGCCCATTGGCCGATAAGGTGCACGTCCAGAGGCTTGACGAACCGCGCGTTGATCACCGTCGCCTCGATGCCCTCACGGGCAAGGATTTCGGCCGCCGCCACGGCTTCCATGACCATCGCTCCCACGGCCACAAGTGTCACGTGGTCGCCCTCTCGAAGCAGTTCCGCCACTCCAATGGGAAGAGCATGCGGTTCGGGATCCAATGGCACGCCCACACCTTGGCCTCGAGGGTACCGGAGCGCAATGGGGCCCTGCTGCAGCACGGCCGTCTTGAGCATGTGGCGTAGCTCGTTTTCATCCTTGGGTGCCATGACCACCATGTTAGGAATGTGTCGAAGGTAGGCCATATCGAATACGCCGTGATGGGTCGGGCCGTCTTCGCCCACAAGGCCGCCTCGATCCATGGCAAAAATGACCGGAAGCTTTTGCAAGCACACGTCATGAACGATCTGGTCGTAGGCACGCTGCAAAAAGGTGGAATACACGGCCACCACCGGGCGATACCCTTCGGCGGCGAGCCCGGCGGCAAAGGTCACGGCGTGCTGTTCGGCGATTCCCACATCAAAGAAGCGCTTGGGATAGACCTGCGCGAAAACGTCCAACCCGGTGCCTTGCGGCATGGCCGCAGTGATGGCCACGATGCGCGGATCCTTTTCGGCCAGTTCTGTAAGGCATCGGCCAAAGACGGCCGTGTAGGACGGTACGTTTTCTTTCCTGGTTTCCCCCGTCTTGGGGTCAAAACACCCGATGCCGTGAAACCGAGCCGGGTCACGTTCCGCAGGTTCATATCCTTTGCCTTTGACGGTCCCCACGTGAATGAGCACGGGACCCTTGAGGGATTTTGCGGTTTTAAAGGTTTCGATGAGCCGGTCCAGCCGATGGCCCTTGATGGGGCCAATGTATTGAAAACGCAACGCTTGAAAGAGCATGCCGGGCGTGAAAAACGACAGGAAGGATTCTTCGCTTTTTTTGAGCAGCTGAACGATATTGGATCCTACGCCGGGAATGGCCTTGAGGGTGTTTTCCACCTCCCGTTTGAGGCTCATCACCGTGCGGCTGGACAGCTTGCGGCTTAGGAAGGAAGACAGAGCGCCCACGTTCGGAGAAATGGACATTTCGTTGTCGTTGAGCACAACGATAAGATCTCGGCCTAAGTCCCCCGCGTGATTGAGCGCCTCAAAGGCCATGCCCCCCGTCATGCTGCCGTCTCCGATGACGGCGATGATGCGGCTCGGGCATCCTTTGAGGTGCTTAGCGCTGGCCATACCCAAAGCGGCGGAAATAGACGTGCTGGCGTGGCCCGCTCCAAAGGCGTCGTAGTGGCTCTCGTCGCGCTTTGGAAATCCACTGATGCCCTGCCACTGGCGTAGGGTGTGAAAGCGGTCGCGCCGGCCCGTGACAAGCTTGTGCGTGTAGCATTGATGCCCAACATCCCAGACGATGCGATCGGTGGGCGCATCAAACACATAGTGAAGGGCCAAGGTCAGTTCCACCACACCGAGGTTCGGGGCCACGTGGCCTCCGGTGCACGCGGTGGTCTGAATGATCACCCGGCGAATTTCTTCGGCAAGGGTTTCCAGTTCCTTGATAGACAGCCGCTTGAGGTCCGCCGGCGAGTCTATGGTTTGCAGCAAAGGGGTATCGATCTTAATGGACACTTGTTTGGGGTCAAAATTTCGTTCCACGTCGAATGGATTCTCCTTCAATCCCCAATAATGTCATGGTGCGCTGTGCGAGAAGCTTGCCCGGGGATAGAGACCGGGGGAGCGGCCCAGGCTGCGATACCTGCCTCCCATCTATTGTCGCTTACAGAAACAACGCGGCAGGGGCCTCTCACAAGCTCCCAAGATCCGTCTCCTGGTATTGAGCCTCAGGCTTTTCGCACCAAAAGATGGCGTGCCAAAGCCCGTAAGGGATCGGCTTGGTGTCCAAAGCCGTCCAGCGCTTTTATGGCCCGTTCAACATGGTTTTGAGCGATTTCTTTTGTTAGAGCCACGCCCACGAGGGCCGGGTACGTTTTTTTGTTTTTTGCCGCATCGGATCCTGCGGATTTTCCCATGACCTTGGGGTCGCCTTCCACATCCAGAAGATCGTCCGTAATCTGAAAAGCCAAACCCACATGCCTTCCGTATCGGCTCAGGGCCTCCAACGCCTCGGCCGAAGCTCCAGAAAGTACGGCCCCAATTTCCAAGGATGCGCTAATGAGCGCTCCCGTTTTACGGATGTGCATGTATTCCACCGTGGTCAGGTCCACCTCACGGGTTTCAGATTCCAGATCGATGATCTGGCCAGCGATCATGCCCTGGACTCCGGCAGCCCGTGCCAGAATGGCTACAGCCTGAAGGCGTCTTTCGGCAGGAACGGGGACAGCTTCGAAGGCCGATGGCGCTGCGAGAAGGCCAAAGGCTTCTGTAAGCAACAGGTCTCCGGCCAGAATCGCTACGGCTTCCCCATAAACCCGATGATTCGTTGGCCGCCCTCGCCGAAAATCGTCATTGTCCATAACCGGAAGATCGTCATGAATCAAGGAATAGGTGTGCACCATTTCTAAAGCACATGCGGCCGGCATCACGGCATTCGCCGATCCTTCTACCACTTCGGCGGCTGCCAAACACAAGATAGGCCGAATCCTTTTACCTCCGGCAAAAAGACTGTAGCGGGCCGCCTCAACCACGGTTTTTTCAAGGCCCGATGACGCCGGAAAGAAACGCTCCAGGGCTTCGTCAACTGCTTGGCACTTTTCTAACATGTAAGCTTTAAGGTCAAAGGATTCCACGGAAAAAGAACCTCTTTATTCAAGTTTGGGCTTCCTTGTATCACGAACGGGACCTTCGTGCCAGTGGGAAATCTGTTTTCCGCGGCACCGATCACAAGCGGTGATGTGAGAGTAGGCCCGGTAAGGGATCATGCCCCGGCGCTCTTTCCCGATACTGAAGCGCGCGCCCTTTTTGGGCAGGGGCGAATTTTCTTAAAACCCAGGGGCGCTTCTGCCAGTCCGCAAAGCAAAACCCTAGAACAGCCCCTGCATCGGGAAGCAAGGACCGGCAGAGCTACTCTCTGCAAGGTGTTCAGGCGCCGGTCAGCGGGGAGCCCTTCAGGTTGATCAGGACCTGCGTGTCGCCTCGAAAAGATACGGTCCGGGCAGTCGCCCCTAGGATTCGTTGTTTTGCAGCGGCTTGTCCAAGGGCGTAGTGATCCACCGCCCGTCTTCCCCCTGAACCAGCTTTTGGACTTTCTTTTCGGCTTCTTCCAGTTTTTCGTGGCACAGACGCACAAGACCCACACCTTCGGTAAAGGCTTCTATCGCCTGTTCCAGAGGCATATCTCCCTTCTCAAGCTTTTCCACGATTTGTTCCAGCCGTTTCATGGCTTCTTCAAAATTTTCGGTTTTTTTTCTTTTGGTCCTGCTCTGAGCTTCAGCACCCACCATAGAAAATCCTTTCTCAGTGACGATGCGCAGTTTTACAAAGACTTGGACCCGTCCTGCCCCACCAAAGGCTTCTCGCTGATTTCCACAACCTGGGCTTTCACCTGCCCTTCGGCCAGTTGAATGCGCACCATGTCTCCAAAGTGCACTTGGGACGCGCGGCGCACCAGGATTTTTTCCGGCAACTTGAACGTCAACGAATATCCTCGGGCGAGGATCCCTAGGGGACTCAAAGATTCCAACCGAGCTGCTACGCCCTGAAGCTGAAGACGCCACCGATCCATGGCCCGAAAATGTTCCGCCACCAGGCGCCGGGATAGAAGATCCAGTCGAGTACACAGGTCGGCCAACCGTTTTTGGGGATGGACCTGCTGCAGTCTTTGCGTTGCGTGGTTCGAGCGCATGCGCCAGAGATGCAGCCGATGAGTCATGGCGCGAACCAGGCGGTCCAGCCGATCGTCCACGGCCAGGCGCCAGTCCACGAGGCGACGGCGCGGATCGGTCAGGCGGATTTCGAGGTGGGCAAGGCCGGTTCGCAGGCGGTCCACACGAGCCGTCCAGGCCGCATGCAAACGTTTGGCCTGATCCATCAAGCGCCGTTCCACCTCTTCTAGGCGACTCACCACCCACTGGGCGGCAGCCGTGGGCGTTGGCGCACGCCAATCGGCCACCATATCCGAAATGGTCACATCGATTTCATGGCCCACAGCAGAAATCACGGGAACGGTGCATGCGGCAATGGCCCGCGCTGTCATTTCTTCATTGAAAGGCCAAAGATCTTCCAAGCTGCCACCGCCTCGACCCAGCAGCACCACGTCCCAGCCAAAAGTGTCCTTCAAGGCTGAGACCGCTTGCAGAGCTCGAGCGATTTCCGGCGCGGCTTCTTCTCCCTGCACGCGCACAGGCAGCAGAGTTACCGTCAGTGGATAAGGGCAGCGTTGAAAGACCTTCAAAATATCCCGCACAGCTGCGCCCGTGGACGATGTGATCACGGCGATCCGTTGTGGTCGCATCGGTAAGGGACGTTTCCTCTCGGAATCAAACAGCCCCTCTTTGAGTAGCTTTTCCTTGAGTTGCTCAAAGGCGAGTTGCAGCGCTCCGAGACCCTCAGGTTCCAAAATGTCGGCAATGATCTGGTATTCCCCGCGGGGTTCATACACGCTGAGCCGACCCTGACACAGCACCGCCATGCCGTCTTCCGGGCGAAACTTTAACCGTGTGTACTGGGTTCGAAACATGACCGTTCGAATCTGGCTGTTTTTGTCTTTCAGCGTGAAATAGGCGTGCCCGGATGCGGGAATTTTCAGGTTGGAGATTTCCCCGCGAACCCACACGTAGGGAAAGTTGGCTTCCAGCAGACCCTTGATGCGGGCGTTCAGCTGGCTGACCGTCATGATGACCGACGTTTCCACAGTCGCAAAAGGGGACGTTATAGGCATAGCAACAAGTTCCTTTGCACGATGACCTCACGTGTTGACTCTGTGGGAGCGTGGCAAGCATCGCTCCATTCTCCCAACGTGCACCGCGCCTTCAAAGTTGAACGACTCACAGGCTGCAGTCTGTCTTGGAGCGCCCCTTGCAGCTCGCGCGACGCTGACCTTACGGGTTGACTCTTTAGGAGCGGCGCATGGCGCCATGGCCAGTGAGAGGTCGCACCCCTTTGGATTCCCGAATACCCTCATTGTAACGTGCGCCGTCCCTAAACGTTGCCTTCGCGGATAACCTTCTAACAGCATTGCCGAGGACGCCTTGGCTCGACCTTATGAGACGGGCGATGTCCTTGAAGCTCGGGCATCTATCGCCTAGCCAAAGCCCTCTCCCTTGAAAGTCCAAAGCTTGGACTCTTTCATTAACCGCTGAGCCCTTCATCGTGCCTTTCCTTCGACACCTTCCCAAAGGCACTTGGGCACCGTCATTCAAAGAGCTTGGGATCCATGGCGTCTCTGAGGCCTTCCCCTACCAGGTTGTAGGCCGTGATGCCCAGAAAGATGGCCACGCCCGGAAACGTGGTCAGCCACCAAGCAAATTCGATGTAATCGCGGCTCTGGCTGAGTATATCCCCCCAGCTGGGCGTGGGAGGCGGCACACCGAAGCCGAGAAAACTCAGACTGGATTCCGTCAAAATGGCTCCCGCAATGCCAAAGACCGCGGAAACCAGCACAGGAGCCATGGCGTTAGGGAGCATGTGCAGGAAAATGATCCTCAGGTGCGACGCGCCCAAGGCCACCGAGGCTTGAATAAAGTCCAGTCGCTTCAGTTTAAAAAATTCGGCGCGCACGAACCGAGCCACTCCCGTCCAGCCCGTCAGTCCGATGACCACCATGATGTTGTAAATGCTTGGCGGCAAAAAGGCGATGATGGCGATGATGAGAAAAAAGGTCGGAATGGTTAAAAGTATTTCGATGAGGCGGCTGATCAGCGCATCGACCCAGCCGCCGAAGTAGCCAGCGAGGCCCCCAAGGGTGATGCCGATCACCAAAGCGATGCTCACGGCCACAAAGCCTACGGACAAGGATATTCGGGCCCCATGAATCATGCGACTCAGCACGTCGCGCCCTCGATCGTCGGTTCCGAACCAGTGTTTGCGCGATGGGGCTGACAGGTTTTCCAGCAGATCGTATTCCGATGGGGAGTAAGGCACCGGGGGCCACAGAGCCCAGGATGGCGGGTCGCCGAAAGGTTTCTGAAAGACAAAAACCTCAGGATTCCATAAATCCTTCCATTGGCCCGTTTTCGGTCGAAGTTTTTCGTTAAAGACGGGAAAAACCAAGCGCCCTTGCCAGAACGCCACGATAGGCCGATCATTGGCCAGCATAGGGGCCAAGAGGGCCACCACTGCCATAAATACGGAAACCCACAGGCCTGCCATGGCTCGGCGCTTTTTCCTGAAGTGTTGCCAGACCACTTTCCAGTACGACATTTCTTCAGTCCAACTGGATGCGAGGATCCAACACGGCGTACAAAATGTCTGAAAGCAGCAGCCCAATCAGAGTGAGCAGCGCGGAAATGGTCGTGATGGCCATTATGACCGGATAGTCTCGGGACAACACCGCCTCGAAACCCAGTTGCCCCATACCGGGAATGGAAAAGATGCTTTCGATGATGACACTGCCACCAAACATGGCCGGAAGCAAGAAAGCCAACAGAGTGATGATGGGCAGGAGCGCATTGCGAAAGGCATGCTTCATAACGACCACCCGCTCGCTCAACCCTTTGGCTCGAGCCGTGCGCACGTAGTCTTCTCGAATCACTTCCAAAAGTTCCGCTCGCGTCAGGCGCGAAAGGTAGGCAAACCCACCGTAGGTCAAGCAAGCCACGGGAAGCACAAGGTGTTCAAGGCGATCCAGTATCTGACGCCACAGAGGCCAGTTTTCCGCGCCAATGGATGAAATGCCATAGATGGGAAAAATGTCCCAAAAGTCGCCACCGCCGAAAAGCATGATCAAGAGCATGGCCACCCAGAAGTTGGGCAAGGAATAGAGGAAGAAAAAGAACAGCGTGAGGACCTTGTCCGGAAGGGTGTCCGGATGGGTGGCGGAATAGACGCCAAAGGGAATGGCGATAAGGTAGACGAGAAAGATGGAAATGAGGTTGATCTGTATGGTCACGGGAAGCCGCTCGGCGATCTTGTCCATGACTCGTCGATGGTCCTTAAATGATGTGCCGAAGTCCAGGGTAAAGACCCGCTTGACCCAGAGCAGGTACTGAACGGGCAGGGGTTTATCCAAACCGTAAAGTTTTTTCGTCTGTTCGATGACCTGTTTCGCGTAAGCGGTATCGGCCATTTCGCCCTGAGTGGCCATTTGCAGTTTGAGCATGGCGGGGTTTCCCGGGGCCAGCTGGATGATGCAGAAGGTGATAAAGGTGATCCCCAAAAGCGTCGGAATCATCTGCAACAACCTCTTAACCAGATACGCCCGCATGCTCTCCCGCTCCTACAAAAACAAAGGTTGGTGCCGACGCGCACCCTTTATTGGTATCGTTGTTTTTCCTTCGGCACCCACCATTCTCTGAATTCCAGGCCCATGGGATAGACGTTCACGTTTTCAAAACGCCGGTCCACGGCCACCAGAGCTTCCGTGGTGAACAGAAACGTGTAAGGCTGTTCTTCATGCAGGATTTCGTGGAAACGGTGGTACATGGCTTGCCGTTTCAAGGGATCGAATTCCCGGCGTGCTTCTTCAATGAGGCGATCCGCTTCCTCGTTTCGAAACCCGACGAAGTTGGATCCCTTGTCCGCCTGGGAGGAATGCCACAGCTGGTACGGGTCCGTCTCCCAGCCCAGACTCCAGCCCAACGTGCAGGCATCAAATTCATGAGATTGAATTTTTTGAATGAAAACAGGCCATTCCAGCTTTCGAATGGTCACGGCAATGCCGACGTTTTTTAGATTCTGCTGCACAATGGTGGCCAATTGTTCGGCAAAAAGGGATCCGGCGGAGATGAGGAATTCAAACCGAAAGGGCGTGCCGTTGCGGTCCAATAGGCCGTCCCCGTCGTGATCTTCCCAGCCGGCTTCCTTGAGCAGCCTTCGAGCCCGCTCAGGGTCGTAGGGATACGGCGCGATGGCTTTATTGTATTCGGGGCTGTGGACGTAAAAAGGGCCGCTCACCACGGTGCCCAGCCCAAAGAGCAGGCGCTGCAGAATCATTTCGCGGTCCAAGAGCAGGGTCATGGCCTGGCGCACGCGCCGATCCTCGAAATAAGGTTTCCTCTGATTCCAGCCGATGTATGTGTAGCTCGGAAGATAGTACTTAAACTTTTGAAACCGTTCCTGAAATCGAGGGCTTCCGGTCTGCTTCATCCATTGAATGGGTCGAAGGCTCATGAAATCCAGTCCGCCCTTTTTGAGCACTTGCAGGGCCACGGTGTTGTCCGTGATGATCTTGAAGACCACGCGAGCGAGGTGGGGTTTGGTGCCCCAGTAACCTTCGTGGCGCTCCAAAACGATTTCCTTGCCCGTCTCCCAGCGCACAAACCGATAGGGACCGGTTCCCAAAGGATGGCGGCCGATGGGATGTTGGTTGAAGTCGTCGCCTTCCTTAAAGAGGTGCGACGGCACAATGGGAAGACCGCCGCAGAACTCTAGAGCACGAAAATATGGCATGCGGTAACGGTAGCGAATCGTGTGATCGTCCAGGATTTCCAGTTTTTCGATGTCCCGATAGTAGTTGCGCAGATGCGCAGCGTCCACGGCCGGGTCGTTAATTCTTTCAAAGGAATACAAAACATCTCGGGCTGTAAACGGTGTGCCGTCCTGCCAGCGCACATCCTTGCGCAGATGAAACGTGTAGGTCAGGCGGTCTTCGGAAATGGTCCACGATTCTGCCAGAACGGGAACCAATTCCAGAGTGCGAGGATCCCGACGAAGAAGGGATTCATAGATGAGGTCGTTCACCCGGGCCGCATAGGCGTCGGTGGCCGTGATGGGATTCAGTGTGCCAGGTTCGGCGCCGAGGTGCACAATGAGCCAATCGCCGTCTGCGGGTTGTGCGGCAGGCAAGGGCCCAGCCCAAGCCGTTCCAATGGCCGCCACGATGAGACCCAAAAATAACGCATTGACTCCCATTATCCTTACAAGTTTCCTGCGGTCTTAGGGTTCTCTGATGCGCTCGGAGTGTGGCCGCGCCGAGCCTTGCCCATAGCGCTTGGACAACCGGTGTATCAAGGCAAATCCTCCTACAAGGAGCGCGGCAAAGGCGACCGAGAGCATGTTCAAAGATTTGTTGACGAAATCAGCAATGGGCTCGCCAAAGAAATAAAACAATGCTGCGACCAGAAAAAAGCGCCCGCCTCGGCCCACGAAGGAAGCCAGAATGAATCGTTTGAAATCCAAGAGAAACGTGCCGGCACTGATGGTGAACACCTTGTAGGGAATGGGGGTGAAGCCGGCGAGGCCCACAGCCCACACATCGTAGCGACGGTAATAGCTTTCCACGGCATGAATCTTGGCCGAGCTCATGAACCGCTCCAATAGAGGCCGGCCTCCATAGCGGCCAATGGCATAGCCGACCATGCCGCCCAGCACGGAAAAGGCCGTGCAGACGATGGCATAGGCAAAGGAGTGACGCGGCTGAATGAGAGCTAAGGAGATGAGAAGCACATCGGGAGGGATGGGAAAGAAGCTGGATTCCGCAAAGGCCAAGAGGGCCAGAGCCACCGAAGCGTAAGGGGTGTGAGCCCAGGCCACCACCCACGCGGCCAGATTATGAAAAAGTGTTGTCATACCCTATGGATTTCCACGCTCAAGAAGCTTCAGCCCGAGGCAAACCAGTCCCAACGTCCAGCAATAGGGGGCAAAGAGGTGTACGCGACCCCGCCGCACCAAGGCCAATAGAAAGCGCAACGCCAAATAGCCTGTGAGCGCGGCCGCGACGGTGCCCCACAACACAGGGTGGACGGGATTGGGAATAGCCTTCAAGTGCAAAGATCCCAGAGTGACAGCGCCCAAGATCGCCGGCACGAAAAGCAAAAACGAATACCGACCGGCCCATTCCCTTTGAAATCCTAAAAGAAGCCCCACGGCTATGGTCGTTCCTGAACGGGAAATGCCGGGAGTAATGGCCAGTCCCTGAACCAAGCCGACGAGAACGGCATGACGAAAGCGCATGTCAAAGGGACCCATGCCCCAGAAAAATGTCCTGCGGTGGGTCAGCCACAAAAGGGTTCCGGTCACAAGAAAGCTCAAGCCCACGGCGGTGACCGAGGCAAACAGGCGCTCAAAGAGGTCCTTGCAGGCAAACCCGATGATCACAGTGGGAATCGTACCCCAGAGCACCAAGACAAAGATGCGCCGGGCTTCCTGGCGTTCGTCACGATGGTCGCTCAAGGGGTGTCGCAGCCAATTCAGGCCGCCTCGAACAAGCATCGCGATGTCCTGGTGAAACACCAGAGCCACGGCGATAAGGGTGCCCACGTGAAGGCACACATCAAAAAATACATTGGGTTCCCGCCATCCCAAAAGGTGCTGCCCGATGACGAGATGCCCGGAGCTGCTCACGGGAAGGAATTCGGTGATGCCCTGGAGGATTCCTAGGGCGATGGCGGAAAAGATGTCCATTGGCTATCCTTGTTGTTACCCTCACGGCCATAGGAAGAAGCTGGCAATGATCGAACCAAGCGCGCCGTATCTCGTGGATTCCTCAATGTGGCGCGTTATGGACGCCAAGCCCATCGCCTCGGGCTTCTATCACAAAGGGCTGTGCGGCAACAAGGATCATCGGTGCGGGAAGCACGAAAAAAGCCCCTCGCACCAATGATGGCCGAGGAGCTTGGCTCGTCCGCGGAAAGGCGAATCACAGACTGTTGATGTCGATGTTCCGAATGAATTGCTTGATGGCGTCCATGCTACGTTCGATTCGTTCCTGCAGTTTCTTGTCCTGCACATCACTTTCCGCATGGGCCGTCGCGTCCTTGTCCACGGACGGAGTGGGCGCCTTGGCCGATTCGACAACCTCATGAGCCTGAAGCCCCTCTTTGGCAATCTCGGTTCCTTTGAGCAAATCGAGCTGCGTCTCGGGAGCGTTGTTTTTATTCATGTCCGCCTCCTTGGGGTTGTTTTGTACGCAACGATATCTTAAGCACGGTCGGAGGCGTCGTAAAGAGGTAGGAGTGCAAGCCGCTTTCACGTCCCCACGCCCGCGTCTTTCGTTGACCCCTTCGCTTTCCTCGTCGGCGTTCTC
The DNA here is from genome assembly GCF_003751385.1 of Desulfosoma caldarium. Classification (NCBI taxonomy): domain Bacteria; kingdom Pseudomonadati; phylum Thermodesulfobacteriota; class Syntrophobacteria; order Syntrophobacterales; family Syntrophobacteraceae; genus Desulfosoma; species Desulfosoma caldarium. The sequence continues at coordinate 177,023 of NZ_RJVA01000014.1, read as the reverse complement.
GATCAGGAACTTGAATTTTTCTTGCTGGACGGCCCGCGCATTTCTCACCGTGTGGCGAGGACAACAAGAGCTTTTCGGCTGGTCGCTAAATGTGGACACATGAAACTGTTGCCCTGGTCCCCTGTGACACCCCAGGCGTTTTGACTTTTCTTAGGATCGACAGTATCTGTGAATGCAACCCGTTATGGGGAAGCCCGCAGATTAGATCCTTTCCAGCACCGCCTTCATGAACGCCGGCAAGTCGTCGGGAGTGCGTGAAGTGATGAGGTTTTCATCAACGACTACCTCCTGATCCAGGTACTCGGCGCCTGCGTGCACCAGGTCATCACGGATCGCAAAAAAACAGGTGGCTTTTCTCCCTTTGAGGATATTGGCCGAAGCCAGCATCCAACCTCCATGGCAAATGGCGGCGACCACCTTGCCGGCTTCAAAGGCCTCACGGACCAATCGCACCATGGGAGCATGACGGCGCATGAGGTCCGGAGCATAGCCACCCGGAATAATCACCGCGTCCCACTCGGCAGCGAATACCTGGTCAGCGGCCAAATCGGACGTCACGGGGTAACCGAGCTTGCTCTTGTACGTTTTTCCCTTCTCCGGCGCCACGGTGGCCACCTGCACTCCCGCCTCACGCAGCCTCAGGAGGGGATACCAAACCTCCAGCTCCTGATAGAGGTCTTCCACCAACACGAGTCCCTTTTTCTGTTCCACTCTATTCCTCCTTCTTCTCGAAAATCCAATGACCTGATGTCCTAGACTAAGATGACACATGGATCAAACTAAGCATCTTTTAGAGAGGAACAACTTCCTTTTCTGACGCATTCTCACGCACTCTTCCCGCTTCACCCGCCAGCCCTGGAGTCTCTTGCAAAATCATGTCGATCCGTGTCTTGGCCAGTGGCGATTACCCATACCAAAAGCCTCGGCAAAAACAATATGGTTTGAGAAGACTTCAGAGAACTTACACCCGCCGCATTAGGCGAACTCTTCGTCCAGGTCGAGTCCCGTAAAAGGCGGCGGCATTTCCCTGATTGACGGAAATTTCCAGATGGTTCGAGCTGCCCCAAAGGGCAAGAGGGTACCCTGTAGGGACATCAGCATAAGTGGAGGCAAAAACGGGAATTTTTTGGTTTTCCAAAAAGATTTCAAAATCGCTTTGTTGAGCCCAATCGGCCAGGTGTTTTCGTTGAATGTTGGTGACGATATTTCCGAAATGGTCGATTCCCAAAACTTCGCCATCCAGATTAGTTGCGGCGAAGGTGGGCCGTACCCATGGACTCACCACGGGATTTACGATGGGGCCCAGGGTGTCAAAAGGTGTGCCGGCGGCCAGGTGGGCCGCCACAGGGGCGAAGATGTCCCGGCCGTGAAAGGTAGAACTGATGGTGTGCCGAAAAAGAAAGGCGTTTTCCAAAAGACGTGCTTCCGCGGAGGGCTCTTCTGTGAGGACATAGGAAAAGAGGCCGTTGTCCGGGCCGACCAAAACATAGCGAGGGGTGCGCACGGCAATGGCCCGCCGGTCCGTTCCCACACCCGGATCCACCACCACCAGATGAATGGTCCCTGGGGGAAATTCCGCATAGCAGCTTTTCAGGATGTACGATCCCCAGCGAATGTCCTGAGGAGGAATGAGATGCGTGACGTCCACAAGGCGGGCCTCAGGCACAATCCCCAACACCACGCCCTTCATGGCAGCCACGTAGCCGTCCTGAATTCCAAAATCCGTCAAGAAAGTAATCAGAGGCGCCATATGCGTCTGTAACCTTTTTCATCAGGTTCGACCCCGTAACCAGCCAAGTTCCGGGCTCTCTCACCTCTCCGGCTTTCCCCATCTGTAAGAGCGCCACCGCTTGCCAGCATGTCTCAGCGTGCAGGAAAAGAATCTTTTTGAATCTGTAGGAGTGGCGAAAGCCACGACCGGGCTTCCCGTGCTCCCTGCAGAAAGCCTTTTAAAACATTCAAACTGGTTTTCGCGTCGTGGCGAGACCAAGGCCCTCGCTGGCCGGCTGACGCCGCATCACGGTTCAGGATGCCTGCTGCTGCCGCGTCCGCAGAAGCTCCGGCGTGGCATCGTCAAACTCCCGACGCACTTGCAACAAAATGACGGCCCCAATGACCAACAATCCGCCGGCTATTTGAAGTCCTTCCAGGGTTTCCCCCAGGAAGAGGTAGGAGACAAAACCGGCCGTAATGGGTTCCAGAGTGGCAGTGATGCTGGCGCGGGTGGATCGTATGAGATTGATGCCATATAGATACAGGCCAAAGGGCACGAGCGTTCCCAGAATGGCGATGTAGAGAATCCAGACCCATTCCATGGGGGCGTAAGCGTGGCGAAAGGCTTCCAGGGGTGGGTGGGCGCTGTTCCAGAAAAGGGCCGCAAAAAGGAACGCGTAAAAAAGCACAGTCCAAGGGCTGTAGCGGCGCATGCCATGTTCGCCGTGCACCGAGTACCAGGCGAAGCTGACCGCGGACGCCAGGCCGCTCAGAAGGCCTGCCTTGTTCATGTTGAAAAGATCCAAGTTGTAGCCGCCCACCACCAGGTAACAGCCCAGAGTTGCGGCAGTTACGGCCACCGCCGTGGGCCAGGTGAGCTTTTCCCGAGCGACGATTACGGAATACATGGCGATGAGAATCGGAGCCAGGTACTCGAGGAGGATGGCCGCGGCCACCTTGATCTTGCTGATGGTGTAAAAGTAGGTAAACTGCACCATGGCAAGGCCGGTGATGCCAAGAATCATGAAATAGAAGATATCGCGCGGCGCAATGCGAAGCTTTCGGCGGTCCCGCGCGGCCAGCCACAGGAAAAGAAGAACGGCTGCTAGGGTGACGCGCATCTGCACCACCTGGTAGGGGGTGACCCCGTGGTTAAACAAATACTTTCCGGCGGATCCGGAAACGGCCCACAGCACGGCCGCCAAAATGACCAAGAGGTAGCCTTTGCGGGGTATGGGCGTGGAGGCGGGTGGGGCGTTCATGGAGCGACTCCGTTTTCTCCGTTTCAGCTTTTGTGCCGTTCAAGCGCCCCTGTGACTAGCACAGGGTTTGAACAAGAGTCAAAAGAAAGGATGACTTCCGGAAGGGTTCCCCAAAAGTGTTTTTCCTGGGAGCGCGGGCGTCCTCCCGCATTGTGTGCGATAGAGAAAAGGGCCGCATTTAAGAGGGGCTCCTTCGAAAACTTCCCTTTTCGGGAGCTTTACCTCACCTGGCTATTTCGTTTTCCATCAATTTCCGTTCGCCACTCTCGCAGGGCCTTTCCCTGCGTGGGCGGGGCGCGGGGATTTATGATATTCGGCCGGCGATAACCGCCCGCCCCCATTCGATCTGGAGACAAGCTTCGCGGAAATGATGGGCGACGTCGTTCCGTGCTTGACTCCCAAGACAAAGGAGCCAAGGGTATTGCAAACCTGCGGAGGGGGACGGCGCTCGGCTGGGTGGATTTTGGCCCATCTGTTGCTTTGAGAACCGGTGACGCAGAATTCAGCAAAAGGGAGTCATCGTGGTGGCAAAAGGGGCGGATGTCTCGGTGGTCATTCCGGCCTATCACGAAGAAGGGGCCATTGCCCGAACCATCTCCAGGATTCTGGAGGTACTTCCCGAGGCGGAAGTGATCGTGGTGGACGATGGGTCTCGGGACCGCACGGCCGAAGAGGCCAAGCGTGCGGGAGCCTACGTGTGGTCACATCCCTACAACATCGGGAACGGTGCGGCTGTCAAAACCGGCATTCGCATCGCGTCTCGCGACAAAGTCGTACTCATGGACGGCGACGGACAGCACGATCCGGCAGACCTTCCCCGGCTTCTGGAAGCAGCGCAAAAATACGATATGGTCGTGGGGGCCCGCGATCCCAGAAGCCATGCCAATACCTTTCGCCGTCTGGCCAATACCGCTTACAATATGCTGGCCCGCTACACCACCAAATTCCCCGTCAAGGATCTGACATCTGGGTACCGCGTGGTGGACCGGGAAACGGTCCTCCGCTACCTCTACCTTTTGCCCAACACCTTTTCCTATCCGACCACCCTCACCATGGCCTATCTAAGAAGCGGTCGTTCGGTGTGCTACGTGCCTATCCAGGCCCAAAAACGACAAGGGAGAAGCAAAATCAAGCCCCTTCGAGACGGCGTGCGCTTCTTTCTGATCATTCTAAAGATTTCCACGCTCTTCTCTCCCTTGCGCATCTTTCTTCCCGTAAGCGGCTCCTTCTTCCTGCTAGGCCTAGCCAACTACGCCTACACCTACATAACGAGCCATCGCTTCACCAACATGTCGGCCCTTCTGCTCATCGCCGCCATTCTCCTGTTTATGATGGGCCTTATCAGCGAACAAATCACCCAACTCCGCTACGATCGCATCAGCGACGGCGGCTGATCTGGCGGCATGGGGTGCAAGCATGGCTCAGAACAGACTTTTACGTTTCACTTTTTGAGAGCACTGGAAGAAACGATGAGGGTGTGCAGCCGCGTCCCTTCTTCATGGGCATGTTGGGTGAGTGTCGAAGGAGTGGGCACGCGATGGATACTCGTGCAGGGGCATGGACCGCAGGGATTGCGTGAACTGGAAAAGAAGGTTTTCGACCCCGGGTCTAATTCGTTGATTAGGAAGGTCCAGTTGTAGCGGAAAAGGCGTCCTTAGGCCTGAGGAGCTTGTTCGGGAATGCGTTTTCGGCTCGGTTCCGTCGGTGCGCTGCAAGGCTCGGTTCTTTTTGGATGAAATCGGGCTCGGTGGCTTGGCGGACACCCTCATCACGCCGTGCTCCGCTCCAACATAAGCAATTTCGGGACAGACTTCTTGATCCGATGAGACGGATTCACGGACAAGCTCCAAAGGGTTTTGTGCAGGGTCGGCGTGATCTTTGCCTCGAAAATTCCGTGGCCTTTTAGGCTTGAGTGATGTTCGAGCGGGCTCGGGCTTCATGTGGGGGGTAGAAAGCAACGAAGCCATGAAATGTGACAAGGTCATTAAAGATACCATGGCAAGCCGAGATGGCTTGCCTTGGGAATGATGGCAATGATTTCTGCGAAGCGTTGGCGACCGGGGCGGCTGGCCAAAAATACGATGGTCCTGGGAACGGGCATGGCGTTGCGCGGGCTCGCTCAGGCATTCGTGTTCTTGATTGTCGTCCGCACTCTGGGCAGCGAAGGCTATGGCGCCTTCAGCGCGGCGTTGGCCGTGGCGGGGGTGTGGGTTAATTTTTGCGGTTTAGGCGGGCACGTCCTCCTCGTTCGGGATGTGGCCCGTGACTCAAGCATTTTTTCTTCAAGCTGGGGCTTGACCCTAGCGGCACTGGCTGTGGGCATCGTGCCCGTCATCCTATTTTACGGCGTGAGCGCACGGTTGCTGTTGTCAAAGGTTCCTTCCGTGCTGGTGGTGAGCCTGGGCCTTGGAGAGCTGCTCTTCTGGCCATTGGCTAACGCCGCCTCCTTTGCCTATCGAGGCTTTGAGCGAATGGGGCGCTCGGCCCGGCTGTTTGTGGCGCCGGTGGTGGCCCGTTTGGCGGCGGCGGTCGTGTTGGGACTCGTCGTCTTGTGGAATCCCTTAACCGACCGCCTGATCCTGTGGGGATGGCTTTATGCGGCAGGTTCGCTGTCGGCGGCGGTTTATGCCGCGTACCGCGTGACCCGGGATCTGGGCCCGCCTTCATGGCCGGGCCGCCGGGCTCTGTTGCCGTATATCTCCAACGGCCTCCCGTTTTCCTTTTGGGGCGGAGCGAACAAGCTTTACATCGATGCGGACAAGTTCCTCTTGGCCAGGATGGCATCTCTTGAGGTCACAGGAACCTATTCTGCAGGCTATCGCTTTGTGGACTTGGCTCTCTTGCCCCTCCATGCCTTGCTGGATGCCGCCGCTCCCCGGCTTTTTAAGGCCGGCGCGGAAAGCATGCGTTCCGCTTTGCGGGCAATCGTGCCGCTGCTTTGGCCGTCCTTCGCCTATGCTTTGACCGTTGGAGCCGCGATCTCTTTGGCCGCTCCTTTGATTCCTCATTTCTTGGGCTCGGACTATGCCGGCGCCGTTCCAGCGACGCAATGGCTTGCCTGGCTGCCCTTGGCAGGGTTGCCGCGTCAGCTCCTTAACTACACCGTGATCGCCGGAGACGCCCAGCGTTTGGGCATGATGACAGCGGGGGCCGGCGCTCTGGTGAACGTGGCTTTGACCATTTGGTGGATACCCTTGTGGAGTTGGCGAGGGGCAGCGGCGGCGACGTATGCATCAGAACTGTTCATGACCTTGATGCTAGCTGCTTTCTTGCTAGGTAAAACTTATGGGATAAGCAGACACTCTTCAATCCAAAATGACAGATGATAAAAAAGAAGAATATACGGCCTGGGGATCCAGAATGAGTGATTTCACATTTGAGCTATTCGCCCGATATGCCCGTCATGACGATCGCATGGCCTTTCGGGAGCGTTTGCCCGATGATCCGGAAAAACTCAGGCGTGACCGGCTGCCCTCCTGCTTTTCCGAAATTCCCAAAGAAGCTAGTATTCTTGATCTGGGCTGCGCTCAAGGTCATTTATTGGAAGCGCTGCGCCGGGTGGGCTATACGAAGCTGACCGGCGTGGACGTGTCCTCTGAGCTTCTTGCCGTGGCGCAGCAAAGGCTACCCGAAACCGTGCGCCTCATTGAGGCCGATCTTCGCGTCTGGCTGAAGGAAGTTCCGAACGAGACTTATACCGTAATTTTTTTGCCACGATGTGCTGGAACACCTGCCCCGCGACTGTGTTTTGGAAGTGCTACGTGAAATTCATCGCGTGCTCGCCCAAGAGGGGCGCGTCAGCTTAAGGGTTCCCAATTTGGCAGCTGCTATCGGCGCTTACCATATGGCCTTGGATTTTACCCACATCACCCCGTTTACGGAATTTTCCTTCATGCAGCTGCTCGAAGCCGCCGGCTTTGCCCCCGAGCGCATGGTTTTCCAGTGTCAGGCCCCCGCCTGTTTTGGTCGATGCGCACACGGCATCGCGCACTTTTTCGAGTATTGAATCGCCTTCGCTGGCGTCTCAATAACTTTTTCCATCGAGTGATTTATCTGCTTGCCGACTTTGCCAGGCCGCAGGTTTTTGATCCCAACCTCATCGTGGTGGCGCAGAAATGAATCCACATCTCCTGTTCGTTCTTCCCGACCTCAGCGTCGGTGGGGCTCAATTCATGAATCCGCGGGTGTTGCGTGCTCTGGCTCGCCGTGGGTGGCCTGTTGAGGCGGCGGTTCTATTTGAAAGGCCGAATGTGCCGCTTATCAAGGAGTCGTATCGCGTTGGAGTTCCCTGGCGTTTTCTCCGCGCTAAGGATCTTTTGGACAAGGCGTTTTTGCCCTTGCGGCTGGCGGCTCTGGCGCGCCGGGCCGATCTGGTGATCGCAGGAATGGAATATGCGGCGACAAATTATGGCTATCTTGCTGCCCGACTTGCCCGACGCCCGTTCATCAGTTGGACGCACATCGCTTTTGGACCCCATCAATACGCGGCCGGTCCGTTGGATCGTCTCATCAGTCGGTGGGTCTATCGCCGAACGCGTGATGTTGTCTTCCCGTCCTATGGTGCGCTGGATTCCCTGCAGCAGGCTTTGGGTGTCCGGCCTTCGGGCGCGCGTTGGCATGTGATCGAAAATTTCCTCGAAAAACCCCCACCACCTCCAACCGAAGGTCCACCTGACTCGCAGATGTACAGCAAACCGGTGCTCATCGGCGTTGGACGGTTGTGTGGACAAAAAGCGTTCCACCGCCTGATCCGGGCTCATGCAGCACTTCGTGGGCAGGGCATTGATCACCATTTGGTCATTGTGGGTGAAGGTCCTGAGCGCGTCAAGCTGCAGGAATTGATTCTAGACTTAGGCGTTGAATCAAGCGCATTCCTTCCCGGACACGTCGCCAACCCTTGGCCATGGCTTTGTCATGCACAGATCTTTGCCTTGTGTTCACGCTACGAGGGTCTTCCTCTGGCTTTGATGGAAGCCATGAAAGCCGGTTTACCATGCGTGGCCATGGATTGCCCGGGCGGCCTTAGGGAAGTTTTGCAGAACGGGGCGTTCGGCCTGCTCACACCCGCCGAGGATGAGGGCGCCTTTCAGGCGGCGCTGGCCCGGCTGTTTGGCGATGCTAACCTACGTTGGGATCTTTCCGCTAAAGCACGTCTTCGGGCAAGCTACTATACAGAGGAGCGCATACTGCCACAATGGGAGAGTTTATTGCGGCAGGTGATCAAGGAGGGTATTCGGTGGGGCTGATTTCGGTGATGTTGCCGACGCGAAACCGAGCCCGAATGCTCGGCCGCGCTATGGCCAGCATTCAAGCGCAAACCTGGCGAGAACTGGAAATTCTTGTCCTGGACGACGGGTCGCAGGATGAGACGCCGAGGCTACTAGAACGCCTGAGCAGCGAGGATCGACGGATTCGATGGCAGAGAAGGGAAGTTTCCAAGGGACTGGCGGATGCACTCAACACGCTGATTGCCAGCAGCCGCGGGCGATGGCTCGCGCGAATGGATGACGATGATTGGAGCCATCCGCAGCGGCTGGCACGGCAGCTGGCGTGGATGAGGGCGCAGAAAGTTGACGTGGCCGGAACGTGGTACCGGAGGAGAAGCGCATTGGGCCGATCGGTTGCCAGGCCGCCTTGCGAGGATTCAAGAATACGCATGGAACTCCTGTTTCAGCCGCCCATGCTTCATCCCTCGGTCATGATGCGGCGCGACGTGGTGGAACGCGTCGGCGGCTACCCGCCGGATGCTCCGCATGCAGAGGATTATGCGCTGTGGGTCAAGCTGGCGCCCGTGGCGCGTTTTGGCAATGTACCCGAAGTCTTGTTTGAATATACCCTTTCGGCCCGCCAGGTCTCACGACAATACAAGGGTGTTCAAGTGGAGTCGGCAAGGCGCGTACGAGACGCTTACTTGCGTCAACTGGGGATCGTATGCTCACCAGAAGAGCGAACTACCCACATCCATTTGCGCGATCCGGAACCAATCCATAGTCCAGACGTCCTGGATGCCATCGAGGCATGGCTGTGGACGCTGGCTCAGCAGTTGATGCCCGAGGCTTATGTGGTCTTGGCTCGACAATGGCTCTTGGCGTGCGTGCGGGCTGCCGGCCTGGGCCCCTGGGTGGCACGGCGCTTTGCCCGCTCCGCGTTTGCCGATGGGGTTTCAGCCAAAGACCGGTTCGTGCTCACATCACTCTGTCACGCGCGACTCCGCTACCGCGGCACGCTTTATCGTTTCCTGGAACCTTTCGCACCCATCACCTGAAAGGGGAAGATTCGAGAACCCGGTCATAAAGGGCACAATAGGCGGCCACCTGTTTTTCCAGCGAAAAATGCTTTTCCGCTGTTTGGCGCGCAGCGAACCGTAGGGCCTTCCAAAGCTCGACATCTTTGCGCAGCCGCCGCGCTGCCTGACAAAACGCTGCTACGTCCTGTCCCTGGCAGAGCAAACCATGCCGTTCATGGGTGATGATTTCCATAACGGGGGGCAGAGAAGAGGCGATGACGGGTAGGCCGCAGGCCATGGCTTCGATCACCGCAAGGCCCAGTCCTTCCGAGCGGGAGGGGAAAAGCAGGGCGTCGGCATCTCGGTAGGCTTGGGCCAGCGCCGGCGGCTCGAGTCGGCCAAGGCAGCGCGTGTTTGCGGGCAGCCGATAACGCACATGAGCACCGGCGCGGTCTGCGGTGTAGCGCAGCTCAAAGTCTGATCCCAAAGTTTCCATGATCGGCTTTAGGAGGTCGACACCCTTGTGCGTTTTCCAGTTCCCGACGTATAGAAGCCGAAAGGGCCGATGGGGTTTTGGGCGGCGTAGGTATGGGGTGAACACATGGTCGGTGTCGATGCCGTTATGAATGACCATCACGTTCCGAAGGCCAAAAAGGACTCGAATCTGCCCGGCCACAAAGTGACTGACCGCGACAACGGCCTCCGCCCTCGCCATGTTCGCACCTTCAATGGGTCTTATCCAGTGGCGGTGATACACGTGCCGTGGGAAGTTTTTATACGGCCTTTGCGCAGGGTCATGGATACTGTGATGGACCGTTACGATGAGGGGAAGCCTTTTGGGCACAAAGCGTGGATGCAGCCAGGAATTGATATGAACGAGGTTGGCCCAGGACGGCGGTTTGGGTATACGCACCGTCCATGGGGCGTATTCGGCCCGATGGGGCAGCCAGCTTATCTCGGCTCGAAGACCAAGCTTTCTCAAACCCTCGGCAAGACGGACAGTGAAAACGTCGGTACCGGTACCGCAGCGGATGGTTGGGAACCACACGGCAGGTTGCCGACTCACGGAAACACCTCCATCATTCCGATTCCTTTTTGGGGCTTTGCCAACCGACAAATCAATGTGGGGCTCAGCGGCTGTAACCAACATAGCAACCAATCGGGCAGGCGTGATAGAAAGCGCAGTATTGGCGACGGCTGCTCGAGGGTTGCCAGCGCGCGAAGAGCGGGTACCTCCAGATGTTCCCACGTAAATTGGGCTTGTCTCAGAAGATTTTCCAATGCGGACACGGAAAGGGGCTCGCAGTCATAATTGTCTCCTCGCTGCCAGAGGCGCAGGTAGGGGCTTCTGAGTCGTTTTGGGAGCCAGCTCAAGAAGGCCAAACGGTAATGTGGCTCTATCATCATCCAACGGTTGGGAGTTGCCAGGTACCCAACACCAGTCGGCTTCATCACTCGATGCATCTCTTGCAAATGGGCAAGCTGTGCAGAAGTGTCCCCCACGTGCTCAATCACGTGATTGCTGAGAACAATATCGAAACTGCTGTCTGGATAAGGTAGATCCGTGCCGGAGACGCGCTGGAAAATGTATCCATCGTGCACTCGACGCTGATCCACAACGTCCACGGCGACGACCTGGAAGCACCGGCTCGGGTGATGGGCGAAATAGTGCGCGATCCCCCCCGATCCGGTGCCGATTTCCAGAAGTCGCAGGTTCTTGTGGCCATGTTCGAGCCCTAAAAGACGCTCTATTTTCTCAGCTTTTTTATGGTGGCTTGAAAGGTCCAGCACGGCGTGGGGTTTTCGTTGCCTCTCGTCGTTCATGGATTCCTCATACAAACAACTTAAAACTCTTTGCGATGAAGGTCTTTCTGGAAGTTTTTCGGTTCGATTCGTTGACTTTAGAGCCTTACCAAAGATGTCTTCTCCATTAGTGAGCTTTGCCAAAGGTCCTTTCGGACAAGGCGCTTTCCATTTGGGTCTGGAGCAGAGCCGCGAGGCGCGATCAAATGTCGCGGCTGGCGCTTTTCCAAGAAAAGACTTATCGCCCCCGGTTCTCTGAATTTTCCCATGAAATGATAGAAAATTCTCCAATGACTTCCGTGAATAGCCGAGTGTACTGTTCCTTTACATGATTCCAGTCAAAATGGGCAGACGCCCGATGACGCCCCTTGGTAGAGAGCGCTTTCATTAATTCGGGGTTGTTAAGAAAGTTAGAGATGGCCTCGGCCAGGGCGAGTGTGTTTCCAGGTGAAACGAGCAGACCCGTTTCGCCGGGGCGGATGACGTCGCGGATGGCGGGAAGATCTGAGGCGATGACAGGACAGCCGCAGCCCATGGCTTCCACCAGGACGAGCCCCAAGCCCTCCTGGTCGCCGCTTCGGGCTACCACGGAAGGAACCACCGTCAGAGTGGCCGTACGGTAAAATGCCGGAAGATCCCGGTGGGGCACCGGTCCGAAAAAGGTGATATGGCCAGGGGTTGCCGGAAAATCCAAAAGGTTCATGGGTCGATTGCGGGAATCCGAGGAACGCACCGGAGCGATGGAAGCCGCGTAGCTTTTCAAGAACGCTTCCTCGGGACCGGAACCCACAATCCAGAGCTCGGCATCGGGAATTTCCTGTCGGACATGGCCAAAGGCGTCGAGAAGGTAGCGCACCCCCTTCTTTTCCACAAGCCTTCCCACAAAAAGGATGACGGCCTTTCGCCGCGGTGTGTTTGGATCCGGGGAAAAAAGCGTGGTGAGATCCGTTCCCATGGGAATCACGTGGCATGGGGTTGTGAGTCCGGACGCTCGGATCCTTTCCGCCATGGCGCGGCTAACCACGGTGACCGCAGCCGAGCGATCCAAAACCCAGCGACGAACAGCATCAAAAAGACGGCCTCGCAAACCGAAGAGGTCGCCGCCGTGACTCGTGCACAAAATGGGCACCTGACGACGCCGGCCCATCTGGGCAAGCACGGCACAGAGCCCTTGCGGGAGAATCCAATGGGCGTGCAGGACGTGAAATGGCATGTCTCGCGTCAGCCGGCGGACGAGGGAGATCTGTGCTGCAAAAAAGAAAGGCACCTGCATAAGTATCCAGGGCTTCTTCTTTATCTTTTCCAGCATCCCACCCTGGTAGGCGAGGTCCTGAAGTCTCTCCGGAAAGTAACAAAACCTATGGACCTCCATGCCGTCCATGCGCTCATGCCGCCTGGCCCCACGGGCGTGGGGTGCGACCACATGCACCTCGAAGGTTTCGGCAAGGCGCCGGCAAAGATCATAGACGAAGCGAGGCTCCCAGTCTTGCTGCCATCGAGGAAACGTGGAGGTGAGGACCAGAAGGCGCGGTGTGTTCATGGTATGCCTTTGACTCTCTTTTGGTATGAAACCCTGTGGAGCCCCTTCAGAGCTCGATGTTTGTCCTGTAATGACCCCTAGGAATCAAGACCAAAATTTGCGTTATTGCCAACGCGGTGCTCTCGGCTTGTTTGGTTCGCATCAAGAGCAATGAGAGGTGACCCTTTGGCCTTCGCTCCAGGCCTTGACAACCGGCTTTGGGCCTGAAGCGTGGAAGGCGGTTTTGGCGGTTGCACTGAGGAAAAGGCGTTGGGATTTAGCCTGTGTCCTTTTTCCAGTATACCAGGCCCAAAGCCGGCAAGCCCTTCGGGTTGTCAAGGCCGTTGCGCTCCGGCAATGCCTTTACTGGGGCGGTTCCCTAAGGAAAAAGCGATAGAGCCATCGCGTTCGTTTCGCCGGCTAAGCGGCGAGTTTATGACGATACTCAACCGGGCTCATGTATCCCAACTCTTGGTGCGGCCTCTCGGTGTTGTATTCTCGGATCCAGCCCTCGATGATCGCCTTGGCCTCATCAAAGGACGAAAACAGGTTGAGCCAGATACACTCCTCTTTGAGCGTTCTCATGAACCGCTCGATCATTCCGTTTTGCTGAGGAGTGTAGGGGGTGATGTATTCGGGGCGCAGACCCCACGCACGCAGCAGTTTGAGATAACGTTTCGACGTGAAGACGAGCCCGTTGTCACTTCTGAGGGCAAGCCCCTGGGAGGCGGCTTTATTGTGTCCAAATCGGCGAATGAGCGCATCTTCCAAAGCCCCTTCCGCCACCTTGGCGTTTTGTCGCCGGCTGATTCGATAACCCACAATCTCCCGGTTCCAACAGTCGATCACGGCAACCACATGACACCACCCGGAATCCGAGCAGAAAAAGTGGGTCATATCCGTTGCCCACCGCTCATGGGGACCTTCTGCCACCGAGGGTTTCTTTTAAACACGAGGCCGCATGCCTCGACGACGTTGAGACAAGGTCCAAGCTTTGTGCTGCATGCTTTGACGGGCCTTTTTCTGGTTGACAATCGAGCCCATAAGCCGACCACGCTTGACGGCGATCTTTCCAAAGCCATAACGGGGATAACGCTGGATAAGTTGATAGATGGCTTGTTCCACACCCCGAGCAACCCCCGCCGGCTTGCGCTTTCGAGGTTTGTCGTTACCCGTTGACCCAAAAAACCCACCCACTCAGCAACCTTACGCAAACTCACTTTATGCCTCTGGGCTTCTAGCTCCGTTCTCAATCGTAAAACGAGCTCTCTTCCTCGTTGAGGATAGTCTCGGCTTTTTTTAAAACCTCGATCTGAAGCACCAGTTCACCAATCTTTTCACGGTGCCGCTTCAGCTCCTTCTGCTCAACCGCTTCCGCGGATTTCGGATTGACCTTCAGGGCCTGCGTCCCGAAGGCAATGAAGGTATCGATCCACTGCTGGATCTCGCTCTGTTTGACATCGTGCTCGCGTGCCACATCCACGATGGTTTTGTGGCCCTTGAGAATGTCCAGCACGATCTCCCTCTTACGATTGGCCGTCCATCTTTGCACTCGAACCGTCTTAACCACACTTTCTTCCTTCTCGCACCCCCCTCTTGCTGACCAAATCTACTGCTTATTGCTGGTCCAGTCCAGTGCGGGGTCAATATATAGTCAAGCAGTGCACTCATAAATCGACTAACTTGTTGCGTTCAAACTTATACAGTGTTATATACAGCAACGACGTTTCCGAAGCGTCAAATAGTCAAATCAAGCCTTGCCGCACAAGCAACGGGATGAGGTCCTGCATAGACGCGGTGGATGTGAGTGGAGCCTCATCCTGCCTAGGAAATAGGCTTTCTTCCTTAGGAAAAAAGCGGCTTCGCACGCGTTCATTGCTTTCATAAAAACGAGTACGTATCTCCAGGCGAGCCTTCGGGGACAAAATACGCTTACAGTTAGGGCCATATTTCTTAACAAGACTTTCGGATACGTCATAGAGTGCCTTCACTATGCGATTATGGCGATTGGGCGGCAAAGGAATCATGTTGCATAAACGCAGGAACTCAATGCAGACCGCTGGGAGCGACTTCTTGGTGACATCAACCGCCTGTTTTTGCTTTTTCTCAAACAGCGGTATAAGACTGACAGGTAGTTCCAGAAAATCCACGTAGCCTGCAATAAGTCCAGAAGCTTTCAAGTCATCAAATCGCGTAACTTTAAGCGACCTCCAACCAAAGGCCGCGGCCCAGCGTTCAAGTAAAATATCGTAGTCAGCAAAGCGCATATCCCCCAATGCCGCCTGCAATGAGCGAGTTTCTCGAACTTTGAAATATCGAACGAATTCCTGATACAACGACTCAACGTACTCCTCTTGGGGCCGTAAGCAAACAGCAATCTTGATTTGATAGCCAGGCAAAGCCGAGGCCAGGAATTTGGCGAGATCGGAGGGACGCGAATACCATTCGAACTCTTCGCTACTTATCAAAACCTTAGCTGGGCGCTTTTCATGCAATTCTTGAACAAATTCCTGCCACCAAGGGATATCAGCGATTGTATTAAATATTGGATTGACAACTTTTTTCATCACGTTGCAGTCCATATCATTAATTAGGCTATCACCAAGTTTGTGGTGAGCACCATTAAAATACCCAGCTTCAGGATATAAAATACCAAAATGGTAAAGCGCTTCGCGCTCTAACCACAGAATATTTTGAATAAATGTTGTCGCTGTTTTATGCGTACCTATATGGATAAGAATTTGCATTGATGGAAGCCCCCTATTTTATCAAGTTTTTTCCTCGCCAAGTTGCTGCTTCATAGATGTCCTCAAAATGAAATCCTTTTATCACGTTTCTGCACACCGCGTTTTTCATACTAGGTAGAAAATCCAGGTCGGCGTTCTCATATACCGGTGTGTCTGAAGCTGCATTGCCCAACTCGATACCGAAAAACATGTGCTTGCTGTTACCACCCTGTCCATTCATAAACAACAAATTTGTAATGACCCCTAGGAATCAAGACCAAAATTTGCGTTATTGCCAACGCGGTGCTCTCGGCTTGTTTGGTTCGCATCAAGAGCAATGAGAGGTGACCCTTCAGCCTTCGCTTCAGGCTTTGACAACCGGCTTTGGGCCTGAAGCGTGGAAGGCGGTTTTGGCAGTTGCACTGAGGAAAAGGCGTTGGGATTTAGCCTTCGTCCTTTTCCCAGTATACCAGGCCCAAAGCCGGCAAGCCCTTCGGGTTGTCAAGGCGGTTGCGCTCCGGCCGATGCCTTCACTGGGGCGGTTCCCTAAGGAAAAAGCGATAGACGCACCGCGTTCGTCTCGCCGGCTAAGCGGCAAGTTTGTGACGATACTCAACCGGGCTCATGTATCCCAACTCTTGGTGCGGCCTCTCGGTGTTGTCTTCTCGGATCCAGCCCTCGATGATCGCCTTGGCCTCATCAAAGGACGAAAACAGGTTAAGCCAGATACACTCCTCTTTGGGCGTTCTCATGAACCGCTCGATCATTCCGTTTTTCTGGGGACTGTAGGGAGTGATGTATTCAGGGCGCAGACCCCAAGCACGCAGCAGTTTGAGATAACGTTTCGACGTGAAGACGAGCCCGTTGTCACTTCTGAGGGCAAGCCCCTGGGAGGCGGCTTTATTGTGTCCAAACCGGCAAATGAGCGCATCTTTCAAAAGCCCTTCCGCCACCTTGGCGTTTTGTCGCCGGCTGATGCGATAACCCACAATCTCCCGGTTCCAACAGTCGATCACCGCAACCACATGACACCACCCGGAATCCGAGCAGAAAAAGTGGGTCATATCCGTTGCCCACCGCTCATGGGGACCTTCTGCCACCGAGGGTTTCTTTTGAACACGAGGCCGCATGCCTCGACGACGTTGAGACAAGGTCCAACCGTTGCGCTGCATGATTCGCTGGGTCTTTTTCTTGTTGACATTCAAGCCCGTAAGCCGACGAAGCATGACGGTGATCCTTCCAAAGCCATAGCGGGGATAACGCTGGATAAGCTGATAGATGGCTTGTTCCACCTGCCGATCAACCCCCGCCCGTTTGCGCCTTCGAGGCTTGCAGTGAACCGTCGACCAACAAACTCCCATTCACTCAGCGACCTTGCGCAAACTCACTTTATGCCCCTGGGCTTCTAGCTCCGTTTTCAATCGTAAAACGAGCTCTCTTCCTCGCTGAGAATAGCCTCGGCTTTTTTTAAAACCTCGATCTGAAGCACCAGTTCACCAATCTTTTCACGGTGCCGCGTCAGTTCCTTCTGCTCAACCGCTTCCGCGGATCTCGGATGGACCTTCAGGGCCTGCGTCCCGACGGCAATGAAGGTATCGATCCACTGCTGGATCTCGCTCTGTTTGACATCGTGCTCGCGTGCCACATCCACGATGGTTTTGTGGCCCTTGAGAATGTCCAGCACGATCTCCCTCTTACGATTGGCCGTCCATCTCTGCACTCGAACCGGCTTAGCTACTCTTTCTTCCATCTCGCACCCCCTCCTACTGACCAAATCTACTGCTTATTGCTGGTCCAGTCCAGTGCGGGGTCAGTATAGACGGCTGCTCCAGCTGCGATAAGGTGTGCTTGATGATATCGTGCGTGTTAGTACACATAGGCCCAACATCTGTGATGTCAAAAAATGGATAAGATATGACATCTCGTGTTTGGGTGTAGGTATGAAGATCAGGTCGGTAAAATATAATAGGACGCTCGCATAGAATGAAATCTGCCCATACCCAGGAATAATCCGTGATCAAACAGTCAGCTAGGTTATAATATGGGTGAATGTCCTGAGATGCGGGAATACAATAAGCGCCTGCGGTCTTGGATATATGCATCATTCTTTTGAGATGGGAAAAGTGCTTGACGATGGGATGCATTTTAAAAGCGATGCGAATATCGGGCTGGGCTGAAAGGGAAAGGATTGCTGGGGCCCAGGATTTGATGTAGGAATCCGAGGTATCATATTCTTGACGGAATGTTGGGCAACATAAGACAATTTTTTTGCCGCTGACTTTAGCTTCCTCGATAGCATTAAAAACACCACGGTCAAGACCTAAACGCCACAACGAGGATACCACATCTTTGCGAACCAGGATGTCATTTCGCACGGACCCAAAGGGTAAGACTTGTGAGTTTGGAAAATTAGATTGATATACATCCTGAAAGACGATATTCTCAGCGATGGAGAAGTGGATCATATAGCAGTCATACAATAAACCGGTAAAATAAGAAAAGTTCCTTGTCCTCGGTAAAAACATGGCACAAGCGTCTTTCACTAGAATGCCGTGCCACATCTGAATTCGAATCGCCCCATCAAGGCAGGATTGCCAAAACCAGCGATCTGCATCCACGAAATCGTTGCTGCCATAGAGCGCGATCTGGGCATTGAGCATCACTAGTGCGGTTTCTTGCCATCCGCTCTCACACGACAGTGCCGGGAGGCCGGCCGATCGCAATAGGCGAGTTTCATTGTCGTTTCCAACATAAAAGAGTTCAACACTAGAATCATATTCCTTAAGATGGCGCCAGAGCGAGAGGAAAGCGTATTTGGTGTTCCCTCGAAACCAGCTCAATGACGACCTGACACTTTCAGCCATGACGACAATGACGACCTGACACTTTCAGCCATGACGACGATGATATGTTTTCTTTTTTGCTTTCTTGCAACGTCGCGGACCAATGGTCCCCAAAAAGCTCCATGAGCGTATTCAGCCACTTTATCCAGATATATAGATTGTGAGTCTATCAAAGGCACTAGGACAACTCCTTCTACATTAACCTGGAAGTATGTCTCAGTGTAAAGGAATATAAGGTACTATATGCGTGTTGTTAAGGTTCTTTAAGAGATCTAACCGATCGGAAAAAAGGTAAGAAAATTTAACATCATTACCAAGGACATTCCCGATCTTTTTTGGATCTATCTGTTGCCTTGACTTACCGATTCCCGACATCTGGTGGTGAATACATCCAACCAGTCCATGGTAGAAGACTTGGTAGCCTGCAAGAGTCATTTCTAGGTCGTGAGCGATGTCGTCCATCTGGGACGGTGAGAAGCGGATGTCAAATTGCTGGACGGCATCCACAGCTTCCCGTCGAAAGACATGACAACAGCCCATGACGTTAACCGTTGAGCGTGTGACATCGTAAAAGCCGACATCGTAGTTCCAATTTGGAACGTCTAAGCTAATTCGAATAAGATCGGATCGGGCCACCGCCACATTACGATAAAGGTACTGGAGACGCGGCGGGTGTCCAGGGGTCAACACTTTAACGCCCACAACCCCGGCCTGTGGGTGTCTTTCCAAGACACCCACCAGCGATTCGAGCCAGTTGGGAGGCACTTCCACATCGTCGTCCAGGAAAGCTACGTATTGCGCGTTTTTGACCTCGGGCAGAGCTAAAAGCCAATTGCGTGCGGCGGGAGCTCCGATGTTGACGGGCAGAGAAATCACGCTCATTCGAGATCTGAAAAGTCGTTCCTTAAGAGCTTCAACCCTCCTCTGAGAGTTATCAGTGCACCCATTGAGAAGGACGAGGATTCGGGCGTTGCCCAGATTGCTTTTGGCGAGAGATTGAAGGGTCCTTTCCAGCAAATCTTCCTTGTTGTAACTGTAAAGGCAGACGGCGTTAGGGCTGCGAATGTCTCCCTTGGGGCTTTGCAAGCCGTTGGCCAGAGCTTCCATACGAAATGTGACGGGAACTTGGACAGGATCCAGCCGATTGGAGCGCTCATAGGTTCTGAGAGCTTCCTGAGTGAGTCCTTGAGCCGCAAAGAACTCGGCGACATGATTGAGCACATATGGCCCCGATTGAGAGAGGTTCAGCGTGCGGAAAAATGCATCAGCTCGATTTATGTCACGCTGCATTAAGGCATGAAGAAACAAGGATTGTCGCAGCAGGGGCTTCAGGCCGTTGGGCAATCTGATCATTTCCGCCCATTCAGAGCCTACCGGGACCTCCAGGTCCACTTCCATACGCAGCAGAGGTTCGATCAGTTCGACAGCGTATGGATAGCGTCTTATTAGATCCAAAAGCCCGCTGCGGGCCGCGTTCAGATTCGGGGTTGACAGAAGGGATGCGAGCTTCGGCGCTGCGTTGGGTGGAAGAGTACATTTCAGAAGATCTTTTAGATGGGGGATCGAGAGCCCAACCTGTTCGGCAAGGCGTGCCGCATAGGGATTAAAAGGGCTCATTTCAACCATTCGTCGGATTAGGTAAAGTGTCCATAAACGGACGTTTGAGGTAGCCTTTTCCTGATTGGTCTTAAGCAAGCGTTGTAAGTACACAGAGCATATTGTGGGATCCAGAAGGAAGTTGCCCAGGTGATTGCGTAAGTGATCGACGACCTCACTGAGCTGCAGGACGGCTAGTTCTGCCGAGAGGCCACCGGAATAAATTCGGTATGCAAAACCCATGACCTTTTCCCTCCTAGCGGGGTCGCGAATCCATATGCGTCGAGCTGGCCCGTCTAAGAACAGTCCCTAAGCATAAAGAATGCCAGCTTCTTGATTTGCTTGGCATATCTGCTCCGATGGGGTGCGCACAAATAGCCAATGGCTGAAAAATCGTGGTACGGAAGGATGCCAATGGCCAAAGCGGCGCACGTGCGAGTCCATCGATCAGGATCTCACCAAAGAATTGACGTTGGAATGGCCAAGTCTTTGACGCGGGGACTGCCCCATGGTGTGTGCATTTCGGTGCTTGTAAACCGGATGAGCTGCCAAGAACCACCAGCGAACGGCCGCATGTATTGACTTTTGCGTGGATGGAGGAGAGTCGACACGCACGGCGCCATAAGGGTTTCAGGCCGGCACCGCTTCCACCATCGACATACTCCACCAGGTTCGCAAAAGTGCGGCGCTGGGCGGAAGCGCAAGGAAGGAGTGTGAGGCCTTGATCTGGGTCTCTCCATTCTCGCCATACCGGCATCCTTGAGAGCGTTGGTGAAATCGTCACTGGCGAATTGGCTGCGCCGATCGGTGTTGAAGATCTCGAGACGACCAGGCTGCTTCAGGGCTTCTTCCAGGGCCGCCACGCAGAAATCGACGTTCATGGGCGACGGGTGCCACATTTGGACGGGCCCCTTATTGCACTCTTACTGCATCAGGAAACCCGCGGAAAAGAGTCCTCAGACAAAAAACCCAATTGGTGCAAGCCTTTCTCCATTGGCTCACATCTCCGAAAGTGGAAGGGGGCGCGCACTCCTTTTCAGGGCAAGGAGTTCGACCCACTTTCCCTTTGAATAGTTGTACCCTTTGGCCACGGCAAACGGTGTCAGTCCCAGGCCACCATATTGATTTTCGATTTTTTCAAGCTCCTTTCGAGGAATAACCAACACACCGGGGACGGGCTGCTGCGCCCAGGATACCAGTTCCGTTCCAGTCTTGAGGGGGAGGATGTACCGATCCAGGTAAAAGTTCAAACTGGGCTCCCCGTATTTGTAGGTGGCCACCTGGACGTCTCGCGGCGTGTGTTCATTGATAGCATGGGCAATGGGCGGTGAAACTTTCATGGATTCCAAGGAAGGAAGCAGGTACACCGACAAAGAGGTTTGAAAAAGGAGCATGCCTAAAACCAGGATCGACGCAGCGGTTCCGTATCTATGATAGCGATGTTCGCGAACGGTGAGAATGGTCATCACGAGGAAAAGCAGTCCGAGAGAAAAGATGCTTCCCCGGGCGTCCTGCAAAGGCACAAACCAGGGAGCAATCATGAGAGTCGCTCCCAGTGCCAGACCCAGGATCGAGAAAACCAGACGACCACACAGTTGGTATACTTTGTAATTAGGGTCCTGCAGCGCCCTTTTCCCTTTGGCAAGTGTCGCCGCAACCACAAGAGCCAAGGCCGGCCAGATAGGTAATACGTAATGGGGGAGCTTGGTGGCAACCAGGCTCATAAGCACAAAGGTAGGGAAAATGCAACCCACCAGAAAAGCTCTTACCTTTGTGCCTCCCAGTTGGCCTCGCATAAGCTTCGAAAGCGCTTGAGGAAGAAAGAGAGTCCATGGAAAAAAGCCAAGCACCACCACGGGCAGGTAGAAAGGCAGAGCAAACAAGAATCGGCCTCCGTGGTGCTCGAGAGGGTTAATCGAGCGTTCAACCACGTGATGACCGATACCCAGGCGCAGGAATTCCCCGTTTGTCGCCTTATTGGCGGGCAAGGCCCAGAGCAAAAAGACGGCCGTGCTGACGCCGACGACCAAGAGCAGGGGCCCGACAAATTGTCTTAGGCGAGCCGTTTCCCTCCGGGACAACACCAACACTGTGATCATGGAAACAAGGGGTACTGCAAGCCCCACGGGTCCTTTGGTCAATTGAGCAGCCGCCAGAGCCGCCGCCATGACGAGAATCCATCTCCAGCGCGGCTCCGTTTCAAGTGCTCGGGCAAAGGCGGCGAGAGCAACCATCATGAAACCGACGAGCACCGCATCGGTCGTGGCCGCGGTTCCGGTCATAAGCACGAGCGGCGTCGTTGCCACCACCATTGCAGCAAGAAGCCCTGTCTTGGAGTCGAAAAACCGCCTCCCGATCAGCAGTGTCATGAGGCACGTCAAGGCGGTTCCAAGAGGGGAGAAAAATCGACAGGCAACCGATGTGGGTCCGAACAGTCTGACGGACAGGGACATGAGCCAGTAGATGAGAATGGGTTTGTCGGGACGCAAAGCACCGTTGAATGTAGGGATTAGGTAGTTCCCGCTTTCCACCATTTCCATGGTCGCCCTGGCGAATCGGGGTTCATCGCGGTCCCAGAGAGTTGATCGAGATGTGGTAAAAAGGAACAAAGCCACGATGAGCATAATGAAAACAGCCGATGTAAGGGCCACCAACTTCCGCTCACCCAGACGTTCAGTCAGAGCGGAGACGAGGAACTGCCTTCTGCTTTCAATCCTCAGATAGTGGGCGGCGGCAGCCAAGAGGACAGCCGGACCGTAGAACATGGCAAAGGTCATGAATTCCTTGCCCCTTTTTCCCATGAGAACCGGGAGCAACCCCTCGACGACAAGGATCAAGGCGCCGACGGCAAACTGATGCCGCCTAAGCCGCACCCTCATTCCCTTTACGAAAAAGAGCCCTGCCATCCCTGCAACCAGGCCAAGGGAGATTCCGGCAAGGACATCACTCGTGTAATGCGCGTCTTCGAGGACCCGCGCCGCACCGACAGCACCCACGACTCCGGCGGCCACCGGAAGCAGTGCGGGAGCCTCAACCACCACGGGCACCGCAAACGCGGCTGCCGAGGCTGCATCCCCGCTGGGAAAGGAGACGTGGCTGGCCTCGCGTGGGCGCTCCCGCGCCACAATGATCTTCAAAGGCCAGACGAGAACAAACACCACAATCAACGACATCAGGATGGCCACAGCCCGTCTTCTCAAGCCGCACACCCCCATTACCAGTGCGAGACAGGCAAGGACGTCTCCTTTCCCAAAGGGCTTGATAAGTTTCACCCATTGACTGAGAGGTTTGTGCTTTTCCATGAGTGAACCGGATCGAAGCCACTCCATGATCTCGTGGTCCTGGGGATAGACCGCACCAGCTAGGAGCAGGAACACGCCCGCCAAAATGAGGACAAACCTCATATCCTTCAGGTGACCCCGCAGTCGATCCCAGGTCCAACCCTGGGGTATTGTCTCGAAGAGAAAGTTCTTTTGCATCATGTCGAATTCGACCTTCTTCACTTAGCTCGGTGCGCATTGCAAAAAGAACGGCCTACTTTTCACCCAGAGCACCCCGAAGATGTCCAACGTTGTGACCCGAATTGGTTTTCAACAGCGTACTTACCCCTGCCCTTCAAAGGGGGTTGATGGCTTACCGTGACCTCGAAAATACGAACCCCCTGCATTGTCATGTGCCGTGTTACCGTGTTCCACGAAGAAGCTATCCGTTGTTTCGAGCCCGCGAGGGGCTGAGCATCGTGGTTCCAAACGCAGTATGGAGGTCATCGTGCTTGCAGGACTTCACTAAAGAGCTCGAACCAATCCGGCCATCCGCAAGAAGATGCGAAGTCCCCCTATCGCGGCACGTTTTTAGCCATCCGGTATGGGATCACCAGATCCATCATGCGTCAATAGAAAACCGGAACAGTTATGATCACTGCCCCACAATGCCCAGGATTTTGCGTGCCACGCTGTCGCCGATCGAAGAACGTGTGGCGGTCGAGTTGCGAACTACATTGTTCCTTCAACTTGATGACCTGCCGGCCGTTACCCGTGAAAAGATCTACCTAAAGGTCTGGCGTTTCGGACTCCATGGCTGCCTTCGCCGACACGGAGAGACCAACCTCAACGACCTTGCCCTGCAGGAACAAGGTGCTCACAGGGCCGTTATTAAATCGTTCAAAGATGACGAGCCCGGCTATATCCATGACCAGGTCACATACCTGTCTCATGTGCCCGATGAGACCGCCCACAAATACCTCTTCATTGCCATGGATCGAGCCAGCCGCCAGATCTTCTTTGAAATCAAGGCCGATAAATGCGCCGCCTCGGCCAGTTCCTTGCTCAAAAACCTCGTGAAAAAAGCGCCTTTCAAGATGGCCACCGAACTCACGGATAACGGCAAAGAGTTCACCGACCACTTTTGACTTACCGGCTCGCGCAAGCTCACGGATATTCATCTTTTTGAACCAAGTTTGTGCTCAAGACAACATCGGGCACCGCCTCATGAAACTCAACCACCCTCAAACCAACGGAATGGTGGAACAATTCAACGGCCGAATCAAAGAGGGGCTGTCGCAAAGCAGCTTCCATACGGCAGCTCAACCCAAAGAACCCTTGACTTACTCGCCGGCTCCATTATCACCGCATCCGTGGAAAAATATCGGTCATAGAACCCGATTCAGACACTCAAAAACTGGCAGAAGGGTCCTGAACTTTTTCTGAAATCGGTTCATGAGTTTTCAAGATCTGACACAAAGTCATTCCCATGGAATGACCACCGGTTTGATGCGGAAAGGGCCCCAGAGGGAAGCTCTTCAGCGCTCGTGGGCTGAACGAGCGACCAAGAACCATCTATATGGCACCTTTATTGCTCGTGAATGTCAAAATGAGGGGCTCGACAGGCAGAAGGTGTGCTCCTCCAGGCTTTCACAAGGGCGGTTCTGGCCGGAGGCGCACCAACGAGTGTAAGGCTTTGCTCCGGGTATCTCCATTTTCGTCCCCCAAGGACCTTAGACGACGCCGGCGGCAGGAGGTGCAAGAAAGTGGACGTTGATTTTGTCAGCATCATTATTCCCGTTTTCAATCAGTGCGACTTTACAAGACAGTGTATTCAGTCCTTGTTCGCAAATGTTTCCTACTCTCATTTCGAAGTCATCGTAGTTGATAACCATTCAACTGACGAGACTCCTGTCTTTCTCAATTGGGCACAAAGCCGATATGGCATTCGAGTGATTCGAAATGATCGAAATTTGGGTTTTGCCAAGGCGTGCAATCAGGGTGGCGCTGTAGCGCAAGGGTCGTTACTGCTCTTTCTCAAAAACGATGTGCTTGCCCGTCCGGGATGGCTGGAGCCCATGGTGGACGTGTTGAGAGAGGATTTACGGGTCGGCGTGGTCGGGCCCATGCTCCTTTATCCTGACGAGACCATTCAGCATGCCGGTATCGTGATCGCGGACGCCCCGGCGCCGCTTTATCCAGCACACGTGTATCGGGGGCGCCCAAAAGATTTTCCCCCGGCCAATATGCAAAGAGATTTCCAGGCCGTGACCGGAGCCTGCATGCTCGTTCGAAAAGGTGTATTTCAACAAGTCGAAGGCTTCGACGAGACGTATGTGAACGGCTGTGAGGACGTGGACTTATGTTTCAAAGCTAGGCGCATGGGATGGCGCGTCGTCTACACGCCGAAAAGTGTTTTGGTGCACTTTGAGTCGGTCAGCGCCGGAAAGTTCGACCATTCAGGTGAGAATCTCATTTTGCTTAACCGCCGGTGGGCCGGTGAGATTACGCCTGACTATCATCTTAGGCTACCAAGAGTGTCCATCGTCGTGCTCAACTACAACGGGACGCGGGACACCATCGAGTGTCTCCAATCCCTTTATGGATATGACGAAACGGCGGGTGCTCGTCCTGAAAACGGCCTCTATTATAAGCCTTTTCAGACCATTGTCGTCGATAACGGATCGGATTCAAAGGCGTTGGAAGCCCTTAAGGCATGGCTTGTGGCAAGCGGTTTGCCGCACCAAATAGCGAGCCTAGGGATGAATAAAAGGGGATCAACCCCGTTTCGTCAAGAGATCGTTCTCTTAGAGTCCTCAGAAAACCTTGGCTTTTCCGGAGGATGCAACGCCGGGACCGTGCACGCCTTGTCCTCCGGAGCTGATTATGTCTGGATTCTCAACAATGACACCGTTGTTGATCCTCTTGCCTTGTGGAACAGCGTGGCGTTTTTCCTCCATGCGTGTCGGTCCGGTATGCGTGTTGGGGCTGTGGGATCCAAACTTCTTGACTATCACCATCCGGAGCGAGTGCAGTTCGATGGCGATAGGGTTTGCTACGAGGGCATCCAGGGGCCGCGAGGCTCGGAAGCTGAGAAGATCGGATTCAAGACTTACGTTTCTGGCGCGAGCATGTTATTGGCCAGAAAGGCTTTGGAAGAGTGCGGTGCGTTCGACGAGGCGTTTTTTCTCTATTTCGAAGACAACGACCTATGTCTAAGGTTGAATAATGCCGGATGGCGCGTGGCCTTTCATCCCAGGTCCATCGTTTATCATAAGGGTGGGGCTTCTATAGGGGACTGGATTGGCTCTCCATTGAGCATCTATTATGCCACAAGAAATTTTCTTCTATTCCAAGCCAAACACCGGTTGGTGGACGCGCACGCGTTTCAAATGCTGCGAACCCAAATATGGGGCCCTATGCGCAAGGATAAGCGCAGCATTCGAGCCTTTCTCAAGGGAGTGTCTGATTTTGTATCGGGTCGATTCGGCAAAATGGCCCTCGAGACGATTCTGGAAGACTGGATGTTGGAAAAAGCATCGTCCCGACAGGGGATTCCCTTGAGCGTTCTGCGGCGGTTTGAAGATGTGCTGACGCGGAATTCGAATGGTCAGCAGGCTCTAGAAACTCTTTTGGACATAGCCCTCGCGGCTTACAGAAAATCCATTGAAACGAACGGCTCATCGCTCAGTGGAATTTTTTCAGCTCCATCGGGCTCGCGGAATTTGGCTGCCCTGCTGTCCCGTGAGGCCGGCACTCGTTAGCCTTACTCCCTCACCGAAGTGTTTTGCCCAGGATCTGTACTGCCTTGGTTTCTCCAAACACCTCCGCCTCTATTTCGTTCCGGATCCGTTCATGAAAGCTGTCGTCGGCTTCTTCGACCCGCCGTTTCATATCCATCAACTCGGCTCCCGTAAACTTGCTTTCCATCTTCATGTGGTTTCCCCAGACGTGGCCCCATGCGGCGCGCGACCTGGGAGCAGCTCGTCCCGCATCCTGCAAATGGATCACGGCAACTCGCCCGTCGAAAAGCACCTGGCCACCCTTTTTCCAGATCTGGAGGTCGTGCTCAAGGTCGTCAACCTGAGATGGCGCAAAGCTAATGTCAAAATCGGGAATTCCTAAACTCTCCCACCGACGTCGATGAAAAAGATGGCAGCACCCCATGACCGACAGGCACGGATGTCGATAGGAAAACTGGCCGAAATCCTCAAACATCGGAGCTGCTGGCGTGAAAAGGATCTTGTGGTCATCGATCTGATGGAAAAATCGATGGACATACTGAATAGTCGGCAACGTGCCGGGGTTGAGCCCTCTTGGACCCACCACAACGGCACTGGGAAAGAGATCGAGGCTTTCCAGGTAATGACTCAGCCAGTTAGGAGGGACCAGCACGTCATCATCCAGAAAGGCCACGTAATCGCAGTTTTTCACCTGGGGCAGGTGCCATAGCCAATTCCTGGCTGCCGGGGCCCCGATATTCACGGGCAGGTGGATGATGTCCACAACTCTGCCTTGGGCCACGGTCCTGACCCCCTGTTCCAGGTCCTGTTTTGAAAAGCTGGTCGATCCGTTGTTTAAAAGAGTGACCGGGCATGCTTCGATTCCCGATACCAGGAGCTTTTGAAGGGTCGCTAAGGTCGTTTCCAATTTGTTGTATGTGTAAAGGACGATATGAACCTTTCCTACGGAACTGGCGGTGGTTGCCGACCTGGAATCTTGGGATTCCCAATAGCGGTGAAACAAATGAGGTTGGTAAGGTTCCCATCGCAGGGATTGTTTCCAATAGCGGCGCGCCTGTTCCTTGTCCCCGGCTTCCATGGCCATTTCCGCGAGCAGGTTGAAGGTAAGAAAAGATGGCGGCATCGAGGCGTGCAACCAACGTGCGGCCAGGTCCCTGTCTCCCGCGTTCCAGGCACTCCATGCGGCGATCGGAGCCAGATATGGAGCCACCGGCATCGCCATCATTCGAAGAAAGATTTGCCGTACCGTCTCCCAATGCCCCAAGGACCAGAATTCATAGCAGGCGGTGGCCATAGCTCCCGGATTTTCGTCTTTCAGATAATCTTCTGTGACCACTTGAGGTTTTTTCCACCGCATGGGCGCGGAAATCTCCACGGAATGCATGAAATAGTCTGGCCGGCTTCGGTGTAAACGCCGAAGGCCTCGAAGCCAAACGTCAAATCCCGAACTGGCGGGTACCAAGGAATGCAGGCGTTGGACATATCCCAAGAGTCTATGGTCCAACGGATAAAACACCAAAGCTTGACGCAGGAGGGATGTGGCCAGGAACTCATGAGCCGTTAATGACCTTGGCCTTTTGGAATTCAAGTACGATGCGGCAAAAAGAGCTTCGGCGGCCGTGTAGACCTGAGGTGGCAGCATATAGCCGGCCAACCGCAGCCAGCGGTACCATACGTCGTACACCGGATCGGCCCCGGAAGACCGGTGTCCATCAACAGGGAACATAAACACTTTCCTCTTTGCCCATGACCATTCGGTCCGCCCACTCCACGCCCTGAATCACACTATGGTCCATGTTACCGACTTCATATTTCCATCCCCCGAAACGCCCCCTCGAGTAGATGCCAAGACTTTCCAGCCATGGGTGAATGATTCGAAGGGCCGTGTCCCGTTCTTTGTTGGGAACGGGATAGGCGTAATCGAGCTTTGCCTGCCAGCGGGATACGATGGCTTTGGCCTCGCCGTTGGTCACAACTCGTGTGTCGACCAGTCCGGCGATGGTTTCGTCGACGACGGTGTCTTCTCGCTGAGGTTTATGGGTTGAAAAGGAGATTTCTCCCATAAGTGCTTTTTGGGTGCGTTTTTTTGGTGTGTTGTAGGGCGAGTAATTATGGAAGTTGGTAACGCGGTAAAAAGGGCAGTTAGGTTCGGGAAAATACATCCAGCATTTGTCGTCGTTGCCGGGCTGATCGATGCCGATGCCCACGACATGGACGCCGTTATGAATGAGCTTTTCGGCAGCCGAACGCACAGACTGAGGGGCATTTTCCATGGTTTCGAGAATGAGGCGGTCAAGGGGACTGGTGTTGAGCAGCCGGTGGTACGTAATCCGTCGCCCCGTGTCGGTTTGAAGCAGCCGGCTATGGGGTTCCATCGACACAAGCCGAGATGAGTAAGCAATATGATCGGAGACACGAGCTGCCAGGCGGCGAAAGATTTCGCCCGTGCCGCCCCGTAAGGGAAAACGAAAGGTGTTGTTTGGGCCCCATGAGACATCGTCCTGCTCAAGGACGACATTTTTCAAGACCCTTTCAAGATCAACGACACTCACCCGTTCGCCGATCCATCGCCAGTCCATGCATTGCGGTGGGAAGGCCCATACCTTGAAGTTGTAAGGAATCATAAAATGGCGCGCGATGCCGTCGCCAAAGGTGCCGTGAATCCATTCTCGAAAATCTTGAGGCTCGGCGTCTGCACGGGAAAGATGCAGTAGCCCAACAATGCACTCCCATCGTAGGATTGGTGGCAGGTATCGAATGTTGTTCTGGAATGGGTATGGGACCCAAGTGTCGGCAATCCTGATGAAAGCTTTGCGTTGATGGGTGAGATATTCACCTTGAAGCAGATCCTCAATAAGTCTATCAAAATAGGGATAGTGGGAAAAGATGACATGCCCCCCTAAGTCCCATGTAAATCCTTTGGAATCCTTAAAACTTGCACTGAGTCCCCCTGGATAAGGGTTTTGCTCAAGAACCAGGAAATCGCGCTCCCCAAGTTCAGCCAAACGGTGAGCTGCCCCAAGGCCTGTAGGACCTGCTCCCACAATAACATATTTATAGTGTTCCACGTCTGGTCTGACCCATTCCATCGTGCTCCATCTCCTCCAGCTTTTGGAAGATATCCTGTTCGATTAGATCCATGTTCCATGCGATGAGTTTGCGATATTCGTTCTTAGAATATTTATGATGAAGTTTGTAAAGATTTGCACCAGCGCTGCCCCTTTCTCCTGTGTGGATGCGAGTGCGCTTGGCGGTTCGGTTCATGTGTCGAACGGCCAAATGACCTTGATAAATGGCCGGCTTGTTGTGAAAGGCCAGCCGAAAGTCATGCTCCAAATCGTCGAATTGGGATGGAGAAAACCTCAGGTCGAAATCACCGGATGACAGCAAGGTTTTTGTGGAAAAAAGATGACAACACCCCGTGACATGAACACAGGGGCGCATGTAGTTGAACTGTTCCTGATCAAAAGTTTCGTAATGGAGCATGGAAATAAAAAAGGGTGCGGTATTTTGCGCCGCAACGGCCTGAAAAGGGGGTAACAAGTGGTAATCTACGGCTTGTATGGTGCTCGCAGCCCACGCGTCCATGACACGGCAACCCCACACACCACCGCCGGGATAACGTTCCACGGCGCTTTCCAGAGCTTCCATCCAGTCGGCTGGAACCAGCGCGTCGTCGTCAAGGTAAGCAATCCAGTCGGCCTCACGAACATGCTGGTCATGCATGAGCCAATTGCGCGCTGCCGGAGCTCCGACATTTATGGGAAGGTCGATCTTTTTTAATCGATCCGTGCCCAGGCGGTCTTGCCACGTCTGGACAATGTGGCGCGTCGCGTCAGTGGATCCGTTGATCAGTACAAAGATTTTTGCTTCACCCAGATGGCTTTCGGCTAGAGCCGCCAAGCACTCGTTCAAGTCCCTTGCCTTGTTGAACGTATAGAGGCAGATGGAGACCCGCCCCTTCAAGGGACGCTGAACGCGGTCTAAGTTGTTTACCGTATCGTAACTTCTCAAGATGACATGGGTAAGCCATGGTCGAAGGTTTAGACAGTTACGCCATAAGGCCAGAGCCTTTCGGCGGTCCCCTCTGGCGAGCGCCAAATTCCCGAGCTGAAGGCAGCGATCCGCATCGCTAAGCCATGCCCCTGGCCTGGCATGGATCTTTTCCCAACGATCCTGGCCTCCCTGAGCCAAGTCAATGAAAGCGAGGTATCGCTGCCGAAGACGATCCAATGGCTGCGGCCAACAGGCGCTTTCCAGAACCGTTCTGGCTTCTTCGTATTTCCCCTCGACCATGGCCTTCCAATAAAAGGTGCGACATGAGAACGGTGTGCCGGGTTGTGGAAACTTGTGGCTCTGAGCTATTGCATCCTGTTCCGTGCTGGAAATGTGGTTGTCTCGATGCCGCACTGCCGATGCCGATTCTTTGCATACGGCGTCCACCAAGGCGGCTGTATCCTCTGTCAGGAAGGGGAATCGAGAATGCCATCGCCACAGCTGCTTTGCAGCCGTCACATCAAGAGGATCTTCTTCCCAAACGGCTAACAAAATCTGGGAACACAAAGAAATAAGGATCCGAATCCGTTGTGGCTCGCCCTCTTCTGTAAGCTTTCTGACAGCCTCTGCAGCAATGCGCGACAGGTGATAACGACCCGAAGCCCCGACAAGCAAAAGATGACGAACGGAGGCCGGAAGGTTTTTCCAGAAATGTAGAAGGCTTCTAACCATGGCAACACCTATATGTATGAGTGCAAAGTATTTATGGTAAATATTATGGTCAATTTAAAGTCATATAAACCGCACGAGCAAACATATTATCGAGCGTGACACAGCGTGTCTTAACGAATCAATCAAGGACCTGGTGGCAAGATCCAGTGAGTTTCTCTGCGTATGAGTTTTCCTACATCTTTCACGACCCATGGGAGCGCCTTCTGCGGAGCCCCCTGGTAGCTTGTCGGCAAACGCCTCACATCGCCACTTCCGGGCAACCTGGGGTTCACAACTTCCTGTCACGGGTGAATAGCCGCTTTCTCGACAGTGACGGGTGGGGCTTGAACGACGCAGGGCAAGCGTTCTGTGCCATGGGCGCCCGTGACCTTTCGAGTCTTGTTGCGTGCCGGCGAATGCCCCTCATCCCGGGTGGAACCCATAAGACGGCAACGGGTGACCCTCCGTCGAGAAATGAATAAGCACGTGCCCGCCGCTGGAAGGCAGGGGCGGGCCATGAGCGTCAAAAGGCACGTCAACCTGATCCGGTGGTGTTTCTAGGTTTTCCTTGATTATCAACGATACCTTTTGACACAGGTCGTGTTGATCAGTTGCAAGATCCAGGCCCGTCTGTGTTGCCTTCGGACTTTTGCTGTGAAAGAGTTGTGTAAAGTTCGTTAGGGGTGTTGGAGCCGAACGCCGATCAAACCGAAACTCAGCACGGGGATCCCTCGGTATCGACGAAAGCCTTTCAAGCATGTGCCGAATCCCGACCGACAGCTTTCGGCTTCAGTTTCCTATGGGCAAAGAGAAACTGGAGGTCATGGTGTCGGCATGAGAATGTCACCTTAAAGAAAGAAAGCGCAAAGCCGGGCGGCAAAATCGTCTCTTTTTTCCTTTGAGAGAACAAAAGATCTTCAGCGGATGTGAGTGATGGTTCTTTGCATCGTCGGTATTTTGACGATTTGGTGAAACACGTCTTTGACGGGCCAAAGGGGAAGGTGCCGGTTCGCGGTGGTCAAATGATATGTCACATCATGTCATGGGCACAGACAAGGCATGTAATGGCGAAGACCCCAGCGAAACCAGGCTTTACATGGGCACAACGGGGCAATGGCAGCCTATGCAACGGCACGATGCGCGTCTGTAAAAGGCCTGCCCTTTGGGACCATTTCTGTTCCGAGCCAAAGGCGAGTTGCCCGCTCACTTCCCTTCAATGCAAATCTGGCCGATTGTGCGACGCCTCGTTGCTGCCTGGCGATTCACCATTTCCTGAGTTAGTGCCCCCTTGCCGCGAAAAATCCTATCATTCATGGTTGAATCGTTGGAGGCCTTCATGGGCGTGACCCGTGGGAGACAATGAGCGAGCAGGCTGCAGGGAGGGCACGGGCCCTGGTGCGGAAGCCTGCGTCAGGTTTCAGGCCCATTGAAAAGATAGGCCCGTGGGCCATTCAATGAAAAGATCATGTTTCCACCTGCTCGACGAGGCAGCGGG
This sequence comes from Desulfosoma caldarium, assembly GCF_003751385.1. Lineage (NCBI taxonomy): Bacteria > Pseudomonadati > Thermodesulfobacteriota > Syntrophobacteria > Syntrophobacterales > Syntrophobacteraceae > Desulfosoma > Desulfosoma caldarium. The sequence continues at coordinate 144,130 of NZ_RJVA01000014.1, read as the reverse complement.
ATCCAAACACCTGGTACTTATCTTGCTACCTGCAGGCCGAATAAGAAAGAGGAGGTGCGCCAATAAGCCACATCCATCGCAAAAGGAGTTTCCTATGACAGAGTTTGGCGAAATCAACGCAGATCTTGGACAGGCTCTTCAACTCATGGAGGCCTGTCAGTGGGACCAGGCGATCGTTTTATTGCGCGCCATGGTGGACGCACGGCCGTTTGACTGCCGTGCCATCAGTAAACTGGGCTTTGCGTTGTGGAAGAAAGGAGAACGGAAGGAGGGTGCGGCGACCATCGAAAAGGCTTTGCAATTAGATCCCGATGACGGGGAAGTTATCAAAGATTGCATGCACGTTTTTCTGGAGGCTGGGCGCGTCGACGATGCGCGGCAGATTCTTGAAAGCTATGTTCAGCGCAATCCCTGGGACTGGGAGATCAAGGAATCCATCGAGGCGATGTTGCATCAGACTCCGGAGAAATCACCACCACGTCAAAGGAATGACAACGGCACCGCGACGGCCGACGTCCTGGTGGGCTTGGGGGAAGAAGAGTTTGCCAAGGGAAACACGGACCGAGCGCGTGTCTGTTTTGAAATGGCGTTGGAAAAGAACCCGACCAACGCCAAGGCTTACAATAACATGGGCGTTTTGGCATGGCATCAAGGGGACTTAAAAGAAGCGCTCAGTTGTTTTGAAAAAGCCTTGGATTTGGCATCTCACGACGGAGAGATTCTCCTGAACGCAACAAAGGTCCTGGAAGCTGCCGGCGAGTACGAAATGGCCGCCCAACTTCTGGAGATCTACCTCACGGCGCATCCAACGCAGACGGAGGCATGGAAAGACTACAGGGAACTGGTCCGCAAGAGCGCTCAATCTTGGAGTCCCGAAAACCTCGATGTGAACGTGGCGCAGATCTATTTAGACATGGGTCGACGGCTTGCGGAGGTGGAAGACATTCAGGGTGCTGCCGAAGCCTTCGCTCGGGCGGCCCGTATCGACCCAAACAACCAGGAACCCTACCACCGGCTGGGGCTGCTGCACATGCAATTGGGGCAGCTCCAGGAGGCTCTGGAGATGCTGGAGCACGCGAATTCCCTGGCGGATGAGAATGGCGAAGTGGCGGAGGCGTTGGAGCAGGTGCGCCAACAGATCGACGCTTCGTCCGCATTCGGGGTGAAATCTCCTGGGACGTGATCAGGAAGGGCGACTTTCGTGGATAAACCGGTCATTTCGTTATGTATGATCGTCAAGGACGAGGAGCGGCATCTTCCACAATGCCTGGAAAGTGTGCGGGGGCAGGTGGATGAAATCATCCTGGTCGATACAGGATCCACGGACGCCACCCCTCGAGTGGCCGCGCGCTATGGGGCCAAAGTTTTCACCTATCCGTGGAACAATGACTTTGCTGCTGCCCGAAATAGGTCGCTGGAACATGCCACGGGAGACTGGGTGTTGTATTTGGATGCGGATGAGGAGCTGGTGGCGTTTCCCCAGGGCGTGTCTTTACGCCAGATGGCGGCTTCCCTCAAGGTGGATGCCTATTTGGTGCCGATCCAAAACATGAAAATGGATGGAAGTTTTACTGGGCATTTTGCGATTCGGTTTTTTAAGAAATTAGAAGGCATACGCTTTGAAGGCAAAGCGCACGAAAGTGTGGGGGATTGGCTGCTGCGCCACGGAGCGCGCGTGGAGAGAGCTCCGGTGGTCATTCGCCATTGGGGCTATGCCATCCCAGAAGACAGATTGCAAGAAAAGATTCAACGTAATCTAGAACTTCTTGTGGCCCAGGTGGAAAAAAACCCCAACGATTCCTATGCCCACTATTACATCGGCATGAGTCTTATTGGAATGGGGGATCATGAAAGGGCATACCGTCACTTGGTGAAAGCCCATGAACTGGGTCCGACTACCCCCAACATGCAAAGCCTCGTGCTCAACATGCTGGCTTTTTACCATCTTCACCGAAAGGAATATATCAAGGCTGAGGACTTGGCGCGCCAATCCCTGGCCATCACGCCCCTCCAACATACCGCTAAGGTTTTTCTGGGGATTGCCCTTTACAACCAACAAAAATTCCGTGAGGCGCTTCCTTTCCTTCGCGAGGCCTATCAGTTCCAAAGGCTGCCCTTAGAATCACGGCGAAGCGACCTCAGTATTGAGCACTCCTACGGCGAAAACGAGCTGCTTTGGGCTGTGGCTCGAAGCGCCTACGAAGTGGGAAACTTCCCTTTGGCCTATCAGTTTGCTCGAAGGCTAGAGAAGGTCGCCACCGGGGATGGACCCGTTTTGGTGTTGCAGGCCCTGTGCGCTTTGGCATTAGGGGCCTTTCATGAAGCCTCAGCCGGTTTTATCAAGGCCCGGAGCGTGGGGGCGAGCTGGACATGGATTGGCGCGCCGTGGATGTACGCTTTGCTTCAGCTGGAACAATTGGACGAAGCCCGGTCTCTTTTGGAAAATGCGGGTCTAGCGTTTTTCGAAAATAAAGACAGCGCAAAAATTTTCGCTTTGTTTGTGGACCGCCATTGGGAACGCGGCTGCCTCTCGGAACTCACGGAAACCCTTACCCGCCTGGCCCAACTCGATGCCGTTCCCGTGGAAGTCCTGGACGCTTTGGCCCTGAGCCTGATCAAGCAGCAGCGTTACAAAGACGCGGTGTCGGCGCTGGAAAAGATGCGGCACCGCGACCCGAGACGCCCTGAAATTATAAGGCGGCTGGCCGCCCTTTATGCCCGACTGGGTGAGAAAACTCGGGCAGCGCATCTTCTCAAGTCAATGGACGCTGCGAGGTTCACCGCACCCGGCCCTTCGCTGTCGGTGTCGAAGCCTTTCGAACGATGGGCCGCTTGGTAAAGCCTGGCCCCTGGTGCCTGCTTCGTGGGAATTCTTGGTCTTTCTTCTTAGCCGTCATCTTTCCTGAGGTTCCGAGACATGACGTCTCCTAGCCCCCCTTTGTCCGTATGCATGATTGTCAAAAACGAGGCGTCAAATCTCTGTGGCATGTTAGAGTCGATCCGGACTTTTGCCGATGAAATCGTGGTGGTGGATACCGGCTCGACCGACAACACGGCCGATTTGGCAAGGCGGTATACCCGATGTATCTATACCTATCCGTGGCATGATGACTTTGCGGCGGCCCGCAATTTTTCGCTGGATAAAGCACGAGGCTCCTACTGCCTGTGGCTCGATGCCGATGATCGGATCGATGCTGTGAACGGCGCCAAAATCAATGCTCTGAAAAAGCACTTTGACGGTCTGAAGGCCTTCGCTTTTGAACTGCAGGACTTTAGAAATGGTTCCCTTTTCCGGTCGTTGTTGCAGGTCCGTTGTATCCCGAACCGAAAAGATGTGCGATTTCGAGGTCGGGTTCATGAGAGTATTGATTGGGATGCGATCCGCGAGGCCATCAAGGTGGTGCACGTGGATATCGCGATCAGACACCATGGTTATGATGACCCGGCCCTTGTCGCGAAGAAAGCCGCCCGAAACCTTCGCCTTCTTCACATGGAACAACAGGCGGGTCGAGACGATGCGACTTTGCATTACTATTTGGCCCTTTCTTATGATCATCTGGGAATTTCTCGAGCCGCAGCAGAGCACATGGCCAGAGCGATTAATCGGATGGAAAGGGAGAGATTCAGTGCCGGAGCCCCGCGCAGCGAGAAACTGAGTGATTTTTGGGTGGACGCCCTTCTTTATCTGGCCAAGAGCATGATCACGGAGGGTAAAAAGCGAGAGGCTTTGCGATGCGTGGTCAAGCTCAGATGTGCCGAACTCCAGGATTCCCCAAGCCTTTTTCGGTTGGCCGATCTTTATCAGGATTTGGGGGAGCATCGGGAGGCCCTGAGGCTTCTTGCCCGTGTGGACCCGCAAAAGCGCGCATCGAGTTTTTTCCCCACCCCGCCGCTAACCACAACGCACGTCGTTTCCCGCACGGCCTTCAGCCTTTTGGTTCTTGGCCTTCGTGAGGAGGCGCTGCACTGCATTGAATCCTTACCCGATCAGACCTTGCAAAAGGACGTCTGGCAGGCCGTAGGGCTTTTGGCGGGGGATCGCGGCCATGATGCGCTGGTTCACGAAGCTTTCGGCCGGGCTCTGAGGTTTGGTGAATTGACGGCGAAGGCTTGGGATCAGTGGGGCGTCGCGTGGAAGAGAGCGGGGAAGCGGCACAAGGCCGAAGTGTGTTGGCGAAAGGCGCTTCTCTTGGATTCTGATCTGGAAAGCGCCCGCATTCATCTTGCCAACATGCTATGGGATGTTGGGAGAACTGCGGAAGCCTATGAAATGTTCAAGAGCCTTGTGGACAATGGTTGCCAAAAGGTGCCCGTGCTACTGGCTTTCGCGATCCTGGCCGCCGAAAGGGGTCATGAGTCGGCTTTGGGTCGGGTCAGAGAGGCTTTAGAAGTGTGGCTGCAAAATAACACGGCTTCGCCCCATCACGACCTCACACTTCGGGAAGGAATCTTCGGCAAGCTGGCCCACGTCTTGGAACGAGAACAGAAAATCCATTTAGCTAAAATAGCTCAACGACTGGCCCTGCGGGAAACGTCAAAGCCAATCTCCCGTCAAACGGCGGCGCCATCGAGGGCTTCCTGATGCATTGGGCCACGCTCGACCCTTTTATCCTCAACGACCCTTTCTGGCAGCACAGGATGGGCATGCCCGCAGCCAACAAGCAGTTTCTTGAGGCGCTCCTTCAGTATGGCGACTGTTCGTCCTATCGGTTCTTTGTCGGAGACTTGGACCCCGTGGAGCGGTTGTCCCGTTTCTTTCAGGGTTGCTCGGCCGTCGTTGCCCAGCGCATCCGCGTAGAGCTTCAGAGCGTTTTGCCTTTGGCGTTGCGGAAGCGGACCGCGGATATTTTTCACAACGGCGATTTTACCTATTCTACCCCCTACTTGATGGAATGGAGAAATCGTCTGTAGACGCCCATGCGCTTTCCCATTACCGGTGTTACCCATTCCCTGGACACTGTGGCCCTTTATGGCAAGTTCATTTCCCTGCTGCTGCCACAAACCTTACGATGCCATTGTGTGCACGAGTCGTTGCGCTGTGGACATGTTGCGTCGGGCGTTTCAGGAAATTCGTGAGGGTTTTCGGGAGCATTTCGGCGCAACGCTTCCTGAGCCTCCTCGACTGGTTCAAATACCGCTCGGCATTCAGCACCAGACCAGTCCTCGGCCATCTCGCGAGGCCGCCCGCCAGGCGCTCGGGCTTCCCCAGGACCATGTCATTCTAATTGAGCCTTGGGTGTTTTTCTCCCAGAACGAAAATGGACTTAAGCCCCTTTTTGGAAGGTTTTTCATGGCTCCGCCAGGCCCTGGTTCACGGTGGAGGTCCTCAAGTTATCGTGGTTTTGGTGGGGGCCGGAAGAAAGGACGATGTGCGGTTGATCTGGGAAATGGTCCAGGCGTTGGGGCTTCAGGACGTGGTGCGAGTGATGCCGAATGTGGCGGAAGAGCTGAAGGCCACCTTGTATGCCTCCGCCGATGTTTTTTGTTCCCTTGTGGACAACTACCAAGAAACCTTTGGTCTGACAGTTATGAAGGCGATGGTGGCTGGGCTTCCCGTGGTGGCATCGGATTTTAGCGGGTACCGGGACTTGGTGTCTCACGGACAGACAGGTTTTCTCATCCCCACCTGCGCCAGCAACGTCCAAGAGCCATGGGATGCCGTGGCAGGTTTGCTGGACCCCTCCGTGCTTCGATTCTTTCGGGCCCAAAAGGTGGCCGTGGACATGTCGGCAATGATTCACGCGCTTCACACCTTGATTTGCCAGATGGACGTACGCCGAAAATTTTCCCAGCAGGCGAAGCGTCGGGCTCAGGCATTCCACTGGGCTAAAGTAATCGGCGCCTATGGTGAACTGTGGAAGGAGCTGGTGTCAATGGCTCGCCGCGATGTTGGCAAAGACTATGTGAGGGACTATCGCCCCCTCATCACCCCGTCCGTCAGCAAATTATTTTCTCATTATCCCACCCGTGTTTTGGCAGACGACTCCGTGCTCGTCATGGGCCCCATGGGAAGCGCTTTCCTGGCCCAAGAGTACCGCCCCGTTAGCGATGCCGAGATGAAAATGCTCGTAAAGGAAAAGTGTCTTTGGGCCATGACGCGCCATGTGTCGCGCAGGGAGGTATCGGTCAAGGAGCTAACTCTTTGGGTGAGCAAGATTTTTGGGATGGATCGCCACGTCGTGATGCTTCATCTCGACTGGCTCATGAAGCATGGGATCCTGGAACATAAAAAATGTTAATGCCCTTCCATCGTCGTGCCGATAAGAAAGGTGAAGGCAGAAAAGGACTGGTAGAAAAAAATCACGGCAGGGATGTCAAAGACACCACATTCAAGGAGGAAGAACCATGGCTCTTCGAATTAACACCAACGTCACGTCGATCAATGTGCAAAGGAACCTCACCATTACTAACCGAAATCTCTCCAGATCGCTGGAACGATTGTCCACGGGCTATCGGATCAATAGGTCTGCCGACGATGCGGCGGGTTTTGCCGTGGCCAACACTTTCAAGGCAAAAATTGCTTCCTTGAGGGTGGCCTATCAAAACGCCACAGAATCCAATTCCATGCTGCAGGTGGCCGATGGCGCTTTCCATGAGATTGAAAACATTCTCGTGCGTATGAAAGAATTGGCAACGCAGGCCGCAGGCGATCAGATCACGAATGACGAGCGGAATTTGCTCCAGACGGAATTTGCTGAGCTGCAAGGGGAACTGGATCGCATTGCTAAGACGTCTAAGTACAACGGTGTAACCCTTATTTACGGCGAGAATACAACCGACACAACCAACTTTACATTCCAAATCGGTGCAGAAAACGTTGCTCATGACCAATTGGAGGTAAGTATCAACGCGGTTTCCACGGCCGCTTTGGGTGTCGACACTTCCCACATTGGGACCTTGGCCAGTGCTCAAGAGGCCATGACCGCCATTGACGGCGCTCTGAAGAGCATCAATACTTACATGTCAAAGCTGGGCGCGTACCAAAATCGGCTGCAACACACCATGGACAACCTGAACATCATGATCGAAAACTATTCAGCCAGTGAATCGGCCATTCGCGATGCCGACATGGCCTTTGAAGTGACCCAGTTTACCAAGAATCAGATTCTGCAGCAATCAGGCATGGCTATGTTGGCCCAAGCCAACGCTGCGCCGCAGCAAATTCTCCAGCTTCTAGGCTGATTTCGTCGTTCCACGATAACACTCTACCAGTCCGAAAAAGGGGGTGGTTTCCTTAGAAACCGCCCCTTTTTTCTGTATAAGTCACAAGGATATGCATCGGATGAAATAGAACTCATGGAATCCGTGCCAACAGACTGCCTCGAAAAAAGTTCAAGGTTTTATGTCTGTGTGCCGAAATAACAATAGAAAGGATAGACTTGTTCGAAAAGATCCGGAGCGAGAAGGCCTCGATAAGGTTTCGTCAGCATGCCCGTCAACACGCTCTGGGGAAACGGTGCAGGCGGGACATCATGGGACCTGGCGCAGTGGCTTCACAATAGATGAGCTGGGTCTTGCGTGCCGGTTTTTCAAACACAGTGCGGAAGGCTTTTTCCTTTTGGGAGCACTCCAGCAAGGGAAAGCCGAGATACAGGAGGTGAACCATGGGATTTAGCCTTAGTGGAGTCGGAAGCGGTTTTGACTGGCAGAGCATGTTGGAACAGCTGCGCAAGGTAGAGCAGAACCAATTCATCAATCCTTTAGAACAGCAAAAAAAGAAGCAGGAAGAGATCCTTTCTGCGTGGAACACAGTCTCCCAAAAGCTGTCCGATCTTCTCTCCGCCGTGCAAGGGATAAAGAGTTCGGGAGACTTCGATGTGTTTACCTCCTCGCTCACCTCATCGAGTACTGTGGATCCGGAAAGCCTTCTGTCGGTGACCGTGGGCTCGGGTGCACCCAAAAGCCGGTTTGACATTCAGGTGACCAACCTGGCTAAGGCCGAAAAGCTTCAGTCCATCTCCGTGGCATCAGCGGCCGATCCGGCGGGGTGGACGGGAACGATCACCATCGAAGGCCGGGAGGTGACCCTCGATGGCAAGAGCCTCAACGAGCTTCGCGATGAGATCAATGCCCTCAACACGGGTTCCGATGCCACAGGCGTCATGGCCGGCGTGCTCAAGGTTGCCGATGGCGACTATCGGCTTATTCTGACGAGCGAAGAGGAGGGAGCCGCCGGGTTTCAATTCACCGATGCGGCGGGGGACTATTTTTCCACATTGCAGGCGGGAGAGGACGCGTCCTTTAGCATCGACGGCATCTCCATGACCCGTTCTTCCAACACGATCACCGATGCCATTGCTGGGGTCACCCTCCGGTTGCGTGGCGAAGATGCCAGCACCACTGTAACGCTAAACATCGACCGGGATAACGAAGCTGTCGCCGACAAGATCCAGTCGTTAGTGGATGCCTACAACGGCCTTGCGAAATACATCAACTCGCAATTCAGTTACGATGCCGTCTCCAAAAAAGCGAACGGCATGCTCTCTGGCGATGCCGCGCTTCGATCAATTAAGAACCGTCTGCAGACCTCTCTCATGGACCAGGGACTTTTCAGTGTTGGCATCACCTTTTCCCGTGACGGCACGCTGGAACTGGATACCGACAAGCTGCAGGAAGCTTTGTCTCAGGATTTTTCCGGTACGGTTTCCCAGTTCAACGACATGGCCCAGAGCTTGCAATCGGTTCTGGAGACGCTCACGGATTCCGTAGAAGGGACCGTGACGACGCAAAAGAGAAGCGTTCAGGAAAAGATCGAGAAATTGGGCAATCGCATGGAAACTCTCGACGAGCGTATTGACGCGCGAATGGAACGGCTGAAAGCGCAATTTATCGCCATGGAAAACGCCATGAACACGATGAACAACCAGATGTCAGGCCTTTCCCAGCTCTTTTCCAATTTGTTTACCAGCACTTCCTAGGAGGAAGAATCTGCACTCAGGAGGAAAAAATGACCGCTTGTACCATGCCGGCAGCCCAGCCATGTGACACATCTCAAAGCGATCTATTGCCTCTTATCGTTAAGTGCTACGATGCGCTGCTTCGGGACTTTCACAATGCGAAGCAGGCCTGCGCCGACGGTCGCGAGGATCTCGTGATGGATACTCTTCGCCATGCTCAAGAGCTCCTTACCGAACTGCTTGTCGGTTTGGACTACGAACGCGGTGGTGAGATCGCCGTCAACCTTGGCCGCATTTACAATTACATGCTTCGGGAACTCATCGCTTGGCATGGAGCCCAAGCCCAGCAGACCCTGGACCGTATGATCGCCATGACGGGGCAGCTTCGAGAAGCGTGGGTGCGCGTGGCCGAAGCCGCCTAAACTTTTCGGCCTCGGAAGACGAAGGATGTGGAGGTTCGATCGATGGTCATGAACAGAGCGCAGAATGCTTACCGAAAAACCAACGTGGAAACTGCGGACACAGCCAGTCTTGTCCTGATGTGTTATGACGCCACGATTCGAAATTTACAGCAAGCTAAGGAATACCATGCGTCCCGTCGGATGGATGAGGCCTATAATCGCATTCGCCATAGCCAGGACGTTATCACGGAACTGCTGGTGAGCCTGGATTTCGAACGCGGCGGGGAAATTGCCATCAACCTTTCGCGCGTTTACAACTACTTGCTTCGAGAGCTCATCGGTATCAATTCCATGAAGTCGCCTGAAATTTACAACGGCCTGATAACCATCTTGGAAGAACTTCGCGAGGCGTGGCAGGAGGTCAAGAGAAAATACGATCGCGGAGAGTTGGACCTGGGTGGCTTGGAAGGCGCGGAAAACTGGGCTCGATCCATCACGGCATAAGCGCGCGAACGTCTAAATGTTGCTGGATGATATGGACTCCCGTTTGCGCGGGCGTGAGGGTTTCTCTTCGCCTATGTAAGCTCTCAGTGACCTGTTCGATCTCAGTTTTTCATGAGGAAAAGTCCAGGTTGGTGTGTTCCATGGGGGGAGCGCGTCCCCGCGATCCGCGCAGTCGCACTTGCCAGAGGCCATGTTTTCGAAACGCTCTGGAGCCGTTCCTTTGAGAGCATGGAGGCCAACGTTTTGCGATTCATTCGGAAGGCCCAATCACGCCAGTTTTTGCACACGCCGTTAAGGAGAAGGACACTGCGGGGCCGGTCGGGCGCCCCAATGCCGCTACCTACATGGCTATGAAGACCAGGAGGAATCGCGTGGATGTACCTCCCTCCATGGATTTGCTGATCCACTTGGTGAAAGAGCTTCGAGGCCATCTTCGGGCGCTATTGAAGGCGGTTGCTCAAGACGCGGAGGCCGACGTCATCGATGAGGTTGTGTCACGGTGTTCCGAGACGGTGGCACTGTTGCAAAATGTGGGAAATTCTTTCTCTACTGTGTGGGAAAATGATGAGGAACAAAAAAAACATGCCCACGCTCTTTTTACAGAACTGTGGAAAGACTACCAGACCTGCATGAAGACGCTCGCTACCGCCTCAGCGCGCACCGCCCAAGAACTCGCCGGCATGCAAAAGATCGAATCCGCATCTCGCCAGTACCAAAAAATCGCTCATCTGGTCTGAATCCCTTGCGAGTCTTTCACGACTCCTCGTCTTTCCCCGGGCTATCCCCCAAGGAATTTCCCGGCTCCCTTTCCTAGCGTGCGGGGGCTCACGGGGTTTCTTCCTTCTTGGTATCTTTCACAATGTGCACAACGCTTTGTTCTTCGCCCGCTTCAATGACCCATTGGTAGGCTTGGCGGTTGGAAGCGTTCAAGAGCAGGGGCGTGCGCACGTGGGGGCGCACGGTGCGCGTTGTTCTATCAAAGGAAATCAATACGAGAATGGCGAGATCCTTGGAGTCCTGGAGGTCGATAAGGGAAGCGCGCATGGCGGGAACTGTGTACTGAAGCCCAAAGACATCTGGGGGGCTGACCACAAAGGCCACATCGGGGTGATCCACGGCTTGAAGCCACTTAAAGGGACCTTGCCGGAGTTCCACGAGCACGTAGCGCTTGAGGTTTTCAAAGCCAGGAATGCCCCATGGAAAATGAATGAAGGTAGCTTCGTCCAGCTCAAGGGTGCCAAATCGTGTAGTTGAAATCTTCATGCCGCGTACTCTTTCTCGTCAGGGGAATGATACCGGAATGTCAGGGGTCTGAAATGACCCGGAAACGAGATCATAAACAAACGAAGCCTCTCGAATGGCTTCAGTGACTTCTTCGGCTCCGTATTCTTCAGTGGGAATAAAACCTTCCGCTCCGTATAAACTGAGTTCACGCTCTTTTTGAAGACTCTTGGAAATTTTTCGAATTTCATGAAGATTGTTGGCAAAATGTCGAGGCAAATGTCCTTTGAATTTTACCAGAACTCGCCCTACGCCGTGAATCGTGGGCACCTCCTCGCCCAGGGCTCGCAAGATGGCCTTAAGCAAAGGTTCTACGAGTTCTTGGACCTCACGAACCACCTCAAAAAAGGCCTGTCTGTCCTGGTAAAATTGGAGCGCCTCCAAGCCCACTCTGGCCTTATCTAAATTACCGTGAGCGAGTGTGTCGGCTTTCATCCAAAAATTTCTCACTTTTGGGAAAGGTTGGGATTGGGGGTTGTCCAAAGCCAACCCTCCACCATGGATTCCTTTTTGACATGTGCCTTGACAAGATATTCTAAGCCTCGCAAACAAGCGTGCCGCAAGGCCAAAGGGCTCATAGATGATTTGATAAGTCTCCGCAAGATCGTCATAGATTGGGCGCATGATGGAAGCTTCGTCTTTCATGAGAATGTACGGCAACAACTCTCAGTAAATACGGTGTTTTTCGTAAAACTTTGAGCCAAAAGCTTTGAGCTTCATTTCGATTTCTCGCACAGACTCGTCGATGCGCTCTGAATCCCTTTGTGTCGTCGAAAATGATGAGAAGATCCAATTCGGGGTTTCGTCTGCTTTCCCGGCGAGCAAAGGACCCGAAGAGGATGCAAGCCAAGAGCCTTGGGCCATAGTGGGAGATGGTTTCCTGCAAAACAGCTTGAATGTAGGCCCGATGCCGTGGCGAAAAGGTCCGGAGTTGCTCGGCGGTGGCTTTTATGTTCATGACGGCTTTCTGCAGAGTTTCACGACTGTTCGATATCGTTCACGAAGTTTTTGACGAAAACGTCTTGAAAAGGGCCTCCACGTCGTCGGCTTGCAGTGAGGCGGCCCGCAGGTTTTCTTCCCGAATCTTTTGGTAAAGTTCCTCACGGAAGATGGGCACGTGCCGCGGGCTTTGAATTCCTACCTTGACCTTGTTTTGGTCCACGGCGGTGATGACCACTTGAATGTCATCCCCGATGCGGATGGCTTCTCCCACCTTGCGGGTCAGAATGAGCATGGTGTCCCCCGTTACGGCGGTCGTGCGTGCCCGTATGGTGCAAGGAAACATTCACCGCAAAAACGTTATGGTTTTCCCATGAGCTTCGCGCCGAGTGCTAAAGTGTGGCCCCGGCCCAAACACCCGCCTTTCCTAGACACCCTATCAGAAAAACTCGTTGCAAGCTACCTTGAAACCTTCGGCTCCCACAGCAACCGTTCCGGACTTGCGTTTTCCAGTGAAAACGCTCTGGTATTCGTTGTCTATGTGCCCGCAGCCAGCCTGAATGCACAGCCAAAAGGACGGCGTAGCCCGTGATGCGCAACACCCGCTTCACGGCACCGGTTAGGCCAGGGCATCTTGAGCCGCTCCCAAAAGAGCAATTTTCTGGCACGCATTTAAGGAATCTAGCGGATAATGTCTTTTTCAGGAAACCTGGGCGCCCCACCCGCTTGGCGAGCGGGTCGAAGGCCCGTGCGTTTAAGGGAAACGCTGCCCTTGTTAGACGGCTTCTGGCAGAGGCTTCCGAAAGCCTTGCCCCTTTGTCTCCTCGATAGGCCGTGTGGATCATGCGGTTAAGAATTTTTTTGTTTCGTCCAGGGCGACAAAGACGTCCGCCATAAGTCGTTCGATGGTGCGGGCGTCCAGTTTCAGGGCTTCAAACACATGGTCTTGGTTGGGGTTGAGGAACCCATCGACGCCGGTTCCAATGCCCATGGCCCCCACCATTCGGTTGGCGGCATAGACGATGGCAGCGACCTGGTGGCTTTCTTCGGCATCTTGAGGGTTATGGTGGTACGTGATGCCAGCCACCACGGCGGGCGGGAAATTCCAACGTCGCGCGATAAGTCCACCCAGTTCCTGATGATCAATGCCCAAGATATTTCGTTCCGCTTCCAGAAACGATTGCCTTCGGGTTTTGATGATATCAACGATGGGATTGCGGGGTCCGTCACCTCCGAGGTAATGCTCGACGTACTGGTTAAGGACCGTTTTGCCGATGTCGTGCAAAAGCCCGGCGGTGTAGGCGGTCAAGCGCTCCGCGCTGCCCACTCTTTCAGCGATTCGGTCTGCCATGATGGCCGTGCCCACGGCGTGCTCCCACAATTCACCCTCTCGAAGGTCGTAGCCCTTGACGGCGTCGTCTTGAAAGCGGGCCGAACAGGCCGCCAAGATGACTTCCACCAGAGCTTTTTGGCCAAGGGAAATGATGGCCTCTTTTAGGGAGCGCACCTGTTGTGTGCGCCTGAAATGGGGTGAGCGGGCCAAGGCGAGAACCTTGGCGGCGATGGCCTGATCGTATTGAATAACAGTTTCGATGTCTTCCACCGGCGCCATGCGCTGCAGCAACGGCATGACCTTTTGGACCACATCGGGGAAAGGCGGCAGGTTTTCCGCAACACGAAGGATTTCGTCCAACGGCTTGTCTTGAAGTGTTGTGGCACGTTCCATGTAACCTTCTCCTCACCGTAAAGGCCTACCCGTTCTCCCTGGTTTCTCTCTTACCTTATCGGAGAACTCGCACAAAGTCTTGAACCCAAAAAGTCAAAAAGCTATGCTCGTTGCACTTTGAAAAAACCCGTGGGTTAAAGGATCAACGCTCATGGCGGTACCGGAACAGGCCACATCCAAGGATTATCAACTCCTGGGATTACAGCCTGGAGCGTCCATTGACGACGTGAAGCGCGCTTACCGGGAAATGGCCAAAAAATGGCATCCCGACCGCTACAGCGACGCGCCCCCGTGGGCTCGGCTTCGCGCCGAAGAAAAGTTCAAAGATCTTCAAGAAGCCTACCAACGAATCGTTAGAGGGCCCTTACCCTCTGGGCCCGGATCCAGCGAGGCGACCAGTGCAAGGCAGTCTGGGGGATTCAAACAGGCCTCAAGTCCTGGTCCTGGGACGCGTTCATCGAAGCCTATAGGCGCTTTTTCAAGGTCTTCGCTCAATACCCTTGGGAGATGGGCCGGCTTTGGCGCCGTGGTGGCCATGATTGCCCTGTGGGCCGTATGGGCCTTGCGGCTGGAAGGCCCTATCCCTTGGGAGAGGCGCAGCGCGAAAAAGCCTAAAGCCCCCATGATTCAGAACCAGGAAGCCGCGAAACCTATGCCGCTCCAGTTCCCCTCGAGGCCTCAGCACCTGCTTTCGTCACCGTCTAAGGCGCCCGTACCGGATGTGAATCTTGACGAACCATGGCCCCCTCATGCCAAAGTCCCACTCCAAACCGAAGCCACCTTTGGCCTGGGCAGTACGGAACGCGACGTCCTTCGCGCCCAGGGTCCTCCGGACCGGCGCAGTGCCGGCCGCTGGACCTACGGGCTTTCCGAAGTGCGTTTTCAGGATGGACGTGTCGTGGGCTATGACAATTTCGACGGCAGGCTTCGCGTGCTTGTTAAGCCCACCAGAGCACCCGAGCAGGTGGAAGCCACCGGGTTTTTCACGCTGGGTTCCAGCCGGGATGAGGTCCTGCGCGTTCAAGGAACGCCCACGGCGGTTCGCGGATCCGTTTGGCATTACGGATTCAGCTCGGTTCGGTTCGTGGAAGATCGCGTGGCGGCCTACGACAATGCCTTTGGCAACCTCAAAGTGCGCCTGCTGCCGTCTCACCAATACCTGGATAAAATGCAGGGCGTGCCTCCGTCCTTTTTCACCATCGGCTCTTCGACCGATGAGGTTTTGGCGGTCCAGGGGACGCCCACAAGCGTGCGCGGCAACATGTGGTTTTACGATTTTGCCAATGTGTTGTTTCGAAACGGACGCGTGGGATGGGTGAGCGATCCCCAGAACAGGCTGCGTTTTGTGGAAAAGGAGGCCCTTGCCCAAAGGGCCATGCCAGAACGCCAATGAGGGAGAGTGATCATGGAACAAAGGGGATTCTTGGAGTCGGCGTACCGGGGTGTCTTGGATGCTTCCATTTTCGAAAGGTTTCCCATTCATGTGGACCGCACCAAGGTGGAGGCTTTGGTGGGGGCCTATGAGGCGATTCTTAAGGACTTTCCCGTCCAAGATATTGAAAGCCTCGGGCGAGTGCCCGACGAAATGCTGCGGCGCATGGCTCAAGCGGGCCTTTTCGGCTTCTCGGTGGCCAAACAATACGGAGGGCTGGGCTTGAATCTTTGGGAGTATCTGGAAGTGATTCGAGAAATGGCCCGGCGAGATCTTTCCGTCGCCTTGGTGTCCATCGCGCACCTGTCCATCGGCATCAAGGGCATCCAGCTTTTCGGCACCGAAGAACAAAAGGAAAAATATCTTCCGGCCGCGGCATCCGGAGACATGATCTTTTCCTACGCCCTCACCGAACCCCTTGTGGGATCCGACGCCAAGCATATTCAGACCACCGCCGTTTTTTCGGAAACGGATGGGTGCTATGTTTTGAACGGCCACAAAACGTACATCACCAACGCCAACTATGCGGGAGGCCTCACCGTCTTTGCGCAGCTCGACCCAGAGCATCCCGGGCACATGGGCGCCTTTATTGTGGAAACCCACTGGGACGGCGTGAAAATCGGCGCCGACATGCCCAAGATGGGCCTCAAGGCCAGTTCCACGGCGGCCATTCATTTCAAGGACGTCAGAGTTCCCCGGGAAAATCTTCTAGGAAAACCCGGAGACGGATTCAAGATCGCCATGACCATTCTGAACTACGGCCGCTTGGGGCTCGGCGCCGCCTCCACGGGCCTCATGGAGCAGTCCGTGGAAGACATGGTCCATCGTGCCCGCACGCGGGTGCAATTCGGGATGCCCATTGAGCAGTTTGAGCTCATTCAGGAAAAGATCGTCAAAGGCCGCGCCGATGCCTTTGCGTGTGATGCCATGACGACGCTCACGGCCTCCTTTCTGGAAGCGGACCCGTACCGCAACACGGCCATGGAAACGAGCCATGTGAAGCTTTTCGGAACCACTCGCGCCTGGCACGTGCTGTACGAAGCGCTTCAGACCGCCGGCGGATCTGGCTACCTCACCACGCAACCCTACGAAAAACGCCTGCGGGACTTTCGTGTAACGACCATTTTTGAAGGCACCACGGAAATCCACTCCATTTATCCACCCCTTTTTGCCATGCGACGCATGGCCAAGGGAATGGCCGAACTTTCCGGAGGATGGTGGGCAAAAGTTCGAGCCCTGTGGAGGGAACTCAGCCGCCCCATGGCCTGGACCCTTCCGGTGACGGACAAAGACCTGCGCCGTGCCGCTCGGCAAGCTCAAAAAAACGCCCGCTACCTGCGCTACGCCCTGTGGTGGCTTCTGGTGCGCTACGGCAAGAAGGTTAGCACCAAGGAATACGTGTTGCGCCGCTTGACCACGCTGAGCCTTTATACCTATGCCATCTTGGCCATGGTAGCCCGCATGCAAAAGGATTTGGACCGGGGGCTTTTGACGGATGAGAGTCGACTGCTGCTTGCCTATATGGTGGAGGAGATGAAAGCCTGCCGAAGGCAATGCCTAAGGTTATGGAATACTCGAAAAGAACGTCTGACCGGGGAAATTTACCGTTGGGTGCGTGGGGCGGCATCCGAATGAGCTGCATCGGCTTCGACCATGCCGAGCACCGTTCGAAAAAAGGGCAGTTTTCGTGAAACCCGAGAAAACACGAGGCGCGAGACCACGTAAAAGACCAGAAAGACCACCACGTAATTGAGGCCGAAGGCGGTGCCGGGCACACGAAGATCCAGGTCGGTGTATCGGCTTTGCAGCCATGACAAAGCAAAGAAAATAGGCCACAAGGCCGCGGCCGACAGAGCGATCTTAAAAAAGAAAAGTCGGCCCCATACGTCGTTACCTTCCCTATTAATGGCCTCAAAGGCGGCATGATCACCCATCTTTTCGGCATTGTCGGAAAGCTTCTGATACTGAGCGAGGTCTTGGGTGAGTTTCTTGAGGTGCCTATGGTTGATGCGATACCCCAAGGCAAGGGTAAGCTCCCCCACGATGGTGGCCAAGATCGCCATGAAGGCCTGGTCTAACAGATAGGTGCCGATGGGACCAAAGTCGGTAAAACCCGTCCAAGAGAACAATGACATGGCGTGTCCTTTGAAACAGAAGGACGTCGGCGCCCGAAAAGCGGCGCCGACGAGTCTTTGTTGCGCCGGGGCACGATGGAGTCACCCCACACAAGAGCCGAAAAAAGGCCGTTCTTACGGTAGCCAGCTCTTACCAAAAAATCCCAAACTGAAGTAGCGAAGTCCCACGTAAATGGCAAGCACCACGAAAAGCCTCTTAAGCCAAATATCTGGAATGTACTTTTGCGTTCGCGGTCCGATCATGGATCCCACGAAAATTCCGATGAGTTCCAAACCGATGAGGGTCCAGTCCATACCGGCCTTGGCCACCGTGATGTAGCTGGTGATGCTGGTGATCATGCTCAAGAGCACGGCCATGGCCGACGTCCCGGCCACCACGTACATGGGAGCTTTGACGAACGTGGTCAGAAACGGCACGTAAAGGAAACCACCTCCGACACCAAGAAAAGACGAGATGGCTGCGATCAGCAGGCCGCCGCAGAAAATGACAAGCGGATTGAAATGAAATTCTGTACCGAAGAATGTAAAGGTACTTCTGGCTAATGAAAAAGATTTGAATTGGATGCCTTCCGTTTCCGCACCTTTCTTTTCCGCCATGGCCTTTTTGAAGGCTTGGGCTGCTTCCTTGGCCGCCTTTTTCTTTTGTTGGCCTGCCGGTGTGGTGTCGTAGAAGAGAAAAGCCCCGACGACAAACACAAAGAGGCCGAACCAGCCTTGATACTGCTTAAAGGTGATCTTGCCCCCCGTAAGCCACGGGATGAAGATGGCACCGGCGATGGATCCCAACGCTAGAGCGACACCGACGGGCCATGCCAAGGTGCGGGCTTTCAGATAGTTGATGGTGCTGATGAGAGCTGACAAGCCAACGAGGAATTGGTTGGAAGTGCGCACGCTGTCGGTTATCGCCTTGTTGAGTGATGGTACCGTTTGGGTAAAAGTTTTGGCGTAGGGGCCGAGGCCCAACACCGTCATGTGGCCCACACCGGCCATGATGCCGCCGAAAGCACCGACTGTCGAAAAAATCCAGCCCACCCACACGGCCCAGAGGATGGCCACCACATAGTTCATGCGGGGTGCCCCCGGAATGCCAAAAGCTCCCCGTGGAGCCTCCGGATCGATGAAGCCCTTTTCCTTGCCGATCGGGGCCTTGGCCACTGCCTCACCGATCTTTCCCGGCACTCCCAACGTATCACCAACCCGTTTCACTTCGGGGGCGGAAGTCGGCTGCATCGCTTGGGTGGAAGCCGTTTCTTGATGCTGCGTGTCCTGTTGTTGGCTCAGAGCCGGTCCCGCCATCATTCCGCACATCAAGAGTGCAGTGACGAAAACCAACCATACCAGAGACCACCGAAAACTCTTTCTCATGTCCACACCCTCCTTCTAAAGCAAATGGTCATTAAAAAACGCCGTCAAAAATTTCCGCCGAACCTCGGCGTTCACACCTTCCGCGTGTCACGCGGACCCTTGCTCTTTAGGCAGCTTCTGTGCCAAGTGCGATGAACATTTAAGCCGAGGGACTAAGGGCCGGAAAATGGCTTGTGAAGCCTATGGAACGTGCCGCATCAGGCGTTAGGGTTCAGCCGACGTAGCCGTATAGAGGATTTTCTTTGCCACATCGTCATCCAAAAACCCGGGAAAGGCGCCATAAAAAACTTGCGGTGCAAATAAAATGATGCACCTCTTCCCACTTTCGTGCCACCGCTACAACATGTTCGGCACGGAGCCTGACGCGGCGGCTTCGTCAATTGTGCGAGGTGTTCGAAAGCGAAGAGGTGATGGGCCCGCTCGATGGCCAAGCGAGACGAGCGCCATCATGCGGCCATCTAGATAACCTGTGCTGCGGCTTCAGGTGTTCGGACATGACTCCGGCCGGCATGGGAATGGGACAGCTGCTGGTGGCCACTTGGCACGGTTCCGTGAGGCTAAATTCAAGTCCACCGTGGCATGAACATTGCCACAAGCCCGGTGAAATCTAAGCTCACGGGGGCTCGTGGTGAAGCTTGAGGCTCTTGTTTTTCCAAAAAGGGGCTGCCCTCCAGCCGCTTTGCGGGCGCTGGATCGAAGGCTCAAGGGGTCTTTTCATGGCGCTCATCATGGTTTTAGATGATGAAATGGATGCGTGTCGTTTAATGCAGAGGGTTTTGGCCAGGCTGGGGCATGAAGTGGAGGCTTTTTCCCAGGCGAACTCCGCCCGCCGATGGCTGGAGGACCATGAGCCGGACCTGGTTTTGCTGGACATGAAGCTAAAGGACGACGATGGCTTGTCCATCCTTCGGCTTCTCCGGGCACAACGGCCTGAGGTGGGGGTGATTATCATCACGGGATTTCCCTCCGCGGAAACGGCGAAGGAGGCGAGCCAAATGGGCATTGATGACTATTTAGTCAAGCCTGTGGAGCTCGAGGAGTTGGAACATCGAGTGAAGATGGTTTTGGAAAAGCGTATGTTGGTTGCATGAAGGTCAAAAAAGGAAAGGAACATCGCATGAAGAAAAAAGAAGTGTACAGTTTGTGCTTTATGTGTTCCGTTCGCTGTCCCATCAAGGTGACTGTGGAAAACGGCCAGGTCAAGTGGATCGAGGGGAACCCGCACGTACCGGGCATGGAAGGGAGCCTGTGCCCTCGAGGTGCGGCGGGCATCGCTCTTTTGAACGACACTCAGCGCGTGCAATCTCCGCTCATTCGCAGCGGCCCACGAGGCAGCGGCAAATGGAAAAAGGTTTCCTGGGACGAGGCCTTGAATTACGTGGCCGAAAAGCTCAAGGAAATCATCGCCCAGCATGGACCCCAAAGCGTAGTCTTAGGTGAAAGAACCCAACTGGCCACCCATGTGAGCAAAACCTTCATGCGAGCCATCGGGTCTCCCAATCATTTCACCCACGATGCCATTTGCAAGGGCTCCGTCAACACCGCCGCTCGATCCCTATTCGGCTATACGGACGCCCAAATGAGCTTTGACTACAAGAACACCAAGCACATTGTTTTATACGGCCGCAACTTTTTTGAGGCCGTTGAGGTCAAGGCTGTCAACAGTTTGATGGAGGCCGTCGAAAACGGTGCTAAGATCACTTACATTGACCCTCGAGTCACGGTGACCGCCACGAAGGCTCATGACTACTTCATGATTCGTCCGGGCACCGACTTGGCCCTCAACTATGCTTTGATGCACGTGATCATCAACGAAAAGCTCTACGACGCCCGCTACGTGCAGCGCTGGGTGGATGGGCTTGCGGTGCTACAGGACTTTGTGCAGCCCTACAGCCCCGAATGGGCGGAACGGGAAACGGGCATTGAAGCCCACCGCATCGTGACTTTGGCCAGGGAGATGGCCAAGAAGAAGCCATCGGTTATTTTCCACTTTGGTTATCGCGGAGCCAGTCATCCCAACGAAATCTATCTCCGTCGTTCCATCATGATCCTCAATGTTCTGATGGGCAGCGTGGAAGCCAAGGGGGGGCTCTTTTTCAAAAAGGGTCCTGGCGAGGTGGGAGGCAAACCGGCTCGAAAACTGACGGAACAGGAAGGTCTTCCATCGGTCAACGTGGTGCGCTTTGACAAGGTGGGAACCCCTGACTTTCCTTTGCCGGACAAGAACCATGGCGTAGGCCAGATGTTGCCGTTGGCCATCCTGAACGAAGACCCGTACCCGTTGAAAGCCCTTATTGCCTACCGCTTTGAACCGCTTCTGTCCATCCCCGACCTTAATCAGAACAAGCGGGCTCTGGAGAAACTGGACCTGGTCGTTAGCATCGATATCAACTATAGCGATATCGCGTGGTATTCGGATGTGATTTTGCCCGAGTCCATGTATTTGGAGCGGCTTGATTGCCCTCAACAGGCCAACGGGTTAAAGCCGCAAATGTTTCTTCGCCAGCAGGCGGTGAGTCCTCGTTACGACACGCGCCCCGGCGCCATTATTTTAAAGCAATTGGCGGACCGCCTTGGTCTGGGGCAGTACTTCCCGTACGAGACCATGGAAGATCTCGTCCGCTGGCAGCTGGAAGGAACGGGGTTTTACTTGGAAGATTTCGACAAGAAAGGTTTTGTGGCCTACACGGACAAGCAGATCTTTTGGGATCGGGACGACGGCCTCAAGTTCAAGACGCCGTCGGGCAAGATTGAACTGGTGTCTTCTTTGCTAGAAAACGCGGGATACCCATCCTTTCCGGCCTATGAGCCGGTTCAAGCGCCTCCCGAAGGTCACTATCGCCTAATGGTCGGCCGCTGTGCGCAACACACCCACGTTTCCACGCAGAATAACCCGTACCTCAACGAACTGGTGCCCGAAAACCGTCTTTGGATTCACACCAAGGAAGCGCAGCGTCTGGGCATCAAGGACGGCGATTGGGTGGAGGTGTCATCCAAGGTTGGATCCGGGCAAATTCGCGCTTACGTCACCAGCATGATTCACCCGGAAGCGGTCTTCATGCTGCATGGCTTTGGGCATGAAGCGCGATTGGCGGCCCGTAGTTTCAATCGAGGGCTCGCCGACGCGGTTCTCCAGGAAAACATTTCAGATTGCATCGGTGGAAGTCCAGCCCTGGACCATACGACGGTGACGGTTAAGCGAGTTCAGTGAAGACGATGAAACGACGGCGAAGGAGTGGCTCATGAGTCAATATTATCTGTTTCAGGATGCGAAGAAGTGCATCGGGTGTCATACCTGCGAAGTCCAGTGCAAGGCCAACAAGGGATTACCCCTGGGCCCGAAAGTGTGCCAGGTGGTGGAGGTGGGGCCCAAGTTTGTGGGGTCCCTGCCGCGGGCCTCTTACATTTTCATGCCGTGTTTTCACTGTGAAAATCCGTGGTGCGTGGCGGCGTGCCCGACGGGCGCCATGCAAAAACGGGCCAAGGACGGCATCGTCTTCGTCGACGAGGAGCTCTGTGTGGGGTGCAAGACCTGCATGTCCGCATGCCCGTGGGGGGCTCCCCAATGGAATGTGGAGGCGGGCAAGGTGGTGAAGTGCGATTATTGCATGGATCGTGTGGATCAGGGATTGAAACCCGCGTGTGTGACCGTGTGTACCACCCACTGCCTTCACTTCGGAAAACCCGAAGAGGTGCGCGACAAGCGGCGGGAACGCCACGCCAGGGCCCTCTCGCCACTGGACTAGGTCACTCGATAGAGACGCCAACTTGTGGAAGCCGTGCGAGGCGCGGAACCGTATCGCGCTTCGCAGGATTTCAGCACATTGCAGCAACGCCAGGAAATTCGGACAAGATTCTAGCGTGCGGGCATCGGCGGGGAATTCATTTCACTGCACAAATCTTTGAGGTCATCACCCATGATGCTTTCCTCATGTCCGGTCAATGGTAGCCTTCGGCATTTTCAAGAACTTGTTGCCGCGTCGGCGATCACCACGCCGCGCTTTCGCCACGTGGTGGAGGAAATTCTCCTGCTCCTGGAGGATATTGCCTGGGGCCGGGGCGGCCGAGATCATCTCAATGCCCTGCAAGAGCTTGGGGAAACCCTGAGGGCTCGTGGTCCAGATCTCCCTACGGTGGAGGCGGGCCGCTTTCTTCTAGACACCTTGAATGAATACCAGGAAGTGTTCGTCAGCCACATTGAAACCCACAATTGTGCCACGGGCGATTGCGTCAAGCTGGCGCCTTCTCCGTGCCAGATGGCGTGTCCTGCGGGATTGGACGTTCCCAGCTATGTGACGTTGATTGGTATGGGCCGTGAGGCAGAAGCCATCAGGATTATTCGTGAGGATAATCCATTTCCGTGGGTCTGCGGCCTGGTGTGCACGCATCCGTGCGAACTCATGTGCGTGCGAGGACGTGTGGACAAACCCATCAGCATCAGGGACCTGAAAGGCTATGCGGCCGAACGCGCCATTTCCCGGATGGAATATGTTAACCCGCCGCCGCCGCCCCTCAACGGCCGCAAAGTGTGCATTGTGGGTGCCGGCCCGGCCGGTTTGACTGCCGCCTATTTCCTGCGGCTCAAAGGATACCAGGTAACCGTCATTGAGGCCTTGCCGGTGGCGGGAGGCATGATGATGGTGGGGATTCCACGGTATCGCCTGCCACGGGAAGTGATCGATCGGGAAGTGGCCTTGATCGAGGACCTAGGGGTGGAGATTCGGCTCAACACGCGGTTTGGTCAAGACGTCACCATCGACCAGTTGCGCAAGGAAGGCTATGAAGCGTTCCTGATTGCCATCGGAGCCCACGGTTCTTACAAACTCATGATACCCGGGGAAGATACATATCCTCAGGTGCTTAGCGCCGTCGATTTTCTGCGCCAGGTCGCCTTAGGTGAACGACATGCTCCGGGGAAAAGAGTGGCCGTCATCGGAGGCGGCAATGTGGCTATTGATGCCGCGCGAACCTGTATTCGACTGGGCTGCGAATCGGTTACGCTTCTGTATCGGCGAACGCGCTCGGAAATGCCGGCCTATGAAGTGGAGGTGCGACAAGCGGAAGAAGAGGGGGTGCAGTTTCAGTTTCTTACGGTTCCTGTGGAAATTAAGGGATCGAACGGAAAAGTGACGGCTCTGCGATGCCTTCGAGCCGCACTAGGGGAACCTGACTCGAGCGGGCGACGGCGGCCGATTCCCGTGGAAGGCAGCGATCATGAGTTTGGTGTGGATTGCGTTATTGCAGCTATTGGCCAGGTTATCGATCCCAAAGGGTTGGAGCAGTTGGACGGCTTGTCTTGGTCCAAGCGGGGAACCTTGAAAACGAACACGGTGACCATGGAGACCACCCAAGAGGGGGTCTTTGCGGCCGGAGACGTGGTGACGGGCCCGGCGACGGTCATTGAAGCCATCGGCATGGGCAAGGTGGCTGCCGACGCCATTGATCGATACCTTCAGGGGCTCCCTCAACCCAAGATGCCTCCGGTACCCGTGCGCCGCCGCCGCTTGCCGTTCCTCAACGTCTCTGCATCCATGAAGATGCGGCTGGAAAGGCCGCGAATGGCTGAGCTCAACGTGGACCGGCGTCGAATTACTTTTCAGCAGGTAGAACTGGGGCTCTCGGAACAGGAAGCCAGGGAGGAAGCGCTGCGATGCCTGCGCTGCGACGTGTGCCGACGCTGTGGCCTGTGCGTGGAAATCTGCCGGGATAAGATGCAGATTGACGCTTTGAAGTTCGGGTATCTGGACCAGGAACACAGGGCAGAGACGGATTTTCGCGTGACGGCGGAAAAGTGCATCGCTTGCGGAGCCTGCGCCACGAATTGTCCAAACGATGCCATGCAAATCGAGGATCAGGACGGTTCACGGGTTCTTTCCATTTGCGGGACGGTTCTCAACCGGCTCAAATTGGAATATTGTGAAGAATGCGGGAGGGTGCTGGGTCCGGAAAGGTATCATGACTTCATCATGAAGCGCATGAAGCATTTGGCATTGGTGATTGGAGGGCATCGCCTGTGTCTAGAATGCGCCCGCAAAAAAGCTGCAAATAGCCATGCGGAGGTAACACTTCCCTCCATAAAGGAAACGTGAAAGGTGGCAATACCCTTTCCCGGTAGGCGGCACGACAAAGGAGGGCCCAATGGCGTTTCGTCGAGGACAAAGAGTGGAAGTTTACAGAAGGTCCACGGACGAGTGCTGGGAGCCATACATGGATGAGTACGTGGGCGCTCGCGGCGTGATCACGGATCCAGACACCAGCAAGAACGACCCCACTGCCCTCGTGGAAGTCTCCTTAGACGACAAGGGCACGCACCGTTTCCCTCAGGATTGTCTTCGGGTTATTGATGATTGAGGGAACATGGCCTTTAGGCGGAAGCCAAAGGTATTCTTGGCGCTGCCGAAGAGGGAGTGTTCATGAAAGTTCAGGAATTAATGGAATGCAAAGAGCACGAAATCCACAGCATCGAACCCGAGAAGACCGTGGCAGAGGCCATTGACGAGATGGCGGCATTCCACATCAGTGCTTTGATTGTCATGGAAGGAGGCCGCCCCGTGGGTATTTTCACAGAAAGGGATGTTGTCAAAACGCACCTGAAGTTTCGTGACAAACCCTTCACGGCCGTCAGGGTTCGGGATAGCATGACGGAAAAACTTATCGTGGCCCGCCCGGACGATGATCTTCATGGGGTTATGTCAGCCATGATCCAGGCGGATATTCGACACATGCCGGTAATGCTTGAAGGTCGCATCGTTGGCGTTTTGTCCATGCGCGATATCATCCGTCATTATGTGGGATCTCTGAAGGCGGAGCTCAACTACCTCCAGGATTATATCGGCCGGCTGGAAGAGGCGCAGCATGACTGAAAGGAAGGTGCCTTCCATGGTCACGATCACCATCGATGGACAGGACTACCAGGCGGAAGAGGGTCAGACGGTCTTACAGGTTATGCGCCGTCATGGCATCGTGGTGCCGACCCTATGCTTTCATCCCGCTTTGAAACCTTCGGGCAGTTGTCGACTGTGTGCCGTGGAAGTGGTCGGTAAGTCGGCGCGGTCCTTGGCGATGTTGTCGTGCGTTATGCCGGTCAAGGAGGGTTTGCGTATCAAAACGAATGGCGAGGTGGTGGATGCGGCGCGCACCAAAGCCTTTCGTAACCTTGTGCAAATGGCTCCTCAAAGTCAAAGAATTCGGGACTTAGCCCGGCAGTACGGTGTGGATTTGGGACCTCCACCGGATGGCTGTGTACGCTGCCGCCTGTGCATCCGCGTGTGCAAGGAAATTATCGGCTCGGGGGCCTTACGGATGGAAAAGCGAGAGGGTATCTCCTTTGTGGTTCCTGTGGAAGGGGCGTGCATCGGCTGTGGCACGTGCGCCAATATTTGTCCCACAGGCGCCATTACGGTGCGCGACAGTGAAAACACTCGCACCGTCTGTATTCGTGACGAAGTCATCGGTATTCATGCCATGGAACGGTGTCAGGCGTGCGGGCGCCCCTTTGCCACTCGTAAATTCGTAGAATACGCAGAGCAGCATGCTCAGCCACACCCGGAGTTGAAGGAACACCACCGGTATTGTCCCACCTGTGCTAAGATGCTGGCCGATCGCGTGAAACTGGCGCTGCGACAAAAGCAGCGATAATCTCCATGAAAAGCGCTCTTCCTTGGTGCCAGCTAAGCATCAATTTTTTCAAGTTATGGTGCCGATTCCCTTGAAGGGACCGCCTGCTGAGGCTTCCCCATAAGATGGGTAAGGGCGTTCCGTGGAATAAAGCCCCGCTTAAGAGCCTTGCAAGGACCGGCTTCTGCCGGTCCTTATTTTTTGATGGATCCACAGACCCGTGCCCATCGGCGCCGCGAGTACCCTGATCGACAGAGGGTTTTAAAAAATATCTAGAGCGTTGTCTCAAAAAACAGCCATGTTCTGGGAATAGGCTTTGCGAGCCGTGCCACTTTTACGTTCAAGGTATGGTCAATGGGAGTGCGTATGGCCGTCCATGGCGTTTTCATGCGCCTGTTGACCATTTGGACGTCGTGGGGTAAACGAAATAAGGCTGCCGCAAAGAAACGCAAGCACAAACGGACATTGACTTTCCCTTTGCGGCGATGCCCAGATCCCCATGGGGCAGGAAAGGTTGGCTTCCATGGCTTTGCAAAATTTTTTTTTCGTCCCCCTTTCCCTTTCTAGAGTAAGGCCCTTATTGGGCTTTGGTATGACCGCTCTTCTGGCGGCGCTGGCCGTCGGCTTCTTTCCCCAGAAGCTATACGCCACTCAGGTGCACTCGGAACCTGAAGGTCTCTACGCCCATCAATTGGGGCACCTTTTTTTTATTATCTCTATGGGCGTTTTCATCTACTGGCTTCGAGGCCGCCGCCTCATACGGCATAAAGGATGGCGTTATTTGCAATATTCTGCCCTTCTCTTCATTCTGTGGAATGCGGATGCCGCTTTGGTGCATCACCTGGAAAATCAGAATGATATCTTCCAGAAATTTTCCGAAGGGACGCTTCATGCCTACCTTCAGCCCTATGCCGGCCGTGAGTGGCTCACATGGATTTTCTTTTTGGTCAAGCTGGATCACCTGCTCTGTGTTCCCGCCATCATCTTTCTTTATTTGGCTTTAAGGGAAGTGCAGCGATCTCCCTTTCGGTTTTCGCCGCAGGATGATACAGGGTCATGACCATTCCGTTTTTTCCCATCCTTTTTGTGGATCTGGTGGGATCGGCGTGCATGGTGTTTTTCGCCGTGGCCTGTGTGCGCCTGTCTTATAGGCTCTATGTTCAGGACCGGGAAAACGTTCTCTATCTCTATCTACTCATGGTGTCGCACGCTTTGGCCGTTTTTGCCTTTTCTCGAAGCATAGGCCATATCGCCAAGCAATTGCTTCTTCTAGGAGGACACCGGCCCATCTGGGAGGCTCTCAGGCCGTACAGTGGGTCATTGAACACAATCAGTTTCTGTGTCGTGGGAGCGGTGA
The DNA here is from genome assembly GCF_003751385.1 of Desulfosoma caldarium. Taxonomy (NCBI): domain Bacteria; kingdom Pseudomonadati; phylum Thermodesulfobacteriota; class Syntrophobacteria; order Syntrophobacterales; family Syntrophobacteraceae; genus Desulfosoma; species Desulfosoma caldarium. Next base: position 116,476 of record NZ_RJVA01000014.1, on the reverse strand, counting down.
CGCTCTTTTTTGAAAGAATCTGGAAGGTGCATCAGCAGATCCTTCGGGACCGACAGGCTTTGCAGAAGGCTCACGAGAGGCTGGTGTGGCTCAACCAGCGCCTCCAGCAGCTGGTGTCCGAGCGGACTGCGGAATTGGGGCGTTCCGAGCAAAAGTTTCGACGCATCTTTGAGGCCTCTCGGGACATGATTGCCGTGGTGGCGGAGAACGGCACCGTGTTGGACATGAATCCTGCAGGCCGTCAAATGCTGGGTATCGACGATATCGGTGGCGCCCCCGAAATGGAAACTCCCAGTTTGTCTTTTAGAACATTTTTCTTGCGACCCCAGGATTGGAATACCCTTAAGGAACGAGTCAGCCGAGAATCTTACGTGACAGATGCGGAAGTGGAGTTGATCAGTCGAGACGGCCGAGAAATCAGTGCGCTGCTCAGTGCCGCTTCCCAATGTGACCTTCAGGAAAGGGCCGAACTGATCTATTTGGTGGCCAAGGACATTACCCAGCGCAAGGTGATCCAACAGCAACTGCTTCAGGCGGACAAATTGGCTTCTATCGGACAACTCGCGGCCGGTGTGGCCCATGAAATCAACAATCCCTTGGGCATCATTTTAGGGTACACGCAACTTTTGATGCGAGAAGAACACCAGGGCACGGAACGCTATGAGGACTTAAAGACTATTGAAAAGCATGCGCGCACCTGCAAGGCCATCGTTGAAGATTTGTTAAGTTTTGCGCGCAGTGCCCACACACGAAAGGAACCGGTATTGGTGCAAGATTTGGTCCAGGAAGTCTTGGGTGTCGTGCGGCATAACCTGGAGTTGAAACACATTCAGGTGATCACCCACTTTGAGGCGTCCGTGCCGGAGGTGGTCGTGGACCGGAACAAGATGCGTCAGGTTTTCATGAACCTCATCATGAACGCGCAGCAGGCCATCGGCAGCGATGGCCGCATCGAGATTTGCACCTCCCTTGCGGAAAACGGCCACATGGCGGAGATCGCGGTTTCGGATACGGGAACGGGCATCGATCCTAAGCACTTGCCACGCATCTTTGATCCGTTCTTTACGACCAAGAGCACCGGCGAGGGCACGGGTCTGGGGCTCTCCGTGAGCTATGGCATTGTCAAGGATCACGGCGGAGAAATCCTCGTGGCCAGTGAACTGGGCAAAGGATCCGTCTTTACGGTTCGGCTTCCAGTCCCTTCGGAAAAGTTGGAGTGGATGGCTTGTGAAGTCTGAGGTGAATATGTCCGGGGCGCCAAAAGTTCCTAAAGACCGCATCCTTGTGGTGGATGACGAGCTGGATTTTCTGCGCCTTTTAAAACGCAGTTTGGTTAAAGACTTGGATTGCGAGGTCTTGACGGCGTCTTCGGGTGAAGCCGCGTTACAAATGCTCGATGAAGAGCCTGTGGACGTGGCCCTGGTGGATATGAAAATGCCCGGCATGGACGGTCTGGAAGTCCTGGAAGAGATGCGCACGAGGCATCCTTGGGTGACGGCCGTCATGATGACGGCCTATGGTTGCGTGGAACTGGCCGTTCAGGCCATGCGCCAGGGGGCCTATGATTTTATCACTAAGCCTTTTGATCACGAAACCTTGGTGTTTACGCTGCAAAAGGCTTTGGAACGCCATCGGCTGCTTCGCGAAAACATGCGGTTGCAGAGGTGGTACCAGGGGCAGAGCGCCTTTCAGAACATTGTGGGACGAAGCCCGGCCATGCGCCGTGTTTTCGAGACCGTGCAAATGGTGGCTGCATCGGATCTGACGGTTTTGATCACGGGGGAATCCGGGACGGGCAAAGACCTGGTGGCCCGAGCGATTCACGATCTTAGCGAGCGAAGCCGGGGACCCTTTGTGGCCGTCAATTGCCCTACGGTGCCGGAAAACATTCTGGAAAGCGAACTTTTCGGGTACAAGAAAGGGGCCTTTACCCACGCCACCCACAATAAGATTGGCCTCTTTCAGGAAGCCCATCGAGGAACCCTTTTTCTGGATGAAATCGGGGACATTTCCCCCGCCATTCAAACGAAACTTCTTAGAGTGCTTCAGGACAAGGCCATCAAGCCTCTTGGAGACACCAAAATGATCAAGGTGGACGTGCGCGTGGTGGCTTCTACTAACCGCAACCTGCAGGAAAAGATTCGTTCCGGCACATTTCGTGAAGACCTCTACTACCGCTTGAACGTGGTGCCCATCGAAATGCCACCTCTTCGCCAACGCCGGGAAGATATCCCGTTGCTGTGTGACCACTTTTTGAAGAAACACGGTGCAGAGCTTCGCCGGCCCCACAAGACGATCTCCCCTGAGCTCATGGAAATTTTTCTGGCTCGAGAATGGGACGGTAATGTGCGAGAATTGGAAAACACGATTATGCGCGGCATCCTGTTTGCCCCAGGCGATGAAATTCGACCGGAACATGTGGGACTCATGTCGAAACGCCGGTCGGACCATATTTTTGATGACGCCTCCTTTCAGCAGCTACCTTATAAACAAGCCAAAGAGGAAGTCCTTCGGCGCTTTCACCGCCAGTACCTGGAGAACCTTTTGGCTCGGTGCGGTGGGAACGTAACCCATGCGGCCAGGCAATGCGGTCTGGAGCGGCAGGCGTTGCAGCAGGTGATGCGTCGCTTTGGCATCAGTGCTGAAAAGTTCCGAAAGCCCAGCGAGACGGCGCCCTAGAAGAGCGTGCTCGAGAGCATGCAATGCCAAGGCCAATAGCATAACGCAAGATTTGACCCCATTGGCCCCTGGTTGACGACCCTAAGCGTCTTAGGTTAAATAATTCATAACCGCACCGCACGTTGAGTCGCTTTTCGGTTTTCTGTATCGGATTCCTCCATGCGGTCTTCTCGCGTGTTCCATGACCAAGACCTCCGCTTTTGACTGGGTGCAAGCGGCGCCACGAAGGCGCTGCCCGAAAAGCAACTCCCTGAATGCCAAGGGGAAGGAGGTGGAAGCATGAAGCTCAACGTCGTGGAAATCTTAAAGCATTTGCCGAAGACCAATTGCAAGGAATGTGGAGAGGCTACGTGCATGGCGTTTGCCGCCAAGCTGGCCAAAAAGGAAGTGGAGCTGAAAGACTGTCCGCCCATGTTCACGGAGGAATTTGCGGCCAAGAGAGAAATTCTGGAAAACGTGCTCATGGGCAAGGCGGCCTAGTCCCGCCACTAGGAGGCGCCCGCTTCCAAGACCGAGTCCATCGTTGGGTGCCGGGGTTGTCTCGATGGGAGGTCCGACCCCGGCCGTCCTCAAAACAGCCCGCCGTCAAGTTGTCTTCGCCAAGGCCAACGTCTTCAGAGTTTCTTCGCCCACTTCTCGAAGTTCCGAATCCTCGGCCTGTTTTTCGGTCCACCGAAGAACCTGTTCGGTCCACGTCGAGTCGCCCACGATTCCTGTGGCGTAGACCACGTCCCCCTGCACGGCAGCCGGAAGATCGGCCATGTTTTTCCAAAGCATGGGAAGATAGGCTTGGGCCTTGGCGGGGTCCTTATCTGCCAGTTCTTCAAGGACCACCAGCGCGCCCAGACGCACGGACCATTCGGCATGGGTGAGGATGGACGGAAAATCCGCCCACGAGGTGGCCGACGAGAGCATGAGGTGGCTCAATTCGTGGGCTTTTCCCTCTTTGAGCAATCGAATGGCCGCGGCGGCGGAAAGTTCGGTGTTTTGATCACGGTAGAGCACTTCTAGCACATGGATCACATCCACGCGCCCTGTCCACCGAAAATCCGCGCCCAAAAGAATTGTGGGCACAGATCGAATCCCGGCTGCCTGCGCCTTTTCCTGACAAAGCGAGGCATCCATCACGCGCACCGTCAAAGACGGCGCCACGAAAGGCAGAGGAGCCAGTTCAAAAAGCAGGTGCGCGCAATGGGGACATTGAACGGCCGTAAAGACCAAGAGTTCCCGCCGGTTTCGCCGGTCAACGAGCCTTTGCCAAAGATCGGGCCGACGGCGACGCAGAGCCGCCGTCGGCTCATGTTCCCATAGGCGTTGAGGTGACGCCGACGTTTCGTGAAAGAGGGCCAGAGTCTCCAGGAACGGCCTTAGTTCGGCTCCGGACGGTGCGGCGTGCCATATCCAGCCGTCCCCGATGAAAAAGCCCGGAAGCTCGTCCCTATCCTCAAAGGCCGTGTGCAGCGTGATCTGTGGCGAGAGGGCGGTGAGTTCTTCCGCAAAGATTTGAAGCGTTGCCGTGCGAGAGTCCCGCGTCGTTTGAAGCACCAAGGGAACGCGGCCGGTCACGTGGGCATTCCAGGCAAAAAGTGCCCTGCGGTCGTGCTCATTCAGCGGCATCATCGGCTCCTTGCCTTTGTGGTTCAATGCCCATGCGGTCCTTAACGGCCTTGTCCAACATGGCGGAAAGTCCTCCTTTTTGCGCAGGTTCCAGGCCGAATACGCGTTTCCAAATCCAAGGCCCTTCCATGCACAGGTAGACGCACAAAGTGGGGTCCCAGCGGTCAAGTTCTTCGACCATCCACCGATACAAATCAAGGCGAATGTCTCGAAAATACCGCATCTTGCCGTCCAACCCTCGAATGAATTCTCCCGTGGTGATACGGCTTCTGGGGTGATTTCGGTGAATCGTTCTTTTGAGTTCAGGCATGAACCGAAAGGCGCCCACGCTGATCCACACCACTCTGGCAGGATCGACGGCGTGAAAGAGAGCCTGCAGCGTGCGGCGGTACCCTTCGCGCCAACCTGGATACTCGATCATGGGATCGAAGTGAAAGCCCAAGAAATAGCCCCATTGCGCGCATCGTTGCGCGGCGCGCAGCCGCGCCTTTAACGGAGCCGATCGCGGTTCTTGGGTTCGAATGATTTCTTCGGCATTCAACGACCACGACACCAGCGTGTGGCCTCGATGGTCCAGATCCTTCAACGGGGCCACGTGGTCTGTCTTGGTTTTCAGTTCCAACACCGCGTTGGGCAGGCGACCAAAAAGGGGTACCAGGTGTTGCGACAATCCCGTCCATGGGTCCAGGAGAAGAGAATCGGTGAATTCTCCGGTTCCAGCTCGAAACAACCGATGCGGTGCCAAAGTCGGAACCGCCTGCACTTCTGCCAGAAGGTCATCCAGATTGCCGAAAATTCTAAGGTTTGGGCTTTCAAAATAGGCCTGCAAAATGCAATAGGTGCAGTCCAGGTTGCACTGGGTGCCGATGTGCACAATCTGATAGCCGCAGCACTCATAGATTTTTGTTCCCGGGCACGATCGCCAGAACCGTCCCTTGTAATGAACCACCTCCAAAAGACCTGGAGTTCTTTCATGGGATTCCGGAATCTTGTCCACGTAGGTTACGGGAACCCTCGGCAGTCGCTCCCGCAAGGTGCGGACCACGGGGCTTTTGGCCACGGCGTGTTCCACAATGAGGTGGGTGATGGGCGTTTTGTACGTCGGTTTCATGATGCTGAATTCACGCGTTGCCGGGCGAGGGTGGCGCCGGAGTGCTTTCGTCGTACGCCGTCGAATGGTCGAGGAGGCGAAAAAGGGCGTAAAAGGCCGGGGTCTTGAAAAGGGATGCGCAGGTCTCAACGGAGGCGGCCAATTCTTCAGGGGTGCGAAATCGCAGCTTGAGTTCCCACACATCGCCTTCAAGATACGGAGGCGGTGTGAGGGAGGCGGTCGCAGGCAGGGGTATTTGATCGATGGCGCGCTGCATGGCGGTCATCTTCTTCACCAGTCGTGGATAGCGCCAACGAGACAAGAGGTCGCGCACGGCGGCCGTTTTTTCCCGTCGATTGCGATCGCCATCCTTCAAAATGGCTTGGATTTCCTGGGATTGCAAAAGCCATTGCAGCGACACGCCGTCTCGGTGGGCAATGTCGTTGCAGCGTTCCAGAATTTCCACCTGAAGGCTGGCACTGCACCGTAGGACCTGCATCAGTTGAAGAAAAGCGTCCCGATCTGCTTCGGGGAAAGGGGCCAAAAGAAGAGCCGTTTTTTCCGCAATTCCATCGTGCGCCAAAAAGCTCAAGTGCCGTGAAGGCCAAGCGGCGATAGAGCACCACAGCGCGAGAGTTTTAGGAGTGCCGGAAAGACCAAGAGTCGGGCCGATTCTTCGCTGCAGTTCTTCCTTGGAGCTCAGGGAAGCGTACTTGGCCAAAACCTGGGCTCTTTCGGCCAGATTCAGGGTACGCGAAAACATCTTGGTCTCAAGTCGAAGCTTCAGAAGCTCGGTTTCACTGGATGCCTCGGGATAGATGAGAGCATGCACGCGATCGGCTCGGGCTTTGAGCCAAAAAAGCCTTTTGAATCCATCGACAATGACGAAGTGCTGCGGCGCCTTTTCCCACAACGTCGGAGGCACAAGAATGCCCTCCCTTTCCAAGGATCTTTCCAGCGCCTCGTCGGGCACATAGCCTGGAATGGCAAAGGCATCCTCATGCCAGTCTATTTTAGACAGGGAAACGGAAGCGAGGGTTGCCGATTCCATAAATCCTTACAAGTTGAGACCGCGCCCTGTGAGTCGTTCTAAAGCTTCCAGGTACCGGGTTCGCGTGTTGTGCACCACGACCTGGGGCAGTTCCGGCGCCGGTTGTTCGGGGTTCCATCCGATATCCACCAGATAGTCGCGAAGGTATTGTTTGTCGAAACTTTCAGGATTGGATCCAATGCGGTATCGATCCGCTGGCCAGAATCGGCTAGAATCCGGGGTCAGAACCTCGTCGATAAGAATCAAGCGGCCGTCGACAAGGCCGAATTCCAGTTTGGTGTCCGCCAATATAATGCCCTTGCTCAAGGCGTAGGCAGCCGCCTTTTCGTAGATGGTCAGGGTCACGTCCCGCACGCGCGCCGCCAGCTCGTTTCCGATACGATGAGCCATTTCTTCATAGGAAATGTTTTCATCGTGAGCGCCCCGTTCCGATTTGGTGGACGGCGTGAAAATGGGTTCAGGCAGCCTTTCGGCCAGCCGAAGGCCTTTGGGCAGGGCAATGCCGCATACCGATCCGGTTTTTTGGTAATCCTTCCAGCCGGAACCCACCAGGTATCCTCGAACAATGCATTCCACGGGAAGAGGTTTGGCTTTGCGGACCCACATGGATCGGCCCGAGAGGGTTTCGGCATAGGGCGCACAGGAAGCGGGAAAGGCGGCGACGTTGGTGTCAATGAGGTGATTTTCTACCGTGTCCCTCAGAAAATCGAACCAGAAAAGAGACAGCTGGGTGAGAATGGTGCCCTTGTCCGGAATGGGTGTGCGCATGACCACGTCAAAGGCGGAAATGCGGTCTGTGGCCACAATGAGCAAAGAATCGTCCAGGTCGTAGATGTCGCGGACTTTGCCTCGAGATTTGAGCTTGAGGGATGGAAAGTGCGTCGCAAAAAGTGGCGGCGCCTGCATGGAATACTCCTTTGTTCGTGACAGATGGCGCGCGTTGCCTCGGGCGACGACGCCATTTGTTAGCGGTCCAGGTAGCCTTTTCACTGCCCCTCAAGGGTGAAGTGACCCTCTGCTTAGGGCCGTTTTTTGTCGAGGAGCCCCGCGAGGCGCGATTGGCTTGAGGTGACCGCACGCCTATGGCAGTGCCGTTTGCCTTGATCGCGGCTTTCGCCGTTCCTACAGGGACCCAGAGGCGCTTTTTTTAGCACAGGTTTTTTCGAGCGCGAAAGAAATAAGACAATGGCTTAGGGAGGCCAGCGCCGAACCCTGAGGGTTTCCAGGTTGACCACAGGAAGCGGCTTTTGGTAAGGTGCCGCAATGGGGCATCAGACGGTGTGGCATGGACTTCAACGTGGGCGTTTGTCATGGATGCAGCAGAACAAAAGGTCAAAAAGAACCTGAGCGGCGTAGCCGCCTTGTTTGACGATGCGGAACGCAAAGAGCTCTTCCGCAAGTACCTCATCTTTCTTGCATGGCTTGAGGTCGCCATTTTCCTGGGCTGCTGGTTCTATCAGCTGGGAACCGATGGCTACGACCGTTTCGGTCCGGTGGAGCGGCATTTCCCGTGGAAGGTCTACTTTCTCTTAGCGTTTCTTGTACCGGTGGCCGTGACCTTTCTTTTGGGAACTATTGTGGCGGGGTTCAATCGCTATTTTGCCGTTCACAATGCGGCGCACGAATCGAACCCCAGCGACAAGGATGGAATGCACGCCGGCTTGGAAGACGGAAAAATTTACAAATTGGTCACCCTGGTGGCTTGGATGGAAAAGCTTCCCTACTTGGGGCTTCTCGTGCTGCTGGCGGCCGCCATCGGGATTGTGTACCATCTGGATGTGGTGCTTCGAGTGATCGGCGAAATTGGGGAGCACACCGTGCGGTTGGGGCTGATGGTTGGGGGTGCTCTCCTGGCTGCGGCATGTTTCTTCGCTCTGGTCTTTCTCCTCTTGAATTACAAGCTGCGGAAACGATCCATGGAATACCACTACAAATCACAGGTAGCCGAAAAATACGGCCTGGTCATTCTTGAAGACAATACGGTGCTCAACCGAGATGGCAAGCTTCTTGTGCGAGGCAAGAAGTGGAAAGATGCGGTGCCGCTCCTGGACGTGACGCCAGAAAGCTCTTCCAGGTCGGTGCCTCAGGAGGCTCTGCCGCAGGCCACGGTACCCGATTGCAACACGTGACGCCACGCCGCCTTGATTCCTTTGAACGCCGCACTTTGCAATTCCTGCAGCACCATCACGTGGTGGTTTCCGAAAAGACTCTGGGCGCTGCCGTGTCCGGAGGGCCGGATTCCGTGGCGCTGTTGAACGTCCTGTGTTCGCTGAAACCTCACCTAGGCTATCGCACCCTCAAGGTCATCCACTTCGATCATCGACTTCGCGGCGAAGAGTCCACGGCCGATCGCCGTTTTGTCGAAAAGTGTGCCTCGCACCTCGGCTTGGAGGTTGTGGTGGGTTGTGGGGATGTGCGGCGAGTTCAAAGGGAAAGAAAAGTTTCCTTGGAAATGGCGGCGCGCCAATGCCGCCGGGATTTCTTTCTAGACCTTGTGCGCCGTGGCGAAGTGGAAAGGATTGCCGTGGGCCATACGGCGGACGATCAAGCCGAAGAAATCCTCCTGCGTCTATGGCGCGGCACGGGGCCTTCGGGCATGCAAGGCATGCGGCCGGAAACGGGGGAAGGGCTGCTGCGCCCTCTCTTGTGGGCGCATCGTGAGGATATCTTCGGCTACCTGAAGGCCCGGCGATTGGCATTTCGAGAGGATGCCACGAATCGGGAAGGCTTCTGCCAAAGGAATCGTCTTCGACACGAGGTTTTTCCGCTCCTGGAGCAGATTTTTCACCCAAAGATTCGAAATGTTCTGTGCCGCCACGCCGACTTGGCCGCTCTGGAAGAAAACTTCTGGAACGAACAGGTAAACCAGGTCTGGGACGCTGTGGTACGTTCTGAAGCGGCGCATACTGTGGTGCTGGATGTGCCGAGCATGAGGGCCCTGCATGAAGCTTTGTCGCTCAGGGTGTTTCGAAGGGCTTTGGAAAAGATGGGTTGTTCATTCGGGATCTTTGCCGTGCATTGGCAATCCTTGGAAGGCTTACTGCGGCGCTCTTCATCCGGCCGTGAACTGAGACTCCCTCGAGGCATTCGAGCCGTGCGCGAAGGGACAGCCCTTGTGCTTACAACCCGTGTGGCCGAAAAACCTCCCTTAAGGCCCCATGAATTTTCCGTTCCCGGCCGATACCTCCTGACGGATTTTGGTGCAGAAATTTGGATCGAGACCTTGCATGATTCGCTAAACACTGTGGAAAGTGGGTTGCTTCTCTTGAGGGAAAAGCACCGGGCAGATCTTTTGATGGCCCTAATGGACGCTGAGAGCCTGCGCTGGCCTCTTGTGGTGCGATCCTTTAAGCCCGGAGATCGCTTTCGCCCTTTGGGCGCTCGAGGATCAAAAAAACTGCAGGACTTTTTCACGGACGCTAAAGTGCCTCGTCGCCTTCGCGCCCGTGTGCCGCTGTTGTGCGATCAGGAAAAAATCTGTTGGGTCGTCGGTTATCGTCTGGACGATCGAGTCAAGGTCACCCATCACACCCAAAGAATTCTCAAAATGCGTTGGCGGCCTTTGGGTTAGCCGCTTCGAATGATCAAAAAATAGACGTTGACGGCCAGCAATCCCAGACATCCTCCCGCAAAGGGTAGAAGCTTATCCAGCGTGAGGGCTTCTCCTGAAGGGGGCAGAGTGTAGTGCAAGAGGAAGACAAAGGCGACCAGGGAACAGGCCACAAGAAGGGTGCGTAGGGCCTTTTTCCAGAGAATCCAGCCGAGAAAGGCGATGACGGCCACCCAAAACAGCGGTTCATGCAGCACCGCGTTCCAGTCTACACTTCGCAAGGTTTCGCCGACCTTGGTCATGTTGTATTCCTTAAGAAAGCCCAAGACCTTTTGCCATGTGTCGTTCATGGGTTCATCTCCATGAGCGCACGCCGAAATCAGCGAATTCACCCTGATACGGTTCTTCGTGAACCTCCACGCCATCGACCCGGCTCAGAGGACTTCCTCGATGGCACCACTGGACCATGGCCTCCACAGCAGACGCGTCGCCTTCGAAAACCGCTTCCACTCGACCGTCGGGGACATTGCGAACCCATCCGGTAACCCCGTGGTTTCTGGCGGCTTCCTGGGTGTACGCTCTGAAAAAAACCCCTTGCACTCGGCCGGAAATCCACACATGAACGCGTTTCTTTTCCATCCCTTGTCCTTTCCGTTCCCGTCGTCAGCGTGCTGCAGGGTCCAGATGTTTCAAGAAAGCCTCCTCATCCATGACGGCCACGCCGAGGGCTTTGGCTTTTTGCAGTTTGGATCCGGGATTTTCGCCGACAATGACCACATCTGTTTTTCCACTCACCGAACCGCTCACCCGCGCCCCCGCTCGACGCAGCCGCTCCGTGGCCTCGTCTCGAGTCATGGACTTCAGGGTTCCCGTCAGAACCACCGTCTTGCCGTGCCAGAAATCGTGCCCATTTCGCGAAGTCGTTTCCGACATCAAGGCCTTCGGTCGCACGCCGACTTCCAGCAGGGACCGAATTGCCTTTTCATTCTCTTCATTTTCAAAATATCGGCAAAGACTTTCTGCAACTTTATTGCCAACGCCTTCCACGGCCACAAGATCTTCATAGCTTGCCGTGCGCAGCGCTTCAAAGGACTTGAACCGGTCGGCCAGAACGGCGGCCAGATGGGAGCCCACCAAGGGAATGCCCAGAGCATAGAGAAAGGAAGACAGGTCGGGTTCTCGAGTCTTTTCAATGGCGCGGATGAGATTGGCGGCGCTTTTTTCAGCAAATCCCGGCAGGGTGAGAAGATCGGCTTCGGTGAGTCGATAGAGATCCGCAGGATAATGCACCATGCCGCGTTCCACCAGAAGGTGAATGATTTGTTTGCCAAGCCCTTCGATGTTCATGGCTTCCCGGCTGGCGAAATGGCGCAGGGCTCCCTCGATTTGCGCCGGACAGCTGCGGTTCATGCAGCGATGCACCGCTTCCCCGTTCAATCGCACCACGACCCCATGGCAGGCAGGACATCGGTTCGGCATGACAAAAGGGCGTTCGGATCCGTTCCTTTTTTCCACAACGGGACGGACCACTTCGGGAATCACATCCCCGGCGCGGCGCACGATCACATGGTCGCCGATGCGAATGTCCTTGCGTTGAATTTCGTCCATGTTATGCAAAGTCGCCCGGCGGATAACAACCCCTGCCAAAGACACGGGCTCCAGGTGGGCGACCGGTGTGAGCACGCCGGTGCGTCCCACTTGAACGGCAATGTCCACAAGCTGTGTTTCCGCCACGTGCGCCGGGAATTTGTAGGCGACGGCCCATCGAGGACTTCGCGTTTTTTCTCCCAGAACGTGCTGCCAGTCCAGGCGATTGACCTTATAGACCACACCGTCCACTTCGTAGGGCAACTCAGGCCGCCGTGCTTCCAGTTCTCTATAGTAATTCAGAGCCGCCTGCAGCCCGTGGCACAAACGCGATAAGGGATTTACGGGTAGTCCCCATCGCTTCAAGGCGTTCAAAAGGTCCCACTGGGTTTCCAATCGAGGTCCTTCCAAAAGGCCGACGCCGTAACAATAGGCCTTTAGGCGCCTTTGCGCCGTGATGCTCGAGTCCAATTGGCGCAAAGAACCGGCGGCGGCGTTTCGCGGATTGGCGAACAGGGGTTCCCCTTGAGCTTCCCTCTGTCGGTTGAGGTCCTGAAAGTCCTTTCGATTCATGAACACTTCGCAGCGCACGGTGAGGATGGAAGGAATGGGCGGCGCATCGGAAGGGGCAAACAAAGTCCAGGGAATGGCTCGTATGGTTTTGACGTTCGGCGTCACGTCTTCCCCACGGTATCCGTCCCCTCGCGTGCCGGCTCGGCTGAGGTGGCCGTTTTCATAAAGGAGTTCAACGGCCAGACCGTCCATCTTGGGTTCTGCGGTGTAGTCGATGGTCTCGACAACTCCAAGCATTTTTTGGACCCTTTGATGAAATTCGACCATTTCCTCTTCATTCATGGCGTTTTCCAGGCTCAGCATGGGTACCGGGTGTTCAAAGACATCAAAGGCTTCTAAAGGTGGAAATCCCACACGGGCCGTGGGCGAATCGGAGGAGGCCAGTTCCGGGTGCGCCGCTTCCAACGCCTGAAGCTCTCGGAACAGCTCATCGTATTCCGCATCACTGATTTCCGGGTCATCCAGGGCATAATAGCGGTAGTTGTGGTAACGGATGAGTTCTCGCAGTTCTTCGACACGCTGTCGAATATCTTCCCGGCTGCTCATGCCAAGACCTCTCCATAACCTTGAGCCCACAAAGCCGCCTGCAAAAGGCCGAAGCAACCCGTGAGCATCATGTCTCCAAAGGGCGCCGCAAAGAGGCTTTGTTCCTCAAACAATTGGCGACGTCGAGGCCCCGTGACCAAGGTTGTTTCAAAGGAGCCGTTCAGCGGCTCTGGACCATAGGCGCACCCGTGGCCGCCGTCCTCAAAGACTTCTTCTTGGGTCAAAAGCCCTTGACGAAAACGTCTTAAATGTTCGGAAAGCTTCACGGGGTTCAGCATACCTGTGTGGTGTTCGTAGATTGCCAGAACGTGAAAATCTCGAATGAGCGCGGCGATGGTGTGCCCGTTGCCCACATTGACCACGGTTCCGCCGTGCGCCATGGCTTGGCGTGCTCGAGGGTCCAGAAGCGCCCCGAGGATGGCGGCGATGCCTGTGTCGAGCACCAAAGCGTGAGGGCAATCGGCGAGAACGGCCTGCATGCGGGTCATGAAGGACGGTGGTGGTTCCAAGGCCAGGGCCTGCAGATCGCCGCCGCGATGCAGGAAGTCGTGCCAGTAGCGGAACCGGAAAAGGCGGTTGCTTTCCTTGGGCGAAAAGCCGTGGTCTTGAACCGCCACGGCGACACCGTCAGGCAGCGGAACACCAAAAAGGCTCATGGCTTGACCGATACGGTCCAGATCCAGGTCTCGCAGTAAGACCTGGCACACTCCGTTCGGTGCTGCCTCGGTCACCGTGACGCCCATGGCCTGAACCCGTGCCAGATCATCGTGCAGTGTGAGCGCCGCTTCAGGCAAGGCATAGACTCGAAGCCCTGCTTCGAGGTGACGGACCACTTCGCGAACGCACGGCCCTCCGCCCATGGTGCGCCCGACCAGAACCACATCCTGCCTCTTTTCTCGCAAGGCGCGCAGCTGCTGCGCCACCCGTTGAGTGGGGGATGGCATGACCATCTTGGTGGCATTTTCCATAAGGTTGCCTTCAAACCAGCACAGAATATCTTGCGTACCGGTACCAATATCCACCGCCAGGACGCCGCGGGCTGAATTCATGAAGCTTCCTCCTTGAGCGCTCAACCGAGAAAGAGAGCTGTATTCCTAGAAAAAATACACGCAATGTTCAAGCGGGAGCAAGTGTTCCGGTGCGGGGACTAGTCATCAAAATAGGTGCCGTAAAAGTGCGGGCACACGTTTTCGCGTTTCTTGAAACCGAGGGTCTCGAAACCCGTGCCGCCATCGAAGCCGGGAAAGATCGTCGGAAACCACCAGAACCCCCGCCAAATCGATGCCTCGAAAGGCCGCCACCGTGAGCAAAGCGGACATTTCCATGTCCACGCCGAGGGCACCCTTTTGCTGATATAAAAAGACTTTTTCCTTAGTTTCTCGATAAGGGGCGTCCGTGGACCACACGGACCCCTTGTGCACCCTGAAAGCCTTGTCTTTCTGAAGCAGTGTTTGCAGTTGCTGCAGTAAAGCCGGAGATGGAGTGGCAGGAGTGGAAAGTGGATAGTGGGACGAGGTTCCTTCTTCCGAATACGCGGACGTAGGCAAAACCACATCGCCGACGGACACGTGAGGCTGTAGGGAACCGCACCATCCCAAAGCCACGACGCGGCGCACGCCCAGCACAATGATCTTTTCAAGAACCATAACCGCCTGAGGGGCTCCGATCATGGGACCCACAAGAACCACACCCGCCGCGTGGTCCTCGGCCACCACAACGTCGCTCAAGAAGAGACGCGGTCGCGGCTGCGTTTCAGGCCATTGGGCTCGCATGAGGCCCATGTCCTGCTGGGTGAACACCAAAAAGGCGTGGGCAGGTAAAGGAGTGTCTTTGCGGGATCGAGCGGGTTCGATGAGGGCTTTGGATACGGGTTTTACCATGGGGTGTACAAAAGGTGTCGAGTGTTCAGAAAGACCGAGAAAAAACCCGGCCATCAAAAGGCACGCGCCGGGTTTTTTCTCATCCGGCCCCTGAAATCTGCCCCGGAAGACCCGGAACAGGGAATTTCATGACAGAGCCAGGGGTTACGACAAAGCTTCTTTGAGCTTACTTCCCGCTTTGAATTTGATGGTCTTGCTCGCCGCAATGGTGATCGTTTCGCCCGTGCGCGGATTACGCCCTTCCCTCTCAGCCCTTTCGGCGACACTGAAGGTGCCAAAGCCCACCAGGGTCACCTTGTCCCCTTTGGCCAAACTGTCGGCCACAGCGTTCAGGAAACTGTTCAACGCCTTTTCTGCCGCGGCCTTGGTGATGCCCGCTTCGTCGGCCATTCTGGAAATGAGATCCGCCTTCGTCATACTCTCCTCCTCTGTTTATCGTTAAAGCCTGCCCCCACTCTTGACAACACACCAAAAGGAAGCATTGGAACGAGGACAGATGCGCAATTATCAAGGGCTGACGGTTCACGATGCGTACAGCAACTATACTAAGCGAAAGGCCCTTGGCAACCCAGAAATCGCCGAAAGGGCGCATGAAATCAAGTTTTTTTTCACCAGCCCACCCCTGCCCCGAAGGCGGTGGCTCACATTTGAAAAGATAACATAAGAACAACAATGGGTTAGTGAAAGCGTCGTGCGAAGCCAAGGGCGAAGGCCTTGGCTTTGCTTTGACCGGTTCTTTGCGGGTATGCTAGGTTCTAGGCGCTAGGATGATCTGATGGGGCAGGTTTTTTCCTGGTCTCTGGAACGGTTTCTTGCGGTTTTTGTGGAGAAACAATGAGATTGTACGACCCACCTAAGAGGCGGCGATGGTTTTTTCGATGGCTTGGTATTGGGGTGTTGGGTCTTTTAGTGGGACTATCCACGTGGCGAAATCTCAATCCGCCCGCTGGGAACGGCGACAAGCTGAAGGCCATCCGTGGGAAGGCGGAAGAGATAGTTTCCTCATCACCTCCGCAAACGGTCTATGAGGATGTTTTCTTTCTGGAATTGCAGCACTGGAATCGCCTGGAAAGAAAAATGTATACGGTTCAATCGGGGGACAGCTTGAGTAAAATCCTTCATGATTTGGGCGTTTCAGCGCAGAATCTAGGAGCGTGGCACAAGGAATCTCTTGCACTGTGTCGCCCGGAAGATCTCAAGGTTGGCGATCTTTTGGAAATCGATCTGGTGCGGGGCACCCAGGATCCTGTGCGGTTGGAGATACAGGGCGAAGGAGGAGAACGGCGCCTTTTTTTAAAACAAGGGGATGCGTGGGTCTGTCGCATCGAAACACCCCCGGCTTTTACGCTTACCGAAACTGCTTTGGGAACCATTCAAGACAATCTGTACAGTTCCTGTGTGGACCAGGGCATGCCCGCCAAACTGATCATGGATCTGGCGGACCTCTTTGCCTACGACATCGATTTCACATCCGATTTGCGTCCCGGGGATCGCTTTGCCGTCCTTTACGAGATCACCGTGGGCAACGGCCGACTCATCAAGGCGGGCCCCATTCAAGCGGCTCGAATGAACGTCTCGGGGCAGACGTACGAGGCCTATTTGTATGAATTTCCGGACGGTTTTCGAGATTACTTTGATGCCCGGGGGCGGTCCCTGCGGAAAATGTTTTTGAAGGCTCCTTTGAGTTACCGGCGGATCAGTTCCACATTTACCTATCGCCGACTGCATCCGGTGCTAAAAATTTTCAGGCCTCACCTGGGCATCGATTACGCTGCTCCCGCCGGCACACCGGTTAGTGCCATAGGCGACGGGAAGGTGATTAAGATGGGGTGGAACGGCGGTTTTGGTCGTTACGTGGAAATCCAGCACAACGGTGTCTACAGAACCTCCTACGGCCATTTGTCCGCCTTCGCCAAGGGGCTCAAAAAGGGTGCCCGCGTAAAGCAAGGCGATGTCATCGGGTACGTGGGTTCTTCGGGTCTGGCCACCGGGCCGCACCTGGACTTTCGATTCTACAAGAACGGAAAGCCGGTGAATTTTCTCAAGACCGCGTTTCCCCACGCTCGATCCATTCCTGCGAATCTCATGGCGGACTTTGGGAAAAAACGGCGCGAACTTGAATCCCAACTGCGTTTGACGGCCGTGGCTTTCCACGGGACAGGGGAGTCCCGCCATCCATGAACTCAAAGGATTCCGAGTCCTTTGCTTTGTGCGCCGTGTTGAGAGGCCCGGCCGAATGTTTATCCTATCGACTCCCCGAATCATGTCGAGGCCTGAATCTGGTGGGCCGTCGTGTTGTGGTGCCCTTGGGATACCGCGAAGCTGTGGCCGTGGTGGTGGCGGTGGAAGAACATCTTCCCGCGCATCTTGGCAAGGAGGCCCTCAAGGATATTCGCCTCGTGGTGGATGAAGCGCCGCTTCTTCCCGAAGATTTGATGCGCCTGTGTCAATGGATGTCCCGCTACTATTTTCATCCCCTACCTTCGGTGCTTGAAGCCGTTTTGCCGTCAAGCCATTTTGCCCATCCGGAAAGGTACTATCGCCTGACCCAACAGGGGCGCCATGGGCTACAAGGGGTTGGGCGGCCTGAAGGAAAGTCCGCCGGCGGTCTCGCTTTGGAAAGGGCGTTTCTGGAATCCGGAGAGCTTGGACCGAAGGATTTGGAAAGCCTACCTAAGGGCTGGAAGGCCCACCTGAAGCGCTTGGAATCCCTTGGCTGGATTTCACGCCATGATGTGTGGCCGTCCTTGGTGCCTTCCACCAAGACCCAGAAAATCGTCGTGTTGCGGAGCGTTCCCGATGAAAAGCGCATTGCCGCGAGCGCTCACCTGCGACGTTTCTTAACCGTGCTTCGGGACTCCGGCGGCACATGCCCTCTGGCAGACCTTCGCCGCCAGGTGCCTCAGGCGTCCTATTGGGTTCGAAAGCTGGCGGCCGAAGGCGCCATCGGCGTGGAGGAACGGGACATTCTCAGAGAATCCCCTCTGGCCCAGGATCTGAAACCCCGTGCTTTGGTGACGCTTACCCCAGAGCAGCAAGCCGCAGTGGCCATGATGATCGAGGCGGTCTCGTCCCCAACTTTTAAGCCGTTCGTCCTTTACGGCGTTACGGGAAGTGGAAAGACGGAAATCTATCTGCGGCTTATTCAAGAGACGGTGGATCAGGGGCGCACGGCTCTGGTGTTGGTTCCCGAAATTGCCCTGAGCACCCAGTTGGAGGCGCAGTTTCGAGCGCGTTTTGGAGAGGCCCTGTCCGTCTGGCACAGTGGATTGGCTTCGGGGGTTCGAGACGACCAGTGGAAAAAAATCACGTCAGGCCAAGCCTCCGTGGTGCTGGGAGTCCGCTCCGCGGTGTTGAGTCCCCTGAAGAACGTGGGGCTGATCGTGGTGGATGAAGAACACGACGTGTCCTACAAGCAGGACGAGCGGCTGCGCTATCACGCTCGAGACGTGGCGGTCATGCGCGCCAGAATCGCAAATGTGCCGGTCATCCTCGGTTCCGCCACGCCATCCCTGCAATCCTTTTATCACGGCCGCACCGGCCGCTACACTTTGGTGACCTTGCGTAAAAGGGTGGAAGGTCGTCCGCTGCCGCACATGCATATTGTGGACATGAGACGCCATCGCGGCCCTTTTCGCGTGCTTTCTCCCGAGTTGGTCCAGGCGTTGAAGGAAACGTTTCAGGACGGCGGCCAGGCCATGCTGTTCTTGAACCGCCGTGGATTTGCGTCCTTTTTCCTGTGCCGCTCCTGCGGCGCCGTGCTTCAGTGCCCTCATTGCGCCGTGAGCCTCACATATCATCAGAGCTTGGAGCGTGTCTTGTGCCATTATTGCGGCCATGAAGAGGCGGTGCCTGGCCTCTGCTCGGCATGCGGCAAGGGGTCCATGGTGCCTTTTGGTTTCGGCACCGAACGCGTTGAAGAAGAGCTGCACCGGACCTTTCCTCAGGTCAAAACCCTGCGCATGGATCGGGACACCATGACCTGCGCCTCCAAAGTGGTGCAGACCTTGGAGGCCTTTCGATCCCAAAAGGCTCACGTGCTGGTGGGGACCCAGATGATCACGAAGGGCCATGACTTTCCGCACGTCACTCTGGTAGGGGTCATCAATGCGGATACCTCTCTGCAAATCAGCGATTTTCGTTCCGGAGAAACAACGGCTCAACTGCTGATGCAGGTGGCAGGTCGTGCCGGCCGGGGAGAAAAGCCGGGTCGTGTGGTGCTTCAAACCTACAATCCGCACCATCATGTCATTCAGGCGGCAGCCACCTTGGACTACGATCATTTTTGCGAACATGAATTGACGTCCCGCCGCACCCTTCAGTATCCGCCCTTTACACGCATGGCCCGTGTGCTGGTGACAGGTCCGCATGGGCACGTGACCGCGCAAGCGGCTGCGGAACTCGGGCGCATGGGCCGAGCCGTCCAAGCGGCCTTGAAAGCCAAGGGCATTCCTCTGGCCATCCTGGGTCCGGCTCCGGCACCCATTCAGAAACTGAAAAGGCGATACCGGTATAACCTCTACGTGAAAGCCTGGACGGCCGAGGATCTTCAAACGGCTGTGGAAAGCCTTCTTGAGCAGGCGGCGCAGCAGGCTTTCTTGGCTTCTGTTCAGGTCACCGTGGACCGAGATCCTGTGTCGAGCCTTTGACGACATGGGGTCAGACCTTTACTTTTTATTCGCAGGTCCGAAAAAAGGACTCGCTCTTACGCTCGAGTGACCGGGGGTGGGGGAGGCAGAAGACCGGCGGACGCGACCCAATACGTTACCCGGCACGCGTTTCCCGATCAAAAAACCTCGTGGTGTGGAGGTGGGGAGCATCCTGTTGATGACCTACCGGTCGATACCCGCAAACAAATGGATCACATGGTCAGTGGCGCGTTTCGGGCTGCCTCGGTGCCTCGCCGAGACATGGATCAGGCCGGCCGGTGAGTCATTTTTGAAATCAAGGCCGACAAACCCACCGTCTGGGCCGGTGCCTTGTGCAGCCCAACGCAAGGAAGGCTAGACTCACTCCGGGGGTTTTGTTGTAATAAGCGCATCCCTAAAAAATATCGGCCCCATAACCCCGATGCAGGCACTGAAAAAACGGGAGCGAAAATGGCATCAACTTTTTGTTACATCGGTTCATAATGTTACGGGACTGGAAAAAATCGTCGTCCGTTGGCATCCAACCCTGGGCGGCAAACACCACTACAGAAAATTCAACGTCAAAAAAGGGGCCGTCAACCTCTGCTTGTTAATAGGTGGTGGATTTGGGCGGTGGGCCTTGTCTTGCAATTTGTCTGCAGGGCTATTAGTGTGAGGCTGTAAAGTTGAAGCCCACGTGCAGGGCGCGAAAAAAATCACATTGAGGCAGATTATGGCGCTTCTCGACATTTGCGTTTACCCGGACCCGGTGCTTCGAGAGAGGGCGCGATCCATCGAAAAAGTGGACGCAGCCGTTCGAAAACTCATCGATGACATGGTCGAAACCATGTACCACGCGCCGGGTATTGGTTTGGCGGCCAATCAAGTGGGCAAACCCGTTCGGCTCATCGTCGTGGATCTTCAAAGGGAAGAAGACCCTCACGGCCTGATCGTGCTGGTGAACCCGCAGATTGTGCAGGCAGAAGGGCAGATCGTATGGGAAGAGGGCTGTTTGAGTGTGCCGGATTACTTCGCTTCGGTGCGGCGGCATGAGACGGTGTGTGTGCGAGGCTTGAACGCTGACGGGGAACCGGTGGAGATGCGCGCCGATGGGTTGCTTGCCGTTGCCTTGCAGCATGAAATCGATCATTTGGACGGGCGCCTGTTCATCGACTATCTGAGTCCGATTAAAAAAGACATCTTTAAAAGGAAATGGAAAAAACGGGTCCTCGAGGCATCGGCGTAAAAGGGGAATCGGTGCGCGTGGTTTTTTGCGGCACGCCGGAGTTCGCCGTGCCAACGCTTCTGGCCCTGCATGAGCGCGGCGTGGATGTTGTGCAGGTGGTCACGCAGCCCGATCGACCTCGAGGCCGAGGTCAAAAGTCTGCTCCACCTCCCGTCAAAATCACAGCGGAGCGATTGGGTCTTTCGGTCCTGCAACCGCATCGAATTCGCGATCCGGAAGTGGTTCGGTACCTCGCGTCGTTGCCGGCTCACGCCCTGGTCCTTGTGGCGTACGGACAGATTCTCCCCGGACGTCTCTTGAGCGCCTTTCCCTTTGGTGCGCTCAATGTGCATCCTTCATTGCTGCCCAGATACCGTGGAGCGGCTCCCATTCAGCGTGCCATTCTTCACGGGGACTCGGAAACCGGCGTCTCCATCATGCTCATGGATGAAGGGCTGGACACCGGCCCGGTTCTGGCCGTGGAACGTGTTCCCATCGGAACCGAAGACACGTTCGGAACCCTCCATGACACCTTGGCCCGGGTTGGAGCCGACCTTTTGTGCCGAACCTTGGATGCGTGGGTGCAGGGCCGGTGTCATCCGGTGGCTCAAGATGACGCGCACGCTGTTCTTGCCCCTCCTATTCAAAAGCATGAACTTCACGTCACGTGGGAAGAATCCGCAGCCTCCGTCTGGTGCCGCATTCGCGCCCTGGACCCTTGGCCGGGGGCCTTTGGGTTTTATGGTTCCAAGCGCATCAAATTCTTTCAAGCCCGTTTGTCTTCCTATACCGCCCAGGGAAGGCCCGGAGAGATTTTGGGCCTGTGTCGGGACGGTCTGCTCGTGTGCGCCGGAGACGGAGCCACCGTGGCCTTGGGAAGACTGCAATTGGAAGGAAGAAAACCGGTGTCCGCAGACGCTTTCCTTCGAGGATACGATCTTCCCGTCGGTTCCATGTTTTCTTGACCGAGAAAGCCCGCGGCAAAGATGCATTCCTTTTGGTCTGAAAAGTCCCTGATCCTTGTACTGCTCATGGTGGCCTGCGTTTTGCTGGTGGCGGTGCTGGGGCTTCTTTTTGTGGTTCCCTACTGGGGTTTTGCGGGCATTCATCCCATGCTGCCTCAGGTGGCAGGGATTGTATTTGCGTTGATTCTCGCAGGGTTGCTTGCCGGCTTTGGGCTTCTCATGGCGGCCATTTTTCTGGGGCGCGATGTGCCTTTTTCCGCGTGGTTGCGGTCCCTGAGCGCCAAGGGGCTGTTGCCGCTGCTCATTGCCGTGGGCCGCCTTGTGGGAGTATCCAAAAAGGCCGTGCAGCACGCCTTTGTGGGTGTCAACAACGAACTGGTGCTGGCTTCGGTGCGTTCGCGCAAAAAGCCGCGCCGTGTGTTGCTGCTCATGCCCCACTGCATTCAATTTTCGCAATGTCCGGTGCGCATCACCTTTCAGGTGGACAACTGCAAACGATGCGGCAAATGTCCCATTGCCGATTTGCTGCGCATCAAGGAACGCTACGGCGTCGACCTGGCCGTGGCCACGGGTGGCACCATCGCACGCCGCATCGTGGTGGAAACCCGGCCCGATCTCATTTTGGCAGTGGCGTGTGAGCGAGACCTGGTGAGCGGCATTCAGGACACGCTTCCTCTACCCGTCTACGGCATTTTCAATGAACGGCCCAACGGACCGTGTGTGGACACGCGGGTGCCTCTCGATGAGGTGCGCGCCGTGCTGGCGAGCCTTCTGGAAAAAGCGTGAGGGAAGTCATCATGGACGACGTGCGCTCTCTCGCCTACCGGCTGCTTCTGCAGATGGAAAAACGGGCCGCCCATCCAGACCGGCTGCTTCGAGTGGCCTTGGGCCGAAGTCCGTCCCTGGAACCGCGGGATCGCGCTTTGCTCACGGAACTCGTCTACGGCGTTCTGCGTTGGAGGCAACGTTTGGACTGGCACCTGGAGGTGCTCACGGCCGGTAAGAGGCTGGATTCGGATGTGCGCGTTCTGCTTCGCTTAGGCCTGTATCAGATCTTTTTTCTAGAAAGGGTTCCCGCCCACGCGGCGGTGCATGCCACGGTGGAAGTGGCCAAGGTGGCCCATGGCCAACGCACGGTGGGCTTTGTCAATGCGGTGCTGCGCCAGGCGTTGCGGATAGGCGACGAATGGCCTTGGCCAAACCCCAAAGACGATGCCGTGCTATGGCTTTCGGTCATGACATCTCACCCCGTCTGGTATGCCGAATATGCCTTGAAACGATGGGGTTTTGACGAAGCGCGGGCTGTCTTGTCCGCCAACAACGAGCCGGCCGGAACCACCTGTCGCGTCAATGTATTGAAAGCCGATCGAGACCAGGTGATTCAATGGTTTCGTGAAAGAAACATGTCAGCGGAACCTTCGTCCCTTGTGCCGCAGGCCGTTCGCCTCGGGCCCATTCGCATGGATGTGGCCCGCTGCGAACCGTACGAGCACGGCTGGATTCAGGTGCAGGACGAAGCGTCCCAGTTGGTGGCCATGGTGGTGGACCCGCAGCCTCAGGACCGTGTGCTGGATCTTTGCGCCGGATTCGGCGGCAAGACGACGCATCTGGGAATCTTGATGAAAAACCAAGGGGAAATCGTGGCCGTGGAACGGGACGCCTGGAAGCTGGAAGAACTTCAGGAGAATGCTCGACGCCAGGGCCTCGGCTGCGTGCGCACGGTAGAAGCCGACGTCATGGAATTGAACCCGGACGCCACAGGTCTTTTCGACCGTGTGCTCGTGGATGCGCCATGCACAGGTTTTGGCGTGCTTCGAAGAAATCCCGACATCAAATGGCGCCGAGGCGCGCGATCCGCGTACCGAGCGAGCCTCACGCAAAAGGCCTTCTTGCGCCAGGCGGCTCGTTTTGTTAGAAGGGGCGGGATCTTGGTCTATGCCACGTGCACGGTGTTTGAGCTGGAAAATCAAGGGGTCGCCGACGATTTTTCCCAATCTTTTACCACGTGGAACAGGGAATCGGCGGCGGAAGTTCTTCCCGAAACGTGCCGTGGCGTTGCCGACGGACCCTACGTGGTCACCTGGCCGCACCGACACGGCACGGACGGCTTTTTCATTGCCCGATGGCGCCGCCTTTCGTGACCCACACAACGGTCCAAAGGCCCTAAGCCAGCGTCGAGATTTTTCTGAAGGATATAGCTTGTGGAAACGAGGACGAGAAATCGGGAAGATACCCGCGTGCCGCAGCGCCTTTTGGCGCCGTCTATTCTTTCGGCGGATTTCGGTAGGCTGGCCGAAGAAGTGAGAGCCGTGGAAGAAGCCGGAGCCGACTGGATTCACGTGGATGTCATGGACGGCCATTTTGTGCCCAACATCACCATCGGACCCGACGTGGTCAAGGCGGTGCGAAGGGCCACAACCTTACCCGTCGATGTGCACCTCATGATCACGGACCCTGACCGTTACCTGGAAGCTTTTGTGACGGCGGGCGCCGATTGGCTCGGGGTGCATGTGGAAGCCTGCGTGCATCTGCACCGCACCGTGCAGCGCATTCGCGAATTGGGTGCCAAGGCGTCGGTGGCGGTCAACCCGGCGACGCCCCTGTGCCTTGTGGAACCCATTTTGGAACACGTGGACATGGTCCTGCTCATGACCGTCAATCCTGGATTTGGCGGCCAGAAATTTATTGGTTCCGCGGTCTCGAAAATTCGCCAATTGCGCCGTTGGATCGATGACCGATCCCTCGATGTGCTCATTCAAGTGGACGGGGGCGTCTGCGTGGACACGGTGGATGTTTTGGTGGAATCCGGCGTGGATGTGTTTGTGGCCGGTTCGGCGGTTTTTCAGGGCTCAGACTACCATCGGACCGTTCGAGCCCTCAAGGATCGGTTTAATCCGTCGGGAAAAAGCCACCAAGGTGGCAGGGATTAGAAGAAGCCGGCTTGACGCAAATCGATGTGGGACAATTCTGAGAAGGAGGGGTTTATGGACGTGAGAAAAGTGTCTGTGCTGGGTGCCGGCATTATGGGCTCGGGTATTGCGCAGGTTCTGGCCCAGGCGGGCTATGAGGTGGTCTTGCGAGATATCGAGCAACGCTTTGTGGACAGGGGCCTGAGCGCCATCAAGGGGAACTTGGATCGTGCCGTGGCCAAGAACAAAATGGATGCGGCGGAAGCCCAAACGGTGCTGGGCCGAATTCGCGGCACGACGGACATGGCGGAAGCGGCTTCTGAAGCAGACTTCGTCATTGAAGCCGTCATCGAAAACATGGAGCTCAAAAGGAAGGTGTTTCAGGAACTGGACAGCCTGTGCTCGCCGGAGACCATTTTGGCTTCCAACACGTCCGGACTGTCCATCACCGAAATGGCCTCCGTGACCAAGCGCCCTCACAAGGTCATCGGCATGCATTTCTTTAACCCGGTGCCGGTGATGAAGCTTGTGGAAATCATTCGAGGCCTGGCCACCGGCGAAGAGACCTTTGCCGTGACCAAGGCCATGGTGGAAAAGATCGGCAAGGTGCCCGTCGAGGTCAAGGAATCCCCTGGGTTTGCCGTGAACCGCATTCTTTGTCCCATGATCAATGAAGCCATTTTTGTTTATTCGGAAGGTATTGCGTCCGCCGAAGATATTGACCGGGCCATGACCCTGGGCGCTAATCATCCCATCGGCCCGTTGGCCCTGGCGGACATGGTGGGCCTGGACACGCTGCTGTTCGTTCTGGAAGGACTGCACAAGGAATTGGGTGAAGACAAGTACCGCCCGGCACCCTTGCTTCGCAAGATGGTCCGCGCCGGATACCTGGGGCGCAAGAGCGGCAGAGGGTTTTACGATTATTCCAAATAAAGGGTGAGGTGGTTCCATGCAGACGGATCGGGATGCGGTGGTGGTGGCGGCGGCCCGCACGCCCATCGGAAAATTCGGCGGCGCCCTGAAAGATGTTCGAGCGTCCGCCTTGCTGGCCCATGTGATGAAGGAGGTGCTGAAGCGAGCGGGAAACCTTTCTCCAAGCCTTCTGGATGAGGTGGTGAGCGGAGATTGCGTTCAGTGTTTCGATGAAGCCAACACGGCACGAACTGCCATGTTGCAGGCGGGGTTTCCCGTGGAGATTCCGGCCCATACCATCCAGCGCCAATGCGCTTCCAGCATGCAAGCCCTGGCGGCAGCCACCCAGATGATCAAGGCCGGGGAAGCCGACGTGGTGATGGTGGGCGGGGTGGAATCCATGAGCTCGGCACCCTACTACTTGCCCAATGCTCGTTGGGGCATGCGCCTCATGAATCATGAAGTGGTGGACAGCGTCTGGGAAATGCTCCATTCCGGCAGCCGCCTCTTGGGCCGGCCCATGATCATGGGGGTTACGGCGGAAAACCTGGCAGAAAAATACGGTATTTCAAGGCAGGATCAGGATGAAGTGGCCTTGCGCAGTCACCACAACGCCGAGGACGCCATTAAGAACGGCCGGTTCAAGGATGAAATCGTTCCCGTAAACATTCCCGGGCCCAAGGGCAAAACCACCGTGTTTGAGCAGGACGAGCATCCTCGGTTCGGCTTGACCATGGACGATTTGGCCCGCCTGAAGCCGGTCTTTAAAAAGGACGGCACGGTGACGGCAGGAAATTCGTCGGGCTTGAACGACGGGGCCGCGGCGGCGTTGGTCATGAGTCGAGCCAAAGCCAGGGAACTAGGCTTAGAACCCATGGCTCGCGTGTTGGCTACAGCCGCGGCGGGTGTGGAACCCGAGGTGATGGGATACGGACCGGTGCCGGCCACGGAAAAGGTTCTCAAAAAAACCGGCATGTCCCTCAAGGACATTCAACTGATCGAACTCAACGAAGCCTTTGCGGCGCAGTACATTGCGTGCGAACGAGGCCTGGGTCTGGACCGTTCTATCACCAATGTGAACGGCAGCGGCATTGGCCTGGGACATCCCGTGGGATGCACCGGCCTGCGCATTGTGGTGTCCTTGATTTACGAAATGAGGCGGCGGCAACTGAGCGTGGGCTTGGCCACGCTGTGTGTGGGGGGTGGCATGGGCATGGCCACCCTTGTCACGCGGGATTAACCATTAGGGCACAGGCCGTGAGCGGCGCATGGATGACGGGGCCCTCACCATCCATGCGCCGCGGCATGGTCCATTGCCAAGACCTCGATTTCGCACTCCCATCCCCAAAGAACGGCAGCGCTAGGCATCGGCGAGGCCAAGGCGCTGCAAAAGTTCCCTCGTCGGACGTCCGGAACTGTCCCAACCCCGCAACCGGTAGTAGATGGGAAGCATTTTGTCCAATTCGCACACATGGCCTTGAGCCGGCCCCACAGGCATAGGTTCGTGGGTCATGCGGGGCGGCAAGCTGTCATCCTTGGCGTCAAACCCGGCTTTCACCAAGAACAGCCGTTCCGTGTTGATAATGCGTTCGGCGGCATCCATAAGGGTTTTCAGGGTGTAGTCGGCTCCGGTGACGGCGTTGAGAAGTTCCATAATGCGCACGGGCCGAATGTCTGTGGTTTTGCTCACCAGATTTCGCACGGAAAAGAACACGCATAGGCCGGCGGAATCGATGAGGGCAAAGACATCCTGCCAGTCCTTGACAATTTGAGGCTTGTCTTCCCACGTCAAGGGATCCACCAGGACGGGCACGCCGAGAATTTCGATGTAAGCCGGGTCGCCTCGCATGTGGCTTGCCCCGATGGGCGATGTGGCATAAGCCAGGCCCATGCCCTTTTCCGCTCGAGGTTCATACCCGGCAAATTCCTGCCCTTTGGACACCATGGCCAGTTCAGGACAACCGTAGCGACGGGCCAGTCGCAGACTGCCTTCGGCCAGTTCGTTGCCAAAGCCTTCGCGAAGCGCCGTCTTTTGGACCATGTCCACCAAAGCCTCCGCATCGCCAAAGGGCAGAGGCCGTCCGATGGTGCGTTCATCCAAAATGCCGCGTTCGTACATTTCCATGGCGCAGGCGATGGTGGCGCCGGCGGAAATGGTGTCCATGCCCATTTCGTTGCAGATATAGTTGGCCTTGATGACGGCCGCAAAGTCGCGCACACCGCAATTGCTGCCCAAGGCGTACACGGTCTCGTATTCAGGGCCTTCACCTTCTCCCTGAAATGGCCCTTCGGCCACTCGAGTCACCCGCCCACAGGCAATGGGGCAGCTGTAACAGGATTTAGTGCGCACCAGGTATTTTTCCGTGAGGACTTCTCCTCCGATGTCCTTCCAGTGCTCAAAGGTGCCTTGCTGAAAGTTGCGTGTTGGATACGCCCCCACATTGTGGGTCGCGGTGGACGTGATGGCCGTGCCGTAGACGCGAAGGGGCAAGGGGCCTTTTTGCGTGGCTTGCTTGAATCCTGCCATGATGTCCTTAAGCAGGGCCTTGAAAGTGGGAGGATCGTGCACGGGCACCTTGGCCGTGCCGAACACGGCGACCCCTTTGAGGTTCTTTGATCCCATGACGGCGCCCACGCCCGAACGGCCCGCGGCTCGGTCCTTGTCGTTCATGATGCTTGCAAACAGAACACGGCGCTCTCCGGCCGGGCCGATGACCGCCGTCTTAGCGTCCTTAAAAGTTTCCTGCCGAAGAAGGCGGTCTGTTTCA
Source organism: Desulfosoma caldarium (assembly GCF_003751385.1). Lineage (NCBI taxonomy): Bacteria > Pseudomonadati > Thermodesulfobacteriota > Syntrophobacteria > Syntrophobacterales > Syntrophobacteraceae > Desulfosoma > Desulfosoma caldarium. Next base: position 88,496 of record NZ_RJVA01000014.1, on the reverse strand, counting down.
TGCGTGTCTTTGCCCCACAGGTGTGAGGCGGAACGCAGTTCCGCTGCGCCTTCATGGATCCACAGGTACACGGGTTCCGCAGAAGATCCCTCAAAGACAATGCCGTCATATCCCGCCTTTTTGAGCATGGTGGGAAATTGTCCGCCGGCGTTGGAACAGGTGATCGCCCCCGTGAGCGGCGATTTGGTCATGACCATGTAACGGGCTCCGGTGGGCGTTCCCGTGCCTGTGAGTGGACCTGTGAGAAAGATGAGCTTGTTGGCCGGTGAAAAAGGATCCACGGTCGGGGCCACCTCGTCCAGAAGCATGCGGGCTCCGAGACCGCGCCCGCCCACATAGTCCATAGCTATAGACCGGTCCAGAGGTTCCCCGGCCGTGGTGCCGGCCGTTAAATCGACGCGAAGAATTTTTCCCATCCATCCCATGGCTGTCCTCCCGCGCTTGGCGCTCGATTTTTCGAAGGGTTGTCGATAAATTGTTCACGCCGACCGGTGCGCTCACACTCACGTTCCCATCACCACAAGGGAACGGCCCATGCCCCGTGCTTTTCTTGAAGGGGCGCACATGCCGGGTTTCTGAAGCGGTGCGGCGCCGTGGCCGTCATAAGACGCCTGGAGGACGGCCACCGGCCGATCCTTTCCGCGAACCGATGCCCCATGTGCTCAGAGGCTTCTGCGCCTCCGCAAGCCTTTGAAAGGTGTTGCCATGAAGATTCGGGTTGAAAGCTTTGCCAGTTATCGAGATTATACGCGGGCGCTGCCCGAGGACAAGTCCATGGAAGTGCCCCAAGGGACCAGCGTGGCTCAGGTCTTGGCCATGCTGGGCGTGCCCGAAGACGCTCCCAGGATTGTTCTCGTCAACGGCCGAGCGCGCCCTTCGGAAACGGTCTTGGCCGCCGGGGACCATCTTGTGTTTTTTCCCCCTTTGGAAGGCGGCTGATCAGAGCCCCAGATAGGCCTCTCGAATCTTGGGGTCATGAAGCAGTTCCGCCGAAAGGCCTTGGCGTGTGATGCGGCCCGTTTCCATGACGTAGGCGCGGTCGCTGTGCTTCAAAGTCATTTCCACATTTTGTTCCACGAGAAGCACGGCCATGGACCGACGAATCTCTCGAAGCTGCTCAAAGATTTCCTTCACGATCAAAGGAGCGAGCCCCAGGGACAGTTCGTCGATCAACAGAATTTTTGGCCTAGCCATGAGGGCTCGGCCGATGGCCAGCATCTGCTGTTCTCCTCCGGAAAGAGTGCCGGCTCTCTGATGCCAGCGGCGTCGCAAAATGGGAAACATGGTCGTCACGTGATCCATCGATTCGGCCATGAAAGGCCGCGCTTCCTTACGATACGCTCCCATTTCCAGGTTTTCTCGAACTGTCAAGTCCTTGAACACGCGGCGCCCTTCCGGCACGCAGGCCAGACCGAGGCGCACCACCTCGTGAGGGGGCAGGGGTGCGATGTCGGTGCCGTTCACCCGCACGGTGCCCTGCGCGGGTTTCAAAAGGCCCATGAGGGTGCGAATGAGGGTGGTTTTCCCGGCCCCGTTGGCTCCCACCACGGCCACCGTTTCCTGAGCGTGCATATGAAGAGAGAGGCCCTGTAGAATTTTGTTTTCTCCGATATAGACGTGAACGTCTTGAACATCAATCATCCGCTTCCCCCAAATAGGCTTCAATGACGCGCGGGTCGTTCACGACGGCTGGCAAAAGGTTCCAACCGAAAGCCATGATCACGTAAAAAAGCAAACAATCTTTTCGGAAAAGGACCGACGGACCCTCACGGCGCTGCTGGTGTGCATGGAAGAGCCGACCAAGGCCCTTGAGGGGGCTTTGGCATGACATGAACATACGGTTTGAGGTGAGCGCTAAACATTGTGAAGAGCTTCAAGAAGATAAGAACACGCGTTTCGAGCAGCCCATTTCCTTTCTTAACATGCTTGCCAGCATTTACACGACGCTGAGGGTAGCCGTCATTGCGTTTGCCCATTGGGGTCGGCGAACGATGATTCATGACGCAAGAACCCAAACGCTTGATTTTGTGGAAAGAGAGGCCACCGTTTGGCGCATCGTTCTGGCCCTTAATATTCCCCAAAAGACGGCGACCTAGGCCAGGTTCTCACGCTTTAATCTTCTGTGGTTAACCCTTAGAAGCTTTGAAATGTGCGGGTGGCGGCGCGCAATCGGTAAGCTTCTTCATCGCGGCGGCACCGAGGGCACAGGGGGATCCAGTCCGGCGGCTGGCCCAAGGATTCGAACGTCGCTTGCAATTTTTCCACAAGGAGTCTTCGAAGCTTTTCCGTTGTGTACATCTGTCCGCATTTTCGGCAGGGAATGAGGGCCACTGACCAGGTGAGCTTCGACGTCGTGAGACGCTCATCTGTGCCGTTCTCGAGCTGCAAATCAATGGCATTCACGGGGCAAGCCCTTTGGCAGGCGTCGCAGAGCGCTCCGCAGGTTCGTGGAGCCGAATAGAGACGCACCGGTCCCTCATCCTCAAATTGAATGAATTTTTCATGGCAGGCCGCGGCGCAGGCAAAACATCCACAGCACTTTTCCACATCAATCACCAGGCGGCGTTGCCTCTCAAGCGTTGGGCTCATGTCCGGTTCCTTTGAAAGCTCTGCACCGTTCCATCGAAACCCGCGATGCGAACCGAGGGGCCGGAGTGTGCTTTGCTGGTTTTCAAGGTCGTGGCCAGGGGTTGACGTCGGCGACGTCGCTGCAAAACCTTTGAGGGCTCGTCGCTGATGGCGGAGGTAGGGCACGTGAGCACGCAGGCCGGGCGTTTGCCTTCCTCACGGCGGCTGCGGCACAGGTCGCATTTGAGGAGACCTTCCGAACCAAAGGGCGTGACGGTCAGCACCCCGAAAGGGCAGGCGACGGCGCACCAACCGCATCGCGTGCATCGGTCTTCAAAGAACACCACGCCGTCTCCTTCTTTCCAGGCAAGGGCCTGTTCAGGACACACGGCGGCGCACGGGCTGTTTTCGCATTGGCGGCACATAAGAGGTGTAGGTAGACCTTGCGCAAAGGCCAAATGAATCCTTGAAGGGCTTCCATGGGCGATTTCGCATGCGCTTTCACAGGCGAAACACGCCGTGCAGCGCTGAAAGTCCACGTAAAGGTAAGGGTTCATCCTTCATTCCCTCGTCACTTTTTCCAGCCGACAGGAAGCTGACTTGTATTCGGGAATTTTGGCCCAAGGGTCCAGAACGTCCTGAGTCAGTCGGTTGGCGTCGGGAAAATGAAAAGGAAGGAAAACGATCCCGGGCCGAATGGCTTGGGTGACATGCACGCGCGCTTTCACGGTGCCGCGGCGGCTCACAACCCATACCGGCTCTTCCGGCCTGAAACCTTCCCGCTCGGCGTCTTCGGGGTGCAGCTCCACGACCAGATGTGGTGCTCGAGCCATGAGGCTTGTGGTTCGACGTGTCATGGCGCCGCTGTTGTAGTGCAGTTTTCCTCGGCCAGTTGTGAGGCAATAGGGGTAATTGGCATCGGGCACTTCGGGCAATGCACCAAACTCTAGGGGATAAAGTCGTGCACGGCCGTCTTCGGTGGCAAATCGGTTTTCATAGAGCACCGGGGTGCCGGGATGGGTGTCGTCGAGACACGGCCAGGGAATGCCCTCATGGTGTGCGCGCAGCCTCTGAGCCGTGATTCCTGCGTAGGTGGGGACCACACGGCGGATTTCTTCCAACACGGCTTCCGGACCGTCGTAGGAAAAATATCGGCCGAGCCCCAACCGATGGGCCAGTTCGATGACCATCTGGCCGTCCGGGTGGGCTTGTCCGGGAGGGGGGACAACTTGCGGCGACCACTGAACTCGACGATCCGTGTTGGTACGGGACCCGCTTTTTTCCGCCCAGGCCGCGGCTGGCAGCACCAGGTGGGCGAGTTCGGCAGTTTCCGTGAGAAATAGATCCATGACCATAAAAAAGTCTAGACGCTGAAGGGCTTCTCGAATTCTGCCGGTGTTGGGACTGGTGACCAGGGGGTTTTCTCCTACGGCGATCACGCCGCGAATGCTTTTTCCGGCCTCCTGTTCTATGTCGGTCACCGTGAGCCCTGACGCAGCGGGAAGGGTTCCCTTGGGAATTCCCCAGGCTTCTTCAAAAAAGCGTCGCGCCTGAGGATCCGTCACGGGCCGATACCCGGGCAGAAAGCCGCTCAGCGCTCCCATATCGCAGGCCCCTTGCACGTTGTCCTGGCCGCGCACAGGATAGAGTCCCGTGCCCTGCGTGCCTATGTGGCCGGTGACCAGAGCCAGATCGGCGCAGGCGCGCACGGTTTCCGTGCCCAAAGCGTGCTGCGTGACCCCCATGCAGTAGATGAGGGCCGCTCGTGGGGCCTTGGCATAGAGGTGTGCCGCTCGCACGATGTCTCGAGCCGGCACGCCGGTGATGGGGGCGGCCCAGGACGGATCCGTTCGAGACACCGACGCGCGCAGAGCCTCCACTCCCGAGGTTCTTTGCGCCATGAAGGGGCTGTTCTGCAGACCGTCGCGAAAGATCACATGCAGCATGGCGGCAAGGAGCGCGAGATCGGTACCGGGCCGCACTGGCAGGTAAAGGTCGGCGATCCAGGCGGTGGGGGTTCGCCGCGGATCGGCCACGACGATTTTCGCTCCCGCATCCTTGGCCTCCTGCACCCACCGAAAGGCCACCGGATGATTTTCGGCCAGATTGGATCCCACGAAAAAGAGGCAATGAGACCGGGCGAGATCACTCAGGGGATTGGTGGCGGCACCCATACCCAGCATGGGGCCGAGTCCTGTCAAGGTGCTGGCATGGCACAGGCGAGCACAGTGGTCCACGTTGTGCGTACCGAGGGTTCGCGCCAGCTTTTGAATGAGGTAATTTTCTTCGTTGGTTCCCTTGGCTGTGGTCAAAAAAGCCAGCGCTTGGGGGCCATGGGAGGAAAGGATACGCTGGATATTTTCAGCCGCCGCATCCAAGGCCTCGTTCCACGATACGGTCGTCCAGCCGTATGCGGCCCGCTGTCGTGGACGCGTCAGGCGCTCAGGATGGGTGAGAATTTCCAATGCGGCATGGCCGCGGGCGCAAAGACGGCCGGCGTTCACGGGAGAGTTCACGGCGTAGTCCAAACCGCGAACGCGGCCGTTTTCCACGACCAGATCCAGATGGCACCCAACCGCACAATAGGGACAGACGGTGCGCGCGGTGGTCGTCAAGGTTTTCATGGGCTTTGAGCGCTCCCCGCCGCCATTAGGTCCGCCTCCGAAATGTCCAGGCGCGCGGCTTCCACAAAACGGCCCACGGCGCGGCGGCGTCGATCCACGAGAAACGCCGTTTCCAAGACCAGCGCCCTTGTGGGGCAAGCTTCCACGCAGGCTGGCCGATCCCTTCCTTCGCAGCGGTCGCATTTGACCACAAAAAGGTCGCCGCGCCCCGGTTGCACCACGCCGAACGGACAAGCCATGACACAGGCATGGCAGCCGATGCACCGATCCACTGCATAGGCTACCAGACCGCTGGTTTCATCAAAGCGCAGAGCGCCCGTGGGACAACATCGCACACAGGGCGCATCTTCACAGTGCCGGCACAGAAAAGGGGCCGGACTTTCCGCCGCCTGTTCCACGAAAATGCGGCGCCTCGGTTTCGGCTCTTCCATGACGGCGCCCCATAGCGTGCCGCTTTGAGAATGCGCCACGCGGCAGGCCAGTTCACAAGAACGGCATCCCACGCACCGTTCCAGCCGCACCATTACCCGTTCTCGAAGGCTCTCGTCCATGTTTCCCTCCCTAGGCAAGCCTCACAGGCCCAAAGCTTTTCTCTTTTGCCGAATGTGCTGCTCGATGCGCGCCGCGGCCTTTTCCGGGTCGGGTTCCACGGCAAAAGAAGCTCCCAGGAGGCCTTCGATGTCTTCTGTGAGCAGTTTGACGATCTTGGGGCTGCCGAAAATGGGTGGTGGCGTGCCCAGCACCGTGAAGATGCCCGAAGCCACCGCATAGCAGGCGATGGACACCGCCTTTTCCGAATACCATTCCGGCGCCGCGGCTGCCAGGGGAAGATCCGAAATGTCGGTCCCCAGGGCGTTGGCCAGGGCCGCAGCCAGATCCAATATGCGCACATTGTCGACGCAGGAACCCATGTGTAGGACCGGCGGAATGCCGAGCGACTTGCACACCTGTTGCAAACCCGGCCCGGCAAGCGCCGCGGCTTCCGGAACCTTGAGGCCTGCTTTGGCATGGGCTACGGCGGCGCAGCCCGTGTCCACCACCAAAATGTCGTTTTCAATGAGGTGCCGGGTCAGCGTCACATGGCCGAAGTCTTGACGAATCTTTGGGTTGTTGCAGCCCACGACGCCCACCGCGCCTTGCACGGCACCGGACTTGATGGCCTCGATCAGAGGGGCGGGACTGCCTCCCAGCGCACCCAAGATGGCTTCTACACTGAAGCCGGCCATCATGCGCGTGGGCGTGTTGGGTGCCGGAAGGACTTTGGCGGGAAGGCGACGCTCATAATTTTCCACGGCCATGCGCACCAATTCCCGAGCTTTGCTCTGCGCCGTTTCCGGATGGAATTCATGGTGCGCCATGTGTGGAAACTTAGCCTTATCGCTCGTGGAGATCATGAGCGTGTGATAGCAGGTGGCGATTTCTCCGAGCGCCGGCATGATGCACTGATAGTCCACAATCATCATGTCCACCAGACCCGTGCTCAGGGCCAGTTCCGTCATGAGGTGGTTGCCGGCCATGGGAATGCCTCGGCGCATGAGCAGTTCGTTTCCCGTGCAACACAGACCGGCCAGATTGATGCCCTCTGCCCCTTTTTCGGACGCTAAGGCCAAAAGCTCGGGATCCTGAGCCGCTTCGTAGATCATTTCGGACACAATGGGATTGTGGCCATGCAGAACAATGTTCACCTGGTTTTCTTTGAGGACGCCCAGATTCACTTCCGATGGTACGGGCTGCGGAATGCCGAAAAGAATGTCGGACACTTCCGTGGCGATGAAGGATCCGCCCCAACCGTCGGAAAGGGCGTTGCGCAACCCGTGCAGCAGAAGGCTCTGCCAGTCGTTGTCCACGCCCATGTGCGTGCGGTGCATCATTTCCGAGGTTTCCCGGTCAATGCCTCGAGGCGTGATGCCCAGTTTGTCCCAGATAGCTCGGCGCTTTTCCGGCACTCTGCCCAGAAACGTCAAGGCCTTCTTGCGCGTGCCGAATTCCTCTTCCATGGCATGGGCCAGTTCGACGGCCAAATCAGCCGGTGTTTTGCCGTCGGCAGCGATGCCGAATTCGGCCGCCACCTTCTTGAGCTTTTCCTCACTGCGAATGGTGTAGCCGGGAGCGTGGCCTTCGCCCACTTTTCGAAGCACTTCCACGAGGTCTCGACCGTGATCGGAATGGGAAGCCGCACCCGCCGCGATCATGCGTCCGAGATTGCGTGCCACAATGATATCCGCATCGGCACCACACACCCCACGCTGCGGCCCTTCTCCAAAGGGGTCGATGCGACAGGGTCCCATGGAACAGTTGCGGCAGCTGAGGCCCAGTTCACAAAAGCCGCACTGAGGCTTTTGCGCCTGGTAACGGTCCCAGACCGTTTCTAGGCCGTCTTGCGCGGCCTTTTGAAGAAACACCTGCCCGTCTTCTGTGATGGTTCGCGCCTCGATCTCCGCCTTCGTGAGCAACATGGCTTCTGCCCTCCCTGGGATGGACTCTCCCATCGTTGCGTTTCGAAAATGGCATCCAAAGGCATGAAAAATGGATTACGTCCGCCTTCATGGCGTCCCTCCACGAAGCTTCCGCTCGGTGCCCTGATGGTGCCTAAAAGCGTGAGACTTTACACAAACACTATCCCAAACGGGCGCGGCGGGTCAAGCGAAGGCAAAGCTCTCTAGGATCTTTGACGACCCTAAGATGAGCAAAAACTCATGGCCCCAGGACCCTTTGGCAGCCCGAACAAAACGCAAGCGTCGTGAACATGGGCTGTCTTCTGGAACAGGTGCCTAGGGAAGAAGAAAAAAAGACAGGGCCTTTTCGGATCCCCCATCAAAATCCACAAACGCAACCCCCACCGTCTGGCTTTCAACGTAGCGCACTTGGGCCGTGACCTTGATGATCGACTTGCGTGCGTCCGTCAAAGGGATTTCCAGATGGACGAGATCGTTGACTTGAAGGTTATGGGCGATGGGTGTTTTAAATCGGCATCCGTGCTGGGAAATATCCAAGACGGTCATCTGTCGAAAGGGACCGGTGGAGTCATCCATTATTTTCCGGTATTGTCCAAAAAGAAAGGTGGACTTGCGGTAAGCTTGGCGGATTTCAAAGGAAACGCGAAAAGAATGTCCGCAGGAGCAGCGAACCGTGACATTTTTGTTATGCTTATAAATGGACGAGGCATCGACGCGGCGGGTGAGGCCGCACTGAGGACAAACGATCGTGGCTTTCCCGTCTTGTGTGGCAAAGACTTTCATCTGCATTATCGTGGCTCCTGACCTCTCCCCCTGCGGCATGTCCTTGGCGCGTTCAAGAAAGCAGGGGTGTACCGTGCCGTCCCCGATTTCGGACGATGCCCCATGGAGTCATTTTAAAGTTCGGCAGGTCAAGACCGGATCTATAGCACATTTGTCCGGACTTTGGCGAGAAACAGGAAAGGAGGGTGCGCATGAGTCGAACCATGCACATCGATGTGCGGCTATTGCCCGTCTATGACAGGCTGCCGTTCGATAAACTCTATCCGGGCTGTGCCGCTTTGCTTCGAGACGTGGGCAAGAAGAGCCTTCTCGAAAAGACGCCGACCCTCTACCACCTTGTGGACGAATTGGTGCGTACCGCTCGAGATCCGAACGTTTCGGGCTTGTGGAAAAAGGTGCTCCAAAAGCATGTTCCGGAACTGGTCCGCTGCCGAGACCAGGCCCGCGAGGCGCTTCTCGCTCGAGAGCTTCGAGAACTGGACCAGATGCTCTACCGCTTGGAAGATCTCTTTGATGACCTGGACAAAGACCTTCGCTGGGAAGTGCCTTCCGGCAAAGCGTAAGACTTCTTCAGCACACCAAGCCGGCCCCCGGGGTTGCCCTGTGTCCGAGAACCTCGATTTTATTGGGGGGTGTGCTCGTTGTCATCTCGCCCGTCCGGGGGTGCGGGCGATCCGCCCTCTCTCCCAGGAAACCAACCCTTCGAGGCCTTTTGGAGAAACGCCCCTTACACGGTAGAGCATGAAAAATCTGGAAGCGGCGTGAACCCAGAGTCTGCCTAGCTGTCGGGTCCCATATTATAGGATTCCACGAAGAAGCTTTCCGCTGTTTCGTGCCCGTGAGAGGCTGCGCGTCATGGTTTCAAACGCAACATGGAGGTCATCATGCTTGTAAGAATACACAAAAGAGCTCGGACCACCCCGGTCCATCCGCAAGGAGATCCAGGAGTCCACCCTATCGGAGCGAGCTTTAGCCACCAAGTATGGGATCACCAGAGCCTCCGTGCGCAAATGGAAACATCGCGACAGTTGTGAAGACCGCCCCACGATGCCCAAGACTTTGCATACCACGCTTTCGACCATCCAAGAACGTGTGGTGCTCAAGCTGCGAACCACCCTGTTGCTCCCACTTGATGACCTGCTGGCCGTTACCCGTGAATTCATCAACCCGAAGGTCTCGCGTTCAGGACTCCATCGCTGCCTTCGCCGACACGGGGTGGCCAACCTCAAGGAGCTTATTCCACAGGAACAAGGTCCAAACAGGGCCGTTACCAAATCATTCAAAGATGACGAGCCCGGTTCTGTCCATGTTGACGTGAAGTATCTGCCGCAAATGCCCGATGAAACCGCCCGCAAATACCTCTTCGTCGCTATTGACCGGGCCACCCGCTAGGTGTTCTTTGAGATCAGGCCCGACAAATCCGCTGCCTCGGCCAGTTCCTTCCTCGAGAACCTGGTGAAAAAAGCACCCTTTAAAATTGTCAAAGTGCTCACCGATAACGGCAAAGAGTTCACCGACCGCTTCTGCGCCACCGGCTCACGCAGGCCCACCGGCCATCATCTCTTTGACCAGCTCTGTGCCCAATACAATATCCAACACCGCCTCATGAAAGCCAACCACCCTCAAACCAACGGAATGGTCGAACGATTCAACGGCCGAATCCATGAGGTCTTATCGCAAACGAGGTTCCATACGGCAGCTCAACTAAAAGAAGCCTTGACTCATTATCGCCGGCTCTATAACCACCACATCCCCCAGAAAAATCTCGGCCATATAACCCCGATTCAGGCGCTCAAAAATTGGCAACAAAAAAGACCTCAACCTTTTGTGAAATCGGTCCATGACTTTTCGGGACCTGACAGCTAGCCTATGGCAGCGCTTCCATACCCAAGAGGGGTGGAGCCTGCCGATGTGGACAAACGGGCCGTGGACCAAAATAGGTACGATGGTGAAGGAAAGTGGCCGCCCTTGGTTTCAAAGGGACCGGTTCGTGCCGCTCCGGCCTTTTGCGGAAAACACAGGCGGTCCGTTCAAAAACCACAACGATTCGAGGCTGTGGGGCGCAACGCCCTTCAAGCAAGACAACCTGTTCAAGTTCCACGTACCTCGGGCAATCGAATTTTCGATGTTCTCGGGAGCTTCTCAGGGAGTCACTGTGCGGGAGTGGATGGACCGAAGCCTTTCGACAAGGTTCCAAGCGTGGACAAGTTGCGCGGTGGATGGGGGAACGAGGTGTTCCCAGGGCAGGTTGTCGCGAATGCGGCGCCGCACGTCGGAGGCGCGAAGGCCCTTTTCATGGGGCGGTTTTTCCCAAAGAACGTGGGTGTGGAGCCCCAAGGACTGAAACATGGCAAGCTTCTTTCGGCCCCAATCGTCGTAGATGGTCAAAAAAAACACGGCGTCCATGGGGACGTAATGGTGGTAGCGGTCCGGAAAATTGACGGGAAAGGGCACGATGGTGAAATCGTCCAGCGACACGCCGGACGATTTCAGAGCCAGGCGCACCATCAGGAGTCTTTCGTAATAGGTCAATGGGTTAGCTGCAGGGTCGCTGCGAGACGGATCGGTTTCGTCGTAGGCCATGAGCTGCGGTTCCGGGTTGGTGATGCCCACCACCAGATGTTCACAGAGGGCTTTCCCGGCCAAAAGATACCGAAGATGATCGAGATGAAGGATCTGAAAGCGCCCATGAATGACGCCGCACGGAGCCAAAACGGTCATGGCGTTATCGCTTTTCATGTCTTGTTTATTCCGATGCCGGTGCCACGGCGTGTTGCGCCGTGCGCACTCGGCGAAGCCTGCGCAAAACGACGGCGTTGCTGATGCCCGCCAAGACAAGCAAGGCCGCCAAGGGTGCCACTTTCCAAAACACCGTGGCCCATGCCGACGCGATGACCACGCTCGTGCGCGTGCCTTTGCTGGCCAAGGTGGGAGGACCCAGGTCCAGCTTGAGGTTTTCCGCTCGTGCCGTGGTGTAGCTCACCAGATTGCACCCGATAAGAGCCGCTGTGGCCAACGAAACCAGCACCCCCAGGGAAAGGCTCGGCACTTCCTGGGCCACGTAGGCGCTCATGCCCACGATCAAGGCCCCGTCACTGTATCGGTCCAGTGTGGAGTCCCAAAAGGCTCCCCAGGGCGTTTCCATGCCCCGCAGGCGCGCCAGCTGTCCATCCACACCGTCGAGAATCTGAGCCAACGCTGCCAGGCATCCGGCCCCAAAACCCCACCCCAGCCCGAAGACCAAGCCCGCCAGAACGCCCAAGGTGCTGGAGGCGACCGTGACCATCCATGGATGGATGCCGACCATGGACGCGAGATGCGGAGTGAGGCGCGCCGAAAGGTGCACCTTGATCCAGCGAAGGATAAAGCGATCGGTGGGTTTGGTCTGCCACGAATTCGAGGATGCGAAAGACAAAATTTTCCTTTCTATCTTTCAGCTCATTTCACAATGCTGATGTGGCGCGCCGTTGGTTGTCCCAGCCGTTGGCCAAATACGATCGTACCACGTGCAGCGTGCTTTGCACGGCCGCCTCATCGCGCAGCTCCAGCACCCACCATTCACACAAGGGCAGGGTGCGCAAAAGATCCAGACGATCCGCCACATCCTCTACGGCCTGGGGCGGTTCATGACGATCCATCCATTCCCGGTGATAGACATGGGCGTTGAGAATGCGGTTTCTGTGCGGCGATACGAAGTCTTCCAGATCAAACCGGCGGGTCACAATGGAGGGGCTGACCACGGCGTGGCCAATGTCAAAGGTGGCCCACAGGCCGCTTCGCCGCAACATCTTTTCAAAAAGTTCCGGCCGACTCGTCCAGCCCCAGGCAAGATTTTCCAAGCAAAGGCGCAGGCCCAACTTCATCGCCGAGGCGTTCAGGGTGGAAAGGTTATCCAAGGTTCTTTCCCAGGAAAGGTCTTCCGTGGTGTGCCGGCCCAGACCCACATGAATGGTAAGACTTTCGCCGTTGAGTTTGGAAATCAGGCGGCAGACGTTTTCAAAAAGCCGAAGGGCTTCTCGAGCCTTTTGGGGATCGTGATCCCCCAGGTCCACATTGGAAAAGGCGGCATGATACCGCACTTCCAAGGGCCTCAGATGGGACACTTCACGAAGCAACTGGGAGGCTTCTCGGGGGCTTTGAGGAAGGTCTTGAAGCGTCAAACTCCAGTCCACGCCGTCCAGGCCGCACTGCAGAGCAAAACGGCGCAAGCGATCGCGATCTCTTGTGAAATTGGGACAGGCCAGCTTGGGTTTGTTCATGCGAAGGCTCCCCTATTCCAGGGTAATCCATTGCGACAAGGTGGGCGGCGTGCCGCTCAGACGAATGGTCGGCCGCCACGGGCAGGTGGCCGAAAGCTCCACGCCTCCATGAATGACCGAAACGGGTCGATCGGAAGAAACCACCACGATCAGCGTGTGGTGGTGTTCGGCACTGAAGCGCAGGGCCGAATTGTAGCGAGCGCCTCGAGCGCGGTCTTCACCCGGCACACTGTGGCCGTCTAGAAGACACGCAAACCGATACAATTTGGCGTCCGCACCGATATGCAATGCGCCGTCCATCTTGGACAGGGATTTTGCCAGATCCAGGTTGGCGGGGTCCTGCAGGTCCAGCGGATTTTTCAACTGGTGGCCGGGAATGGGCTTGGCTTCAGGATCTAGATCCAGGACCAGTGTGCAACCATGTTTGCGATCCTGGGCGCCGTGCACGATGTTGGCGACAATCTGGAAGAGCGTATGGGCTTGCGAGGAGTCCAGGTCGGAGGTGAGCAGGGCTTCTTCCAGTTGCACCAGCTTAGCGCGGCGATTGGACGAGTAAAAGCGCCCTTCGGAAAAGCTGCACACGGTTTCGCCGTCGAGCCTTAGGAAACCGTAACCGCCGAAGAATTCAGCGCTGATGCGACGCTGCGGCAAAGGACCTCGCCCAATGCCCATCAGGCATCGGCCGTCGGACACAAGCCATCGGTCGGAATGTTCCACCGCCAGCAAAATCTTTCTTATGTGCTTGGCATTGCCGATATTCGGCCGTTCCCCTTCCGGGAAAACGGCCATGAGGTGCAAATCGTCGAGACAGCTCTCCTCCACGAAGACCAGCTTCCCTCGAGGCCATGCCCCTTCCTCGGGAGTCTTGGACAGCTCGAGAACCGCGTCCAGAATGGGATAGATGCGCCTCCGACTCTCCCTACCCACGTTGAAGTTCACGCTGTCCACGAGGGCGTCATGGACGGCGTGGGTAGCATATTCCCTGAGCACGTAATGAGAAGAATCGGTGAGAAAGGTTCGAGCCGTGGCGAAATCATGAGATAAAAGATACGCGGCGTGTTCCAGCCACCGTTCCGTGGGCAGAATGGAACACATGTCCGGATGATGTTCGGTGAACCACATTTGGTAAAAAATGGATCGAGAGCGACCTCCAAAGGAGATGAGACCCGAAAGATGCAAATTGGGTTCGGGAAAGATGTGCCCGAAACGTTGCATGTCGGGGGGATCGGGCGCGCCGGTGCGCCACGTGTCGCTGTCTATGTAGAGTTCTTTGAGCTTGGGTTCATGGCCTCGAAGCAGATCTTCAGGGTCGCACACTCTCATGGGATCATCGCGCTTTTCCGCGTAAACAAGGGCCACGCGACTGGGCCCTGAAAAATGCGTGAGCCCCTCTCGAAGGGCCTGAAGCACATTGAAGACCAAGGCATTCTTGGAAACCTTTGACCCCATGGGGGAATCTCCTGAAAAGGACGCTCACGGAAAAACACCCCATGTATAAAGGCGCTTTGGATTTTGTCAATCCAGGAGGGATCCACGGCGCTAGGTCAAACTGATGACTCGATCGGCCAACTGCATGGACGTGACGATATCGAGCATATTGGTGGTTTCTCCCACGGCTTTCTTTTCCAACAAGCCGAAATGGTTCAGACAGGTTCCACACACCAGAATGGAGACCTTGTCTTTTTCCAGGGCTTGCAGGGTGGGCAGGACGGGGGAGTCCTGCACGGTGAGGTGCACGCCGCCGTTGAGAAAAACCAACCGCCACAGAGCCGGTCCCATTTCCTTGAGGGTGCCGAGGAAATTTTCCATGAGTTTCGCCCCGAGCCCATCGTCGCCGGAGCCCAGGCGGTTTGTCCCCACGAGCACCAAAATGCGGGACGCTTCGGGTTCCTTGACCGCGACGGCCACCTGACAGGTTTCCTGTGTTTCTCGACTGCCCACAACCACATAATTGGGGCCATCCTCTTGGACCTGTACCTGATAACCGGCACGGCTGAGAAAGCGGCTCACGTTTTCTTTCCCTGCGGGATTATCCACCACCACGGTAATCCGCGGCGGCGATCCGCGGTCTAGGACGTCCTTGACCTTGAGAACCGGAGCCGGGCAGGCCAGACCTCGGCAATCCAAATGTTCGTCCTTCATTGAGCGTCTCCGTTCCTGTAGGTGATGTCTTTACCCTTTAATCACCAAGCTCCTCGTTCGGGGGAATGCCGCCTTATGGTGTCTTCAAATACAGCCCATTATGAACGCCGTTTTCGGATTCCATATCCACAGGCATTCACCTTTTTTATCGGGGCGGCTTTCCTGTCCGGCGGAAGACCCTTGGACGGAAAAGGCCATGCCAAAATATTCCCCCCAACGCCCTGTCCGCCGCGCCGCCAAAGGTCAACAGCCTAAAAAACCATAGAAGACCCTCGAGCGTTCACACAAATAGATTATGCCGATGATTGGGTGATGCATTCTTCAAAAACATCAATAGAAAGCCGTCGATTCGGCTCATGCGTCACGCAGCCGGCAGTGATGGCAGATGCCGTCCAGGCGGATTTCGTATTTTTCCACAACGCCCGGCACGGCGGAAGATACACCGAGGCGATAAGGCGAAGGGAGGCTTTCCGGAGGTAGGCACGCCATGGCGCGACAGAGGCGGCAGTAGAAATGGGCATGCTGTGGGTGGTGTTCGTTGGGCGCCAAGCCGTAGCGAAAGCTTCGATCCCCGGCACTTATTTTGTCCACCACGCCTCCTTTGACCAGGGATTCCAAGGCGCGATAGACGGTCACTCGGTTGATGGCCCGTTCAGCTTGCAGAGCGTCAAAGACTTCCTGAGCCGTCATGGGGTGCGTCGCATTGCCCAGCACCTGTAGAACCGCCAGGCGATGCTCCGTAGGCCGAATGCCACCATTTTCCATAAATTGTCGGTAATCGCACCGCTCACACATGGTGACCCCTTAAACCCTGTCGTTTCTTCAAGTTATCCAGGCCGACCGAAAGGAAGTAGCCCGCCGCCGCCACGCAAATGATGGCAGCCCCGGACGTCACGTTCAGGGCCAGGGAAAGACACAACCCGGTCATGCCGAACAGCACATTGTAGACCACCGCACGCCCCATCATGCTGAGAAGGGATCGGCTTCTCTTTTCGGCGATATAAGGCGCGATGGTCAGCAGGGCGATGACAAGAATCAAGCCCACCACCTGCACGAGCACCACGACGGTGAGGGCCATCAGTCCCACCAGGCTCAGGTAAAAGGCCGTCACGGGAAGGCCTCGCACACGCGCGAAGGATTCATCGTAAGACACCGCCGCCAATTCGTTGTGGAAAAGCATCGTCCAGGGAAGGACGATAAGAGTCAGCATCGCCATGGCTGCCAGTGAACCTCGGGACACGGTGAGAATGCTGCCGAAAAGGTAGCTCATGAGGTCGGCGCCGTAGCCGGGCGTGATGTCCACCAAGAGCACACCTAGAGCCATGCCGAACGCCCATAGCACGCTGATGGCCGTATCCGCCCGGTGGCGTTCTCGAAGGGACAAGACTCCCATGAGCAATGCCGCAGCCATGGTGAAGCCCAGAATCCCCAGAGTTGGCGAAATCTCCAGATAGAAAGCGAGTCCAACCCCACCGTAGGCCGCATGGGCCACACCGCCGGCAAGGTAGGCGATGCGGTTGGCCACCACGTAGGTTCCCACGATGCCGCATAGGACTCCGGCAAGAAGCGATGCGGCAAAGGCGTTTTGCACAAAAGACAGTTCTAGCCACTCACTCACGGTTTCGGCCTCCATGCAGGGGCAAAACCCGATGCGGGACGTGTCCGTGTGCCAAGAGTTCCACGGGGCATGGGTAGCCGAAGCGCAAAATGTCTTCCGTCACTTCCGGAGAAGGATGGTGCACGAGGGATCGATTCACACACACCACCGATTTCACGTAGCTGGAAAGGACCAAAAGATCGTGCGTGACCACAAGAATGGTGAGGCGCTCATTCAGTTCCTTGAGATGGGTGTAGAGGTCTGTTTGACCCGCGGAATCCACACCTGCTGCCGGCTCATCCAAAAAAAGCGCATCGGGCTGCGAAGCCAGAGCCCGAGCAATGAAAACTCTCTGCCTCTGACCGCCGCTCAGTTCGTCCAGGCGAGCTTTTCGATAGGGAAGCATTTCCATGCGATCCAGGGCGGCTTCGGCCGCCTTCAGGTCCTCGGCGGTGTACCGGCGATAGAAATGCCCGGGGCCCAGACGTCCCATGAGGGTGAGTTCTAGGACGGTCAGGGGAAAGAAACGATGCAGGTGAGCATCTTGCGGTACATAGCCCACACGATGAACGGTCTTGGCGGGGGTTTCTCCAAAAAGGGTCACCGAACCCTTTTGCGGTTTCAGAAGGCCCAAAAGGAGCTTGATCAAGGTGGTTTTGCCGCCGCCGTTGGGTCCGATGACGGCCGCAAAATCGCCCGCATGAATTGTTAGGTCCACACCTTCCAGCACGGGGTGGTTGTTGTAGGCGAAGGTGACTTGCCGCACCAGCGCCACTTCCGCCGACATTTTTTGTTTCATGGCATAGCTTCTCGAAGCCGACGGCTCACCTGCCGGAGGTTTTCTATCCAATTTTCGGCCAAAGGGTCGATGACTTCCAGCCGCGCGCCGATTTCTTTGGCCACCATTTCTGCGGAACGCGTCGAAAACTGAGGCTGAACAAAAAGGGTTTTCACACCGGCAGCCCGAGCGGAAGTGATGATGTGCTTGAGGTGTACGGGCTTGGCTTCCTTGCCTTCCCATTCCACGGCCTCCTGTTGCAGTCCGTAGGCGTCGGCAAAATAACCCCACGAGGGGTGAAAGACATAAAAAACGCGAGGCGGCTTGGCATCCTGAAAGGTCCTGTGAATTTCCAGATCCAAAGACGCCACGTCGGAAAGAAAATTCTTATAGCGCGCCTCGTAGCCCGCCCTATCCCCGGGGTCTGCAGCCATGAGGGCCAGAACCGTCGTTCGAGCCATGGCCATGACCAGGGGTGGAGACAACCACACATGGGGATCCGGTTCCCCTTTGGCATGGGAATGAAAGGCGTGGCCTTCAGGTGCCCGTTTCGGCGTGTTTGCCTCCGTTTTTTCATGTTCATGCCCATGGTCTTTGCCCGACGACGTCTCTTTGTGGTGATGATCCTCTTCTTCGAAAAACCTCTTGGGCAATCCTTGATCCATGGGTGTGATGTTCAGCTGGGGATTGAGGGATCCAATGCGGGCAATGAGCTTCTTTTCAAATGGAATACCTATGGGAAAATAGAGCGAAGAGTCGGCCAGAGCCTTCATCTGTGCGGGGGAAGGTTCAAAGGTGTGCGGATCGGCTCCGGAAGGCACAAGAACCATGACCTGGACTCGGTCTCCTCCCAACCGTTCCACCAGTTCCTTTTGCGGTGCCAGGGTTACAAAAACCTTGAGCGGCCCCGCACAGGCCACCCCCGCCCCCAGAAACAACAGGGTTAGAACAACGGCGAAGCCCCCAAAAAAGCAACGAACTCTCATGGCCTTTCCCCAACTCGAACAGCGAAAAACCTGAACAGAAAACCCATCAAAGAGCATCGTCCTTTGTGATGCAACTCATTTGCATTTATTTCACCAAAAGTCAACGTTAAATCCGTAAACGAACTGCTGACCAACGGCCCTGCAAAGCATCAAAAATATTGACAATGAGCTGTGATTCCCGCTTAGTGGCCTTTAATGTCGTGTCGATCCTTTCTTCACCCGGTGGCTGAAAGGAGGTTGGCGCGCATGATCGTTCAAAGGGTCCAGGGAGACTTCCAAGCGACCACCGGCTATGGGGGGGGTGGCCCCCATCGCCGACATGCCTCGAGGATCCGGTCTGGACCATGTGTGCCGGGAAATCACGGCTGCGAAGCAGTCTCAGATCTCCAAGGAAGAGATTCTTCAGACTCTGTGGGGTTTCCTGCGCCATGTGAAAGACCCTTTTGGACCATGTGAATACGTTTCTGAACGACTCGTGCGACTCCCTGCGGTCGAGGCGATGTTCCTCCGCGGGCATTCTTCGGCCGTGTTTTCTTCGCCTGGCTATAGCGGGACCTCTCAATGAAAGTCTGCTCATGTGTTCGGTGACGCTCTGAAAGAAAACCCGGATGAATCCCGAGTCTATGCTCCACGGGAAAACACGCTGGGTGTGGATGGCCGTAGAGGGGCTCGTTTTTGCCGATGCAGACAGCAAAGGGGATGCGGGTTGATAACATGCTCACGGTGGTGGGGAGGGACATGGTCTTTGCCCGTGCCCTGGGCTTGAAGGAGGCGACTCGTCGCCGGATGAAAAGGGGGTGATGCGTTGTGTGATGCTGATCTGCAGCAGAATTAACCGGCATTCCCGCCGGCTGGCGCTCCGGCTTTGGTGCACTGAATAACCGACAAGCACTTTAAAACGTGGGAGCTCAGCAATAGAAGGGGAGAAACTTATGAACGAATCGGAGAGCAAGGTTATATTCACCAAGAATGAAGTCGTCGTTACGAATATAAAAATGCCATTTTGGTCAATGGTAGGATTTATGGTTAAGTGGGCTATCGCTTCGATCCCAGCATTTATAATTTTGACCATCTTGGCTGGCATAGTAATGGGAATTCTCAGTGGTCTTATATCACATTGATATGCTAAGATCATACCTCGCTAACAAATAAAGCGTGACCTTGGAACGATCGCGCCTCGGCGGCTTATTTGATTGTTAGTCGTCACGAAAGCTAGAAGCATGACAAAAATCTTTCAGTTAATCGTCGTAACCGGCCTGCTGTGCTTGACCGCCGGCTGGGCGTACGCTAGAGGTGCTGCGGTAGTTTGATAAACGCTCTATAAGGAAGCAATGGAGCTTTATCGGGCTCGGCACTACGATCGTGCAGTCACGGTCGGCAAGAGAGCCTTATAGGTCGGACATGAGAACGTGGGCCCGAACTACCTTGATGTGGCGACGTACTTTGCGGATCTTTTAGATCTGTATCGAGCAACGAATCGGCATGAGGAGGCCAGAAAGCTTAGGGCGCGCTCACAGCAAATCGGGGCGATCCCTCGCCAGGAGAGGCGACCAATGTGGTGGGACAGTAACGAATCCAAAAAAGTATAGGAGGGCGTCATCATGAAAGTCAGGAAGCTGATGTTACTTGTTTCCGAGATCGTTCCGTTCTTTTTTGGGTGCACGTTCATCCCAGACTACCCATCAACTGAAGACGGACTGGCACGTCATTTCCAAGCCTACGGTGATTATGCCAAGGCGGAGAAGTATTACAAGCGCGCACTATAGATCCGTGAGAAAGCGCTGGGCGCAGATCACCTCGAGGTGGCGGTGAGCTTGTCCAATCTGGTCGGCATTTATAAAGCCCACAAAAGGTACGCTGAGGTGGTGAGCGAGAGCCCTACGAATTAAGTAGACGTTAGCCACTGGCGCATGCAGAGTGCCGACTCTGGCCACAAAGGCGGGGAGCTTCGTTGCGGACGCATAACCCACACATTAGGGCAATCGGACGCTAGGCCTTGTTGCTGTGCCATGGGGCAGCGGTTCTACAGCGTCTAAACTTTTTCAAAAGAATCGGAGGCTAGGCAATGCGTTTTCTGAGTTTTTATCTTCTAAGTTTGCTATTTATACCCTCGATTTCGATTGCTCAAGTCCAGGTACTTGGATTTGAAATTGGGTCCAGCACCTTAGAACAGGTTAAGACCCAGCTAGCGAAGCAAACCAGAATCCACGACGCGGGCATAAACAAGTTTACTCGTGGACCACAAATTAAAACTGATGGTGAAGGGTATGGTATAGAACGTCTCTATGAGGTTTTTTATATCTTCGATCAAGACCACAAGCTTGCGGGCGTATTAATGACGATGTGCAAGACTCGCTTTGATGAAATATTGTCCTTCCTATCTGAGAAATATACATTAACAGCGAAACGTCGCCCTTTTGTTGGCGATATGTTCGCGCGGTTTAAGGCAAAGGGGGTAATCATCGAACTGGACGCACCCCACCTTAGCTTCAATATGGAGATACGCTATATTCGTGACGACTTATATAAGCAGTTCAATATGCAGACAGCCCAAGAAACGCAGCAAAAAAAGGCTTACGAAAAAAGCAAATTTTGACATATGGGTGGTCAGATCAAAACAAGCATTTTGGGAACTATTCTTGGGGTGATTGGCATTTTTTTTGGACAACGGATATGACCCACTTTTTCTGCTCGGATTCCGGGTGGTTTGATGGGATTGCGGTGATCGACTGTTGGAATCGGGAGATTGTGGCTTATCGCATCAGCCGGCGACAAAACGCCAAGGTGGCGGAAGGCGCTTTTGAAAGATGCGCTCATTCGCCGATTGGGCACAATAAAGCCGCCTCCCAAGGGCTTGCCCTCAGAAGTGACAACGGGCGCGTCTTCACGTCGAAACGTTATCTCAAAGTGCTGCGTGCGTGTGGTCTGCGCCCTGTAGACATCACCCCCTACAGTCCCCAGCAAAACGGAATGATCGAGCGGTTCATGAGAACGCTGAAAGAGGAGTGTATTTGGCTCAACCTGTTTTCGTCCTTTGATGAGGCCAAAACGATCATCGAGGGTTGAATCCGAGAATACAACACCGAGAGTCCGCACCAAGAGTTGGGATACATGAGCCCGGTTGAGTATCGTCATAAACTCGCCGCTTAGCCGGCGAGACAAACGCGGTGCGTCTATCGCTTTTTCCATACGCCTTTTCCTCAGTGCAACCGCCAAAACCGCCTTCCACGCTTCAGGCCCAAAGCCGGTTGTCAAGGCCTGGAGCAAAGGCCAAAGGGTCACCTCTCATTGCTCTTGATGCGAACCAAACAAGCCGAGAGCACCGCGTTGGCAATAATGCAAATTTTGGTCTTGATTCCTAGGGGTCATTACAGAGTCATTACAATAGTTCCCGGGAGTATATGACATGTAACGGTCACCGAGCACCGCAGCTTGCATCCATAGGGTCGAATCGGGGGGCGAGGTATAGATTACCGCCCCGTTTGTCGCCATTTACTCAACCGGTGACCATTTTGCTATCTCTCTCAGAAATCCTCGAACTCATCATCGTCAAAGGGGATCAAGGCCTTGGCTTTGGTCTTAGCCGAAGAATCGGCATTGGTCGCGCTCGCTGCTGGTCTATAGCCGCCTTTGCCTTCGATCGCCGGATTGGTCATCACAGGTCGTCTCAAGGCGCTGAGGGTCTGGGTCTCGGACGGCAGACTTGCCCCTGCAACTCGGGCCAAATGCCGTATCATTTCGTTGAGTTCCTTGGTCTAACCGAATAATTGTTCGCTGGCCGAGGCGCACTCTTCAGAGGTGGCAGCGTTGGACTGTGTAACCTTATCCATCTCGAGAACCGCCAGATTAATTTGGTTGACCCCTTCGGCCTGTTCGTTACTTGCCACCGCGATATCCTTTGCCAGTTGGCTTACTTTGTTGATGCCGTCTATGATTTTGATCAGGATTTCTTTGACTTCGTTAGCCGATTGCACCCCGTTATCGGCATTTTTCTGGGACTGTTCGATTAAATTCGCCGTACTTTTGGCCGCTTCAGCACTTCGCATCGCCAGGCTTCGCACCTCTTCTGCCACCACCGAGAACCCAGCGCCGGCTTCGCCTGCCCGCACAGCCTCCACGGCGGCATTCATAAACGACATGGGGTCAGACCTTTACTTTTTATCCGCGGGTCCGAAAAGTGGACACCCACTTTCGGAGGTGGTAGAGTTTGCGGCAGCAATTTGCGGTGGAGCTTTTCAGGAGATCTGTGCAATGGTCAGAACATTTGCGGCTCGCCGAGGTCACGGCAGACGAAGTTGCGGTGCTTCGCGCTTTGCGCAACCTTGTCCAGAACGCCCTGAGCCGCAAGTGGGTTTTAAGGAAAGAGAAGAATCTTATGTATTTTGGGTGGTCAACAACGGCGAGGGCATTCCTTCGAAACACCAGAGAAAGGTTTTTGAACCCTTTGCAACTTGAAGCTTTGCACGACAGCCGAAGGCTCGGGACTGGGTTTGGCCATCGTGCGCAAAGTAGCGCACCGGCACGGCGGAGAAGCCTGGGTGCGTTCGGAACCGGGGCAAAAGGGACGGTCTTTCTCTTTATGATGGCCAAGCCAGTGAAGCCTGAAAGCCCATGCGAATTCTAAGGAGGATGATCATGTTTAAGAAAATTCTTTTCCCCGTGGATTTTTCCCCCGTTTCGGAAAAAATCGTTCCGGTGGTGCGGGAAATGGCTGAGCGGTTTCAAGCCAAGGTGCACGTGCTCTTTGTGGCCAGAATATTTGATGATTTGGGAAGCATGTATGTGCCTCGTCCCAGTATCAAGACCATTCAGACCGAACTGGCCGAAGGGGCCCGTAAAAAGCTCAACGAGTTTCTCCAGCAACATTTTCAAGACCTGCCCATGGAGGGCCAAGTGGTATCGGGCGATCCCGCCGAAGAGATTCTGAAGTTCGCCGCGACGCAGGGCATGGACCTGATTGTCATGGGCACACACGGGCGAAAAGGTTTGGAGCGCATTGTTTTTGGCAGCGTGGCCGAACGTGTGGTCAAGGGGGCCAGCGTGCCGGTCCTGACGGTGAATCCCTACGGAGAGGAAGCCCCGTCGGCGGCGTGACGCGTCCAACCGAAACCGGCTTCACGCAGTGCACGGGCGACTGATCTGGGCCCCATCTATCGCCAACGTGAGTGGACTCATGGGATTGTTGCATCACGACCGAATGCTCAATCCAAAGGCCATCGCCGCCATCGGAGCCAGTGAACGGGCGGAAAGCGTCGGGGCCGCCGTCATGAAAAATCTTGAGTCACGCGCGTTGCCCAAAATGAAGACCATGCGGCGGCCATGGCCCAGGGCACGGGCTTTCCCGTGGTGCTCAAGATTTGTTCGCCCGACATCGCCCACAAGACGGAAGCTAGGGGTATCGTCCTGGATTGGCAAAACGAAGGCCAGGTGCGCACCGCGTATCGCACCATCGTCGAGAGGTCTCGAGCCTACAAGCCGGACGCGGAGATTCACGGCGTCTCGGTGCAGCCCATGCTGCGAAGCGCCCAGGGCGCCACAGGCGTGGAACTCATCGTAGGGGCCAAGAAAGACGACCACTTTGGCCCCGTCATCCTTTTTGGCATGGGCGGTATTCTGGCCGAACGGCTCAAAGATCGCTCTCTGGTGCTTCCTTCCCTAAACCGTTCCCTGGTGCACCGCCTCATGGAAGACACCAAGGTCTACAAGGTTCTTCGAGGCGACCGCAATCGGCCGCCAGCCAACATGGCGTCCCTGGAGGAGTTGCTCATTCGGCTGAGTCAGCTGGTGACAGACTTTCGGGAAATCACGGAACTGGACATAAACCCGCTCATTCTGCAACACGGAAGGCCGTGGGTTGTGGATGCCCGGGTTCTCGTTCGGCCCAGCACCGTTCCGTCTCCTATGCACCTCATCATCGGCCCATATTCGGCACGCCATGAAAAGCACGCTGTGACCACGGCAGAGCGGCCGGTTTTTGTTCGACCCATCAAGCCGGAAGATGCCCCGCTGCGGGTGGGCCTCTTTCACATGCTTTCGCCCACGAGCATCTCCTTTCGGTTTTTCAGCCCCATTAAGGAGCTGTCCGAAGACTTGCTGGTTAAGTTCGCGCAGATTGACGATGGCTGCGAAATCGCCTTGGTGGCGGTGGAGGCTACGGGAACCGCCCAGGAAAAACTTTTGGGCGTGGCCCGGGTTATCAGCGACACCTACTGGAAAAAGGGCCGAATTCGCCGTGCTGGTAGTGGATCCCTGGCAAGGCAAAGCATCGCGGTTCTGTTTTTGGAAAACTGCTTGTCTATTGCGAAGGAATGGGGCATGGAAACCGGGGCACGGTGCTCAGAGAAAACACCTAGCTGTTGGCCCTGGGACGAAAACTGGGCTTTGCTCTATGTCGCGTGCCCCAGAGCGCAGACTGCCAACGCACCATTGGTCTGCTGCGCGCTGTGACCTATGACGAAAAAGGCCGCATGCAGCGCGCTTGAGAAAGGGCTTGTGAAAACTTTCAAGTCATGTGGCGTATAGACCGATACATGTCATGAAACCCTGTGGCTGTCGATAAACAACTGCAACGGACGCTCTCCATGGAGATTATCACGACACACAAGAACGTGGACTTTGATGCGCTGGCCTCCGTGGTGGCCGCCAAACATCTCTACCCTGAAGCCCAAATCGTCTTGCCTCGAAGCATCAATGCCAACGTGCGGGCTTTTCTTTCCATTCACAAGGATCTGTTCCCTTTTTTGAGCCCCCTGGCGGTGCGCCATGACGAGGTGTCGCGACTTGTCGTCGTGGACGCCAACCGCTGGGAACGTCTCGATGGCATGGCCCCGCTCATGAACCGTTCGGACCTGGACGTTCACCTGTGGGACCACCATCCCGACATCGGAGACATTCACGCCGCCTCCGGCCGGCAGGCCCTCGTGGGATCTGCCGCCACGCTGCTGGTGCAGGAATTGGAACGCCGACGCGCGGCCATTGATCCCATTCAGGCCACCCTGTTTCTGGCAGGAATTTACGAGGATACGGGGCATCTGACCTTTCCGTGCACGCGAGCCACGGACGCGCGGGCGGCTGCCTTTCTTTTAGAAGTCCAGGCGGACCTGAACGTCATTCAGACGGCTCTGAGACCCGGCTATGGACTGCAGCACAAGGAAATCCTCACGCACCTTCTGGAGACCGCGCAACGCATCACCATGAACGGTCATGTGGTGTGTTTTGCCAAAGCCGACCTGAACGGACACGTCTCAGGGCTGGCTTCCGTAGTGACCATGCTTCGGGATGTATTAAGTGCCGATGCCGCCTTTGGCCTTTTCTGGGATAGTCGGCGACGACAAAGCATCGTCATCGCGCGAAGCGGCCCCGACAGTGTGGACGTGGCGGCCCTCATGAAACCGCTGGGCGGTGGCGGCCGCCCGGAAGCGGCCTCCGCCCTCGTCAAGGGCACTCGCCCGGAAGGCATCGAAAACTGGATTCGGGAACTCATGGCCCAAAACGGACACGCCTCCGTGCCTATCTTTGATCTCATGTCCTTTCCCGTATTTACCGTCGGACCGGACGAGACAGTGGATGCCGTGCACGCGCAACTGAAGGGGCGAGGGCACACGGGAGCGCCGGTCGTGGAAGGGGAAAAACTGGTGGGGGTGATTTCCGTGCGCGACCTCGTGAAGTTGGAACGACCCACCCAGCGCTCCGCCCCCGTCAAGGCTTTCATGAAAAGGGATGTGATCACCATCGACCCGCAGGCCACCATTCCCACAGCCCTGCGGCTCATGGTCAAGCACGACATCGGCCGGTTGCCCGTGGTGGACAACGGTCGCCTCGTGGGCATTGTGACCCGTTCCGACTTGATGCTCTATTACTACAACCTGATTTGAAAGCCTATCCAAGGCGCCCTTGAACGATGCCGGCTGCCGCTCGGCACCCACCACGGGACCTGCGGCGGCCGGCTCGTGGGCCAAAAAGGCGGGACGGGGCGCGCACAATGCCCCCGCTCAAAACTTGACCGTCTTGATGATGGATTCGTATTCCTTGACTTCCTCGGGCGTCAGTTCCCGGCGAAGCAGCCTTCGGTTCACCAAAATGGGGCATTTTTCGTGCAACGCAAGAGCTACCGCGTCGCTGGGGCGGCTGTCAAAGACCACCTCCTCGTCCCCGACACGAGCGATGATGCGGGCGTAATAGGTGTTTTCCTTCATGGTGTAAATTTCCACCCTCTCGAAACGGACCCCGGCCCGTTCCAAAATGGTGAGGTAGGTGTCGTGGGTCAAGGGACGCTTGGGTTCCACAAACCCCTTTTCTTTGGCGATGGCCGTGATCTCGCTGTCTCCAACGAACATGAGAAAATACTGCGAAGCGTCCTCCGATTCCTTCAATATGACCATGTTGCCTTGCTGTCGGTCCGTCTTGATGAACACCTCGTTGGCCACGATGAAGTCCTGATTTTCCATGGATCCACCTCCAGACGTGTTCGAAGCCGTTTGCGGCGGCGCTGCTTCTTGATCGCATTATAGGAAGAGGCTTGCCCAAATGGAAAGAGGAAACGCAGAAAAACAAGCTTCGAGGCGAGGCATTCTGAACACATGAGTGGCTGAAGGGCTTTGGGTGCTGGAGTTGACAATGATTTTGATCGGTCCTATAAAATCATCGCGATACGGTCCTTGGGCTTGAAGAAAGCTGGTGACTTTTCCATCGGTATTCAAGGAGGAACAAAAGGATGAAGATTTGTTTTCCGGCGGCGAAGTTGAGCGGTCTGGACAGTGAGGTGTTTGGCCATTTCGGGTCGGCTCCGGGTTTTGTCATTGTGGACACCGAATCCGGTTCGGTAGAGGAAATATCCAATGGGGATTTGCATCATGCCCATGGCATGTGCCAGCCCTTGAAAGCCCTGGGCGGTCGCCCTGTGGATGGGATTGTGGTTGGCGGCATCGGCATGGGGGCTTTGATGAAACTGCAGGCGCAAGGCATTCAGGTCTATAGGGCCATGGAAGGATCGGTCAGGGACAATCTGGCCATGTGGCGTCAGGGAAAGCTCCCTGAGTTTTCCGCGAACTGGACCTGCGCCGGGCATCATCACGGCGGCGGGTGCGCTCACTGAAAGCGACGGAAAGGCGGCTTATGCCCATTTACGAATACGTGTGCACGCATTGCGGTGAGGTTTCGGAGCACCTGGTCTTGGGCAAAGACGAGGCGGTGTCGTGCCCTGCCTGTGGCAGCGCCGGCGTCAAAAAACTCCTTTCCGTCTCTTCAAGGGCTTCCGGCGCCAAAGACGGCCATAGGGTTCCCGGCCCGAGGGATACGGGCTGTTGTGGAACAAGCCCGGCGGCTCAAGGCTGTGTTCCGGGTTCCTGCTGCGGCAAGGCTCCTTAGCCGCTTGCCAGCAGTCATTTCACATTCGTTTCAGGTTAGGCCTGCAGGAGCGTCGCACGGCACCGGCCATCAGGTGCCGTTCGACGCTCTTTTGCGCCCTTCGGCGGAGTGGCTCCCCTCCGCCCATTGGCTGCGGCCGGCCGAAAGCATCGCCACTGGACAAAGCTTTGGCCGTCTGTTGGAAAAGGTTACCCGCGGGAGTGGCGCCCAAGGATTTGCGTCATCGCACGCGCCACCGAGTTCCCTGGGGTGTGTCTTCCAGTTGCACGCCCATGTCGGCAAGGCGGTCGCGTAGACGGTCCGCTTCCTGGAAGTTTTTCTCTTGGCGTGCCTTGTTGCGCTGGGCGATAAGGGCTTCCACCTCGGCTACGGCGATGCCTTTCTGAGCTATCTTGCGCTTCTTGATCTCATCGAAAAATCTTTCAGGGGCTCGAGTCAGAAGCCCCAAAATGCGCCCGTGGTCTTGAAGGCACGTGGTGGCCTTGCGAGCCAGAGCGGCGGCCGGCCCTTTCAAGCTTTTTCGGCCAAAAGTGTCCAAAAAGCGCTGCGTGGACCGTTGCAATTCAAAGAGCAGCGCCAAGGCTTGAGCTGTGTTGAAATCGTTGTCCATGGCTTCGCCAAAGGCGTCGGGAAAATCCACGATCTTTTGAAAAAGCTCCTTGTCTTGACCCATCAGAGCTTTTTCGGCGACCTTTTCCCCTTCGATTTCTTGAGGCGTGCGGGCCAGCGTTACTTCCAAGGTGGCATAGAGCCGTTCCAGGGCCCGTTCGGCTTCCGCCAGGGCCTCGTCGGAAAAATCCACCGGATTTCGATAATGCTTGGATAGAACGAAGAGTCTGAGAGCTTCCGGGTGCACCACCTTGAGAATGTCTCGAATGGTAAAGAAATTGCCCAAGGACTTGGACATCTTTTCATTGTTAATGTTAACGAAGCCGTTGTGAAGCCAATAGCGCACGAAGGGCACGCCAAAAGCGGCTTCGCTCTGCGCGATTTCGTTCTCGTGATGAGGAAAGATTAGATCCTTACCGCCGCCGTGAATGTCAAAGGTGCGGCCCAAAAAGCGGCTGCCCATGGCCGAGCATTCAATGTGCCAGCCTGGGCGTCCTGGTCCCCAGGGGCTGTCCCAAGCCGGTTCCCCGGGTTTACTTCCTTTCCAAAGGACGAAGTCCAAGGGGTTACGCTTGTTGACATCCACCTCCACGCGGGCCCCGGCCATCATGTCGTCCAGGCTCCGTCCGGAAAGTTTTCCGTACTCGGGAAATTTTTCCACAGCAAAATACACATCGGTGCCGGCCTTGTAGGCGATGCCCTTTTCTTCCAGGCGGCGAATGATGTCGATCATCTGCGGAATGTTTTCCGTTGCCAAGGGTTCCAGGTCTGGGCGCAGCACGTCCAGCGCATCCATATCCTCGTAAAACGCGGCGATATAGCGATCTGCAATCGTGCGATAGTCCGTGCCTTCCTCCTGGGCCCTCTTGATGATCTTGTCGTCGATATCGGTGAAATTGCGAACGTAGGTCACTCGATACCCCCGGGACTTCAAGTATCGGTAAATCACGTCAAAGACGATGGCCGATCGAGCGTGTCCCACGTGGCACAGGTCATAGACCGTGACGCCGCACACGTAGAGCTTAACGACACCGGCTTCCAGTGGGACGAAGGGTTCTTTTTTCTTTGTCAAGGTGTTGTAGACAACCAGGCTCATGAGGCGGCTCCTTGTGTCTGATAAAGGAGGGCGATGGCACAGGCGGCAATGCCTTCCACACGACCGACGAATCCCAGTCCTTCCGTCGTGGTGGCTTTGATGCTCACCGCATTTTCTTCCACACCCAGCACATCGGCCAGATTCCTTCGCATTTGCGTGACATACGGGGCGATTTTTGGCTTTTGGGCCAAGACGGTCATATCCACATTGACGATGCCGAACCCGGCCTGATCAATGAGGCGGCACACGAACTTCAGCAACACCAAGCTGGACACATCCTTGTATTGGGGCTGGGAGTCTGGAAAGTGGGTGCCAATATCCCCCAAAGCGGCCGCACCCAGCAAGGCGTCACACAGAGCATGGCACAGCACGTCGGCATCGGAATGGCCGAGAAGGCCGCGTTCGTGGGGAATGGTCACACCACCGACAATAAGGGGGCGGCCTAAGGCAAAGGGGTGCACATCCCAGCCCATGCCGATGCGAAGATTCCTGGTCATGGCCTTTCCTTCTGGCGTCCAAGAGGCGCCGTGTCTTTGGGTGAGTGTTCTAGATACCAGGAAGCCCAGAGGAGATCCTCTGGGGTTGTGATCTTGATATTGAATTTTTCGCCTTCCACCACGGCCACGCGAACCCCTAACCGTTCCACTAGGGATGCGTCGTCGGTGGCGTTCCACTCAAAAGCCTGGGCTAGATGAAAGGCTCTCTCCAAAAGATCCCGGCGAAACACTTGCGGCGTTTGCACCAGCCAGACTCGGTCTCGAGGCACGGTGGCCTGAACCCATCCACTGTCGGCCATCTTTACGGTGTCTTGGGCCAGACAAGCGCAGATGGCAGCACCGCTTTGCCGTGCGGCCTCATAAGTGCGGTAAAAAAGCTCGGGCGATGCCATGGGACGCACCCCGTCATGAATCACCACCCATTGGCACGTATCCGGCAAAGCTCGAAGACCGGCCCGCACGCTGTCTTGGCGACGCGCTCCGCCGGCCACGACCGTCACGGAAGCTCCGGCGCCAAGTGAGGAAGCTAACGCCGCAACGAAGCCCACGGCATTTTCGGGAACGACGGCGACGATGCCGTGCACAAAGGGCAGGGCCAGCAGTCTTTCAAGGGTCCACGCCAGAATGGGCTTGCCGTGCAGAAGATGAAACTGCTTGGGATGGTTAAGCCCCATGCGGACGCCGGAACCTGCGGCCGGCACGACGGCAAAGGTTTGTTCGAGGTGGTTTGAAGGCGTCACGTTTGTTGTGTCATTCAGTCGACGATGAAAAAGTTTGTGTCGTGCGCCGCGGTCGGTGCAAGAAGGATGTGGAGGAGCCCATAAGCCGGGTTCTGTGCCTTTCCTGACGAAAGGTCCCGATCATTCCTCTAGGCCTCATGTTACCATGAGGCTCAAGCGGCCGACCCGGGAGCCTCGGGCGGGCAACCCTTCAACGCTCCCCTACTTGGCCTTGCTCCGGGTGGGGTTTACCGAGCTCCCGGTGTCACCACCGGGACTGGTGAGCTCTTACCTCACCGTTTCACCCTTACCGAGCACTCACTTCGCCGTCGAGCCGGCGCGGAATGGCTCGACGGAAAAGTGAGTGCTCGGCGGTTTGTTTTCTGTGGCACTGTCCTGCTCGTCACCGAGACTGGGCGTTACCCAGCACCCTGCCCTGCGGAGCCCGGACTTTCCTCCCGTTCCCAAAGGGAACCGGCGATCGGGTGGACGCCTCCACATCCTTTAAAAATTTATCCAAAAAGGAAGTCGTGTGCAAGCCTGGGCCGAAACCCGCTGTGACGACCTAGCAGATGAAGACAAGAGAATGCCGCGCGAAGGGCGAGGCCGTGCCCATGAATTCTCATGGGCACGGCTCTGGCCTGAAAAGGCCTCGTCCTTGAGGGCTATTTACGGACGACATTTGAGCACGCGCTTTGCGTGCCGGCTAGGCCGCCTTTTCGTGATCTGACCGTAAATGGAAGCTGCACCTTTGGCAAGGCTTGCCGTACAAGGGCTATTCGGGGAATTCTTGAATTTCAGGGCGCCTCGAGGTGGCGACTTATTCAATGGGGTGGATATGGTTTCGTGCCCATTGAATGAGCTCCTGGTGCGAGGTGCCTTTGGGAAAGAATTCGACCACGCCCATTTTCTTCAGTTCGGGCACCAAGGCCTCATCCAAAAAACCTCCCGCCGTCACGCCGATGTCTTGGGCGTCGTGAGCCTTGAGCAGCTCCAGCACGGACGCAAATTGTTCCAGGCGTGCTTCCGGAAGGGTGGTGATGCCGATGTGATCCACGGCCTCCTGTATGGCCGCATTGACAATGGCTTTTGGATCTTCAGATTCGGTGTATATGACTTCAAAGCCCGCTTCACTGAAGGCGGCGGCAAGGCGCATGAGGGCCGCCTCGTAGCCACGGCCGAATTTGGCCATCAGGATTCTCACCATCCGTTGACCCATGGCGTTTCCTCCAAAGGGGCGTGTTCGGTCGATACCAGGCGATGAAAGGGCGGCGGCGGTGCGGCCCGAATCACCTACTTTCGACACAGCTTCTGCGGATCAACTGCCTTGGTATTTAAAGGAGATGGCAACACGGACTCGGTAAGCCACCACCTTGCCTTCCTCAAGCTAAATGTTCACCTTCGTGCTTTTGGGGATGCAGATCGCGCAACGTCTTGGACGCCGTTTCCACCGCGTTCTTGGCGGCGTCTTCCCACGAAACCGTGCTCGGTCCCACCAATTCAATGATCTTGTCCACGCTTTCCACCAAAGGAACCTCCTTTGCCATCAGGCCTTGAAGGTCGAGGCGCGCCCCCGCTTTGCCAATCGGTGCGCCTGTGATGCGCGATGCTTGCCTCTTGATACACGCTTTTCGAACCTCGGACCAGGGATTTCTCAGAGAAACGACAACTGGCGCGACGGGCGATAGGGCAGCCCGAGGTGTTCAAAAGCCAACCGTGTGGCCACGCGGCCTCGCGGGGTTTTCTTGAGAAAGCCTTGTTGAATGAGAAACGGCTCGTAGACTTCTTCCAAAGTGTCCTTTTCTTCGGAAAGCGCCGCGGCCAAGGTCTCGATTCCCACGGGACCTCCGTCGTACTTTTCGATGATGGTGGAAAGAATGCGCCGATCCATGCGGTCAAAGCCTCGTTCGTCCACATCCAGCATCTTGAGCGCCATATCCGCCACATCTCGCGTGATGAATCCTTGAGCCCGCACTTCCGCAAAATCTCGAACACGGCGCAGAAGTCTGTTGGCGATACGCGGTGTTCCTCGCGAGCGGCGGGCGATTTCCTCAGCTCCTTCATCATCGATGGCCAGACTCATGATGCGCGCGGCCCGCAGCACAATTTGTTTCAGATCGTCCACACGGTAAAATTCCAGGCGCAACACCACTCCGAATCGGTCTCGCAGCGGCGGAGACAACAACCCCGCCCGCGTGGTGGCTCCCACCAAGGTGAACGGGGGAAGATCCAGTTTGATGGTGCGCGCCGATGGCCCCTGACCGATGATGATGTCCAACTGAAAATCCTCCATGGCCGGATACAAAATTTCTTCCACCACGTGGTTCAGTCGATGAATTTCGTCGATGAATAGAACGGATCGGGGTTCCAAGTTTGTCAAAATGGCGGCCAAATCGCCCGGACGTTCGATGACGGGACCCGATGTGGCGCGAAAGGGGACGTCCAGTTCCCGACTGATGATGCCCGCCAAGGATGTCTTGCCCAGTCCTGGATGGCCGTGAAGCAGGACGTGGTCCAGGGGCTCGTCCCGCTGCAGGGCTGCCTGAATGAAAATCCTTAGTTTTTCCTTAAGTTCGCTCTGGCCCTGGTATTCTTCAAGGGTGCGGGGCCTGAGGCCGGCCTCCAAGGGCAGGTCTTCGTCCTTGGGTCTCGGCTCCAGCAATCGATCCGCCATTGTCGCATTTCTCCCTTATCCCGTGCCTGGCGGTGAGATTTCCTGCACAACGTGACCGACAAAGTCACCTAATGATGCGGCTCAAACCACGACACTTTATCGCGCGACGCGGCGCTCTTCCAGAACAAACACGTACGCTCATGCAGGGTCGCCCCTTGGGCGCTTCTTAGGGTGAACCAACGGATGGACGCCTTCGGTGCCACGACCTCAGTATCATATCGTATGGCGATCCCACGTCCATGACACGCCCAAAAAACAGCGTGAAGGCACGGGCGGCCGTGAGAAACGTATCGCGCCCTGGGCGCTTCTGCAAGGCGGACAAGAGCCTTTTAGAATCGGCGCCAGCCAGGATGGCTTGACGTTATCGAATCCCCGCTGCTCAGGAGCGATGGATTGAGGGGTTCTCAGATAGCCTTCTAGGCCAAAATTCGCAGGGCTTCTTTTAGGAGCTGTTCCAGGGAGGGCTTCTCCGTGGCGGCAGCCATCAAGTGTCGAACCTTTTTAAGAGCTTTGGCGGCTTCCGCCGAACGATAGCCCAAGTTCAACAGAGCGGAGTAGGCGTCGGCAAAGACGTCGTCTTCCACCGGCGGCAACGACGGAGTGGCGGCCGCTTCCGGCACAGGAGCGTGCAATCGATCTTTGAGTTCCAGCAGGATGCGTTCCGCCGTCTTTTTACCAATGCCGGGAATCTTTTGCAGGCGTTGGCGATCTTGAAAGAGTACCACCTGGCGCAATTCGTCGGGTTGAATCCCTGAAAGGATGCCCAAAGCCATTTTGGGGCCGACGCCGTTAACGGCAATCAGGTGCAGAAACATCTCTTTTTCGGCGAATGTGCCGAAGCCGAAGAGCTGCAGCGTTTCTTCGCGCACATGGGTATGCACGTGAAGGCTGGTGGAAGCGCCCACCTCCGGCAGGTCATAAAAGGTGCTCAACGATACGTGGACACAAAAGCCCACGCCATGGACGTCCACGATGACATGATCCGGAGCTTTATGGCGCAGTCGACCTTCCAGATGAGCAATCATGGGCGCTGAGCCGGCGAATAAAGGGTGGGAAAGGAGCGTGCGTGGATGTGGCAGACGGCGGCGGCCAGGGCATCGGCGGCATGAGGGTCCTGAAGGTCGTGGAGACCCAATAGGAGCCCAACCATGCGGGCTACCTGGCTTTTTTCGGCTTTTCCGTAGCCCACCACCGCCTGCTTGATTTCCAACGCACTGTATTCAAAAACCTGAAGGCCACCATGAATGCCTGCTGCCATGGCGGCTCCGCGAGCGTGTCCCAGAATGAGGGCACTGCGGGCGTTGCGCGAAACGAAGACCGCCTCCACGGCCATTTCCGTGGGGCTGGCCTGCTCGATGATGCGCCGAATCCCCGTAAAGATAGACCCCAAGCGCGTGGGTAGTTCCATGGAAGCCGGCAGAGAAAGGGACCCAAAAAGCACGGGAACCAAACGGTCTCCAACGTTTTCCACCACACCGTAGCCTGTATGGCGGGATCCGGGGTCAATGCCTAAAACGCGCATGCCCTATCCTTGAGCGCCTCAGGCCACCGCATTCAGAATCTCGTCAGGTATATCGAAGTTGGCGTAAGCGTTTTGCACGTCGTCGTTGTCTTCCAATGCATCCATGAGCTTCAGAAGCTGTTGCGCGGTCTTTTCATCCTCCACGCGCACCGTGCTCTGCGGCACCATGGTCACGTGCGCCATTTCGTAAACCATACCTTTCTCATCGAACACAGCCTTCACTTTTTCCAGATCGCCCGGCGTGGTGATGACTTCAAATTGATCCTCCTGATCGCGCACATCTTCCGCACCCGCCTCTAAGGCCACTTCCATGAGGTGGTCCTCTTCGACCTTGTCCTTGTTGAAGACGATCAGGCCATGCTTTTCAAACATCCAGGCCACGCATCCCGCCTCACCCAGACTTCCTCCATTTTTGCTGAAGATATGGCGGATTTCACTGGCCGCTCGGTTCCGATTGTCCGTGGTCACTTCCACCAAAATGGCCACGCCGCCGGGTCCATAACCTTCATAGATGGCTTCCTCATAGGCCTCACCTTCCAGTTCCCCCGTCCCTTTCTTGATGGCCCGTTCAATGTTTTCCTTTGGCATGTTTTCGGCCTTGGCCGCCGCAATGGCCGCTCGCAGTCGAGGGTTTCCGTCCGGATCACCGCCTCCCAATCGAGCGGCGACCGTCAGTTCCTTGATGAGCTTGGTGAAAACCTTTCCGCGCTTGGCATCCTGAGCGGCTTTCTTGTGCTTAATGGTGCTCCATTTGGAATGTCCGGACATGATGCTGTCCTCCGTTCAACCGTTGGCGTCCTTGAAGTCCATGGCAAGGACGTA
The DNA here is from genome assembly GCF_003751385.1 of Desulfosoma caldarium. NCBI lineage: Bacteria > Pseudomonadati > Thermodesulfobacteriota > Syntrophobacteria > Syntrophobacterales > Syntrophobacteraceae > Desulfosoma > Desulfosoma caldarium. Next base: position 52,998 of record NZ_RJVA01000014.1, on the reverse strand, counting down.
AATTTCTCGACTTTGCTTGCGTGAGGCGTCCGGCTTGACCACCTTCACACGCCGAAAAAACATCTTGACCCGTAAAAGCAACTGATGAAACTCGTCGCCTTGAAAGATTTTCGCAAGGAACTTTCCGCCAGGGCGGAGCGACCTGCAGGCCAAATCCAAAGCCCTTTCAAAAAGTAGTTCCGAGCGCGCGGCGTCGGCGGATTTGATCCCTGAGGTCTTTGGGGCCATGTCGCTCAGCACCACATCAAAAGGGCCGTAGCGCTGCAGCACTTCTTCTGCGATCGTTTCATCGAAGATATCCTGCTGCAGGGTCACCACATGGTCAGGAAAAGCATGGGCGATGGGTTGAAGATCGATGCCCACCACCAAGCCTTTTGGCCCCACGATGCGGCTGGTGAGCTGCATCCAGGACCCCGGCGCCGCGCCCAGATCCAAAACATGGTCCCCAGGCCGGACCAGTCGATACTTGGCTTGAATCTCCACCAGCTTGTAAACCGCACGCGCAAGGTACCCCTCTTTCTTGGCTCGATGAAAGTAATGGTCCTGATACGGGTGACTCATGCCCAAGGAAAACCTCTAATTACGCTTTTTTTCAAGCGAATGTGTTCATAACACATTCGCCGGTGGGTTGCAAACGCCGCCGCCGCGAACCGTAGGCCATAGGAAATGTGGCGGCTCGCGCCGCTTCTCCAGATGGCCGTGCTCAACGGGCTTCAAGAGAGGGCGCATAGCGACGGATTGGTGCCATACATAAAAGAGGGCGCTGCGTGCCGTGTCATCCTTTGACAAGCACGCGGTAACCTTTTATGGTCCATGGGGCAAGGTCTGGAAAAAAGAATGGAAATGAAGCACCGTCAGAAAAAGGAGGGAGCGATATGAGTCAAGAGGGTGCCGGGATAGAAGAGCTTCGAGAATTCGCTTTGGACGTGGTTCGGCAGGCCGGTCGAGAAGCCCTTCGCTTTTACGGTAAAGGCCGAAAAGACGTGAAGTTCGACGAAGATTTGGTCACGGAAGCGGAACTGCACCTCATCGGATTTTTCCACGACACGCTCCAAAGTCGCTTTCCGGAACACGAAGTTTTCGGGGATGCCCCGGCCCGCAAAGACTATGTGCACGGCCACAAAGGATACCTTTGGGTTTACGATGCGTTGGACGGTGTGGCCAATTTCCAAGCCGGTATTCCTCTTTGGGGCACTTCCCTGGCCCTGTTTGAAAACTTCTGGCCCGTGCTCGGAATCTTTCACATGCCCGTAACGGGCGAATGCTTCTACGGAGAACCTGACCGGGGTGCGTTTCTCAACAACATGCCCATCGGCATCGCCTATTCGGGCGAGATCAACAACGAGAGTCTGCTGTTGACCTATTCGCGCATGCATGAGCATTTCCGGTCGAATTTTCCAGGAAAAATTCGAAACCTAGGATGTACGGCCGCCCACGTGAGCTATGTGGCCATGGGGCGAGCCGAAGGAGCCTTGATGCGCAACGTGTCCTATCAGGACCTTGCGGCCGCCCAAATCATTCTTCAGGCGGCCGGAGGAAACCTGAAGTTTCTCGACGGAAAACCGTTCCATCTCAATGAGTATTTCGAAACGCGGCGCGTCGACGGCCCTTTGCTGGCCGCGCCCGAAGGAGCCCATGCGCTGATTCGCGGGTATGTGCACAACCTCGGTGACTTTTAAGAGGAAAAAACTCAAGCTGGGATCATGTCCTGCCGATAACCCTCAGTGAGGCCAAGAATCCTAGGGTCCTGTGTCAGTTGGACGGATTGGGACGGGAAGGGGCATGATCACCTGCATGGATTGCGCCTGGTTTGAACTGTGTGAACCCCAAGATATCTTTGAGACATGTCCGCACTTTGTGCTCCCAGAAGACTTGCAGCATAAAATGAGGCACATGCTCTATGAGGAATGGTGCCGTCACCATCAAGACAAAGCCATCAAGGACAAGGAACGATAGGCTCATGCGCCGAATGCATGCCGCGGAGGCCCGAAAAAACTTTACGGGTGACCCAAGGTCTGCAGGCTATGCGGTCGTCGGATCCCTGGGACCTCTGGCCACCCATGTCTTTGCCATCGTCAGCTAGGTTTTCTAAAAGCCAAGGAGGTGTTTCTGATGAGTCTGAAAACGAGAATGATGGTGATGTGGATCGTTCCCGTGTGTCTGATGGCTCTATTAATCGTGTGGGTCGTGCTTGGACTTCAGTCCGAATATAGGATCTCTAGGATCCAAATGTCCAATGTTAATCTTCTGAGCGCAACATCACATCTTATTACATGCATTCAAAAGGAAAGGGGTATCAGTGCCATATTTATTAGCGGCGGAATATCCGCAGAAGAACTGAAGGGCCCAAGGGCACAGACCGATGAAGCCCTTCAGCGTTTCGTGGCGGCTTTGTCACAGGGATCCATTGCGGCGGAACCAGCCAAACGGGCAGAAAAAATTCCACAACAGTTGGCCGAAATCAGGAGCGGAATCCAGGCGGGAAAAAATATGTTTTTTCGCTATACCGATTTGGTTGACATGCTTTTGGCTGTGGAAATCGCCACAGCGCGGGCCAAAACAACTGGTGGCGTTGGTAAGACCATGTTGAGCCTTTATGTGTTGGATCTTGCCAAGGAAAACGCCGGAAAACTGCGAGGCTTTGGTTCCGGGCTAATCGCCAGGGGAAAACCTATTTCCGACAATGAACTCTCCAAGCTTATAACATGGTACGGAAGTCTCCAATCTCTTCTTCGATCTCAGCTGATTATACTTCCGAAGGATATGATGGCACAATTTCAATCGATTATCTCCGGCGACACCTTGGCATCTGCCCAGAATGTATCGGATATCTTTTTTAAAGAGGCGCCGAGCGGATCCTTTAGCATAGAAGCAAAAAAATTCTTCGATTTGTGGACTCGTGTTATTTCTCAGATGGATGGGGTGATACAAGGGGCGGCTGATAGTGTGACGCAGTATTCTGACCACGTCGCTCAGAGGGCTAAACGCACATCCATTGGAATTATTGTCGGTGGTCTATCGGCCATCATATTTGTCATAATATTCTCTCTATGGACCTACAGATCAACGGTGAAAAGACTCCATCACGGGTTGCAAGGACTCAACGAAGCCTCCAAACAAATCCTGAGCGGCTCTTTCCAGCTTGCTTCGTCCAGTGCCCAACTGGCTGACGGCTCTTCAAGGCAGGCCGCGGCCATTGAAGAAAGTAGCGCCACATCGGAAGAGATGACCTCGCAGCTTAATATGACCGTCGAACGGATAAGAGAGCTCAACAGGTTTTCGGATCAAACGGCGCAGAGTATGAAAATAAGCCACAAGGCTCTTCGACAGACCGCCGAGGCGATCAAACAGGTTGTGGTCAACAGCGAAGCGGCCATGAAGATCATCAAGCATATCGACGAAATTGCTTTTCAAACCAACCTTTTGGCTTTGAATGCGGCCGTGGAAGCTGCTCGAGCCGGTGAGGTGGGGGCCGGATTTGCCGTGGTGGCCGAAGAAGTGCGCAATCTCGCAATGAGAGCGGCCGGGGCGTCAAAGGAAACGCAGCAGGTTATTGAAACGGTCATGGAAGCGGTGCGGCGGGTTGACGAGCTGACCAAAGAGACAGTGGGTGGCTTTTACGACATGGGGGAGCATGCGAAAAAAGTCACCGACATTATCCATGAAATTCGGAATGCCGCGGAGGAACAGAGCAGGGGTGTGGATCAACTTAATCAAGCCATAAACGACTTGAATGGAGTCGTGCAGGATAACGCCTCCCGATCCGAGGAGCTTGCATCGGTTGCGGAGGAGCTGGACGCGCAGAGCCGTCTTTTGGCCGAACATGTTGGCCACCTTGGTGCCTTCGTGGGCATTTCCGTGGATTCTAGCCGACAGTTAACGGTGGGAGACGGCGCCGGAGCGACGGCAGGCCCAGCGAGCACGACAAAAAGGACCAAGGTTGCGGCGGGATACAGGACTTATGAGGGCGCAGCCAAGCACCTTCGGACAGAAGCCGCCGGTCAGAAAAGCGAACCTGAAAAATGGCCGGCCCTGGATTGATGATCTGTATTGGGGATGTAAACGGCTTTGACGATAAGATTGTCCGAGAAGGGGGCACTCTGTTTTATTGGCGCAGGCGGGAGTCCAAAACGTATGGCTCGTTTTGAATCCCCCGCTTGCGCGGGCTTCACGGATGGACGTGGTCTTTTAATTCACAAGGATCCGTATCTGAAGGTGGCGTCGTTGTGCCCCGGTCCTCGTTCCTTTACGGCGTTTATGCCTGAGCGCCGGTACCCACGGCAAATCCTCGAGGAGGAAGGCCCGTTTCCGAGGGTGTGCCTGCAATCTTGGCAAGGTAGGTGTCGCCCAATTTTTTGATATGGGCATCCACGTTATCAAAATAGTTGTAGTGAATTTGTTCTTCATTGATGATGTCTTCGAAGAGTTTCATGCTGACGGCATCGCCGTTTTCCTGACACACCAGACGAAACTGGTTGTAGATGTCGATGGTCTCGTCTTCCAGATTGGCGTCAAAGGGAAAAATCTCCCGCACGTTTTGACCCTTAACCACCTGGCCGTCATAAACCGTGACCGGTTCTCCTCCCAATTCTTTGATCCTTTCCGCAAACATCTCGGCATGGCGCATTTCATCGATAGCGATGAGTTTCATCTTGGCCGCCAGTTCCCCGTAGTCCAGGTCGTCTAAGTTGTAGTGCTGGTTCATGTACTGATGAATGGCCAGCAGTTCCATGGCCCGAGCCTTGTTGAGCACGTCGATGACTTTTTCGCGTCGCTTTTCCTTGCTTTCCATCGTGGCGTCCTCCGAATTTTTTGAAAAGTTATCCCGTCGATGCTCTTGCCTTGGTTCACTTATAACAGTCATTTTAAACACCGATCGCCTGAGGGGCAACGCACAGCCTTCTGATCTCCAACTCCGCAGCCTATCAGGTCATAATGCCTCAACGTTTATGAGAAAGCTTTCTCGCCCCAAGGATGAAAGGGGTCGCCGCGGAGTGCCTTAACTCAAAAGGAGTATGGCAACCCACCATGCGCTTTGGAAGGAGGGATGCTTTGTGGATTCCCGATGGTTTATGTGGAGGGGGCGACGCTCCGACTAAGAACGGAACGAACATCAGGGCTTTTGGGGCACATTTGGCCGCTTTCACGGCGAACGACGTGCCAAAAAGGAATGAAGACGCCGTGACTGTTCGTGTCTCGCGGCGATCGGTTCACAGGAGAGGCACGCAAGGCTCTTGATGGCGGGCCATCATCATGCCAATATACAACTTCTACTTTTGAGGGCATGCCGAGCGCGGTGTTCCGGGATGCTTTCCTGGGAGAGATAAAGGACGTTGTTCTCCTTGGAAAGGACGGCAAAGGCGAACATTCCCTCATTAAGGTGGTTGCGCACACGCATCGCAAGGAGCATCGTTTTGGAATATGTCTTGGAGGCGGGCTGCGCATAGGAAAGAGACGTGAAATTTTGCCCGGAATGTGGAAAACCCCTTGCCCATGCCTTCATCGATGGACGTCCTCGAAAAGTTTGCCCGGATTCCCTCTGCGGTTATATCTACTGGAACAACCCCACCCCTGTGGTGGCCGGCGTTGTGGAATGGAACGGCGGGGTAATACTGGTGCGCAGTCGAGGCTGGCCTCAGCGGTTTTTCGGCATTGTGGCCGGTTTTCTCGAAGCGGGGGAAACGCCGGAAGAGGGAATCCTTCGTGAAGTCGCCGAAGAGCTGGGGCTTACGGGGCGCATCGTGGATTTCCTGGGTCACTATGACTTTCCAGAAAAAAACCAAACCATTGCCGCTTTCCACGTGCGCGCAGAAGGGACTTTGGTTCTTGGCCACGAAATCGCCGAAGCGAAGGTGCTGCCTCCGGAACAGGTCAAACCGTGGAATGCCGGCACAGGTCCTGCCGTAAAGGAATTCCTTCGACGCCGCACCAAAGGAGATGCAATGGAAAAGCGTGTGGTCTCCCCTGGCGAGCAGTTGGTCTTTGCTTTGTACGTCCGTGATGTGGAAACGTCGTGCCGATTTTTTCAGGACTTAGGCTTTCACGTAAGCCGCCGGGATGGACCCTTTGCAGAATTGCGCTGGGAAGATTCTTTGCTCTTTGTGGTGGAGCGGCACGAGCTGAGCCCGCCCGCGCAACCCGTTGGCAATATCCGTGTCATGGTCTCTGATGTGGACGCCGTTTACAAGAAGGTCCAGGAGCTGGGTTATGCCATCGTGACGCCTTTGGAAGACCGCTACTACGGGCTGCGAGATTTTATCATCAAAGGCCCCGATGGGGTTGATGTACGCTTTGCAGCTCCGTTGTCAACAGCCACAAAAGAGGGCGAGGCCGAGTCCGCTCCAGTTTGCGGGAAAGCCTCAACACACCCCACGTCAACGCCCCAAAGATCCAATGACCCACATCGGAAAGGGTAAATTCTCTATGAAGAAGCCTTATCCTACCAAGACCTTGGAACTGTCTGGAAAAAAAATCGAACTCCTCGATATGGATGCCTTGGAAAAGGATTTGGGCGTTGCGGTGCAGCGCCTTCCTTTTTGTATTCGTGTGCTTGTGGAAAATCTTGCCCGCAAGATGGACGGAGTGACGGTGAAACCGTCAGATGTGGAAAAAGCGGCTCGATGGCTTTCTCGCCATGAGAGTCCCGTGGAAATCGCCTTTTACCCGGCCCGAGTCCTCATGCAGGACTTTACCGGTGTGCCTGCTGTGGTGGATTTGGCGGCCATGCGCGATGCCATGAAGGCTTTGGGCGGTGATCCCGGCCGCATCAATCCGCTGGTTCCCGTGGATTTGGTCGTGGACCATTCGGTCCAGGTGGATTTTTACGGCACGGAGCGCGCCTTATGGCGCAACGTCGTAAAAGAATACGAAAGAAACGCGGAACGCTACGCGCTGCTCAAATGGGCTCAAAAAAGCTTCGAAACCCTGCGGGTGGTTCCGCCCAAATCGGGCATCTGTCATCAGGTCAATTTGGAATCTTTGGCCCAGGTGATTGTCCTTGACCCCGGTACATTGGGGGACATCATGAGGGCTTACCCGGACACCCTCGTAGGAACGGACTCGCACACGACCATGATCAACGGCATGGGGGTCTTGGGTTGGGGTGTAGGGGGCATTGAAGCCGAGGCGGTCATGTTGGGCCAACCTTATTGGATGACGCTTCCAGAAGTCATCGGTGTGCGGCTCGTAGGGCGGCTGGCCCCAAGGGTCACCGCCACGGACCTGGTGCTTTTTATAACCGAGAGGCTGCGTTCGTACAACGTGGTGGAAAAATTCGTGGAATTTTTCGGACCCAGTCTGCGGTTCCTATCCCTTCCGGATCGGGCCACCGTGGCAAACATGGCTCCGGAATACGGCGCCACGGTGGGGTTTTTCCCCATCGATGCGGTTACCCTGGAGTATCTTCGGGCCACGGGAAGAGGGGACCGAGCGGGCTTTGTGGAAGCTGCGGCGAAGGCGCTTAAACTTTTTGCAGAAGGCCCTGAGCCACAATACACGGATGTCATCGAGCTGGATTTGGCCGAGGTGGAACCCTGTGTGGCCGGTCCCGCTCGACCCCAGGATCGTATCCCTCTAAAAAACCTTAAGGCCCGCTTTGGTGAGCTTCTAGGGTGTCGCTACGATTCGCACGTGGCGAAAGCGCAGGAATCCGTTTTCATGAATGAATCGGGATGCACGACGGAAAAGCTCAAAGCCTGCATGCCTTTGGGACAGCGCTTTTACCCGGTGGAAGTCTACGGGCGCCTATCCCACATTGGCGACGGATCCGTGGTGCTGGCGGCCATCACGTCCTGCACCAACACGTCGAACCCGTCGGTGATGATCGGGGCGGGCCTTTTGGCACGCAATGCGGTGCGCCGAGGTCTGCGTGTTGCGCCCCATGTGAAGACATCTCTGGCCCCCGGCAGCCGTGTGGTCGTGGACTATTTGGCTCACGCGGGACTTTTGCCCTACTTGGAGGCCCTGGGGTTTCATTGTGTGGGGTATGGGTGCACCACGTGCATCGGCAACAGTGGACCATTGCACCCGGCAGTGGAAAAGGTGATCGAAAAGGAAAAACTCAACGTGGCGGCGGTTCTTTCCGGAAACCGTAACTTTGAGGCGCGCATTCACCCTCGCGTGCGATCCAACTTTCTCGCATCCCCCATGCTCGTGGTGGCCTTTGCCTTAGCCGGGCGCGTGGATGTGGATATGGACCGGGAACCACTGGCGTTGGACCCCAACGGAGATCCGGTCTATCTGGAAGACCTGTGGCCTTCTGAGGCCGAGATCGCTCAAATGGTGCGTGCCTCGGTCAAGGAGGACTTTTTTCGCAAAGCCTATGGTGCCGTTTACGAAGGCGACGATCTATGGCAGCGGCTTGAGGTTTCGAAGTGCACCACGTTTCCGTGGGATGCGGATTCCACGTATATTCGCAAGCCACCGTATTTTGACGCCCTATCGCCCGTTCCCGAAGCGCCCCGCGATATCATTGGGGCTCGAGCCCTGCTGGTTTTGGGTCGTTCGGTCACCACCGACCACATTTCACCGGCGGGATCCATACCCAAAGACTATCCGGCGGGGCGTTACCTTATGGAGCGGGGTGTGGACCCGGGGGCTTTCAATTCCTACGGAGCGCGGCGCGGCAATCACGAAGTGATGCTTCGAGGCACTTTCGGCAACATTCGTTTGCGCAACCATATGGCCGACGGCCGAGAAGGGTCGTGGACGCGCAAGCTTCCCGAAGGGACCCTCATGTTTGTCTATGATGCGGCCATGGCTTATGCCGCGGAAGGGACACCTTTGGTGGTCTTGGCCGACGAGGAGTACGGCACAGGGTCTTCTCGGGACTGGGCGGCCAAAGGGACGGCGCTTCTTGGCGTGCGCGCCGTGATCGCCCAGTCTTTTGAACGGATTCATCGAAGCAATCTTGTGGGCATGGGCGTGTTGCCTTTGGTCTTTGAACAGGGTCAGAGTGCTGCGTCCCTGGGATTGGACGGCACCGAAGTCTATGACATTCGAGGGCTGGAAAATCTGATGCCTCGAAAGAAACTCCAGGTCACTGCGGCCAAGGTGGACGGATCCGCCGTATCCTTTACGGTAACGGCGCGACTGGAGACGGAGATGGAGGTGGAATACTTTTGCCACGGAGGCATTCTGCCCTACGTGGTGCGCAAGCTCCATGGAGAACACACGGCAGGGACCACGCCGCCTGTCTCTACTTCTTAAAGAACAGGTAGGCGGCCAAGGCGACCAAAATAGCAGCAAAGATTCTTTTGAAATGGGCTGTGGAGACATGTTCCACCAGACGCGCGCCCACCTGCGCTCCGATGATGCCGCCGATGCCCAGGAGCAGACCGGCGCGATAGTCCACATTGGCCAGTTTGTTGTGGGCGACCAGAGCCGAAATGGAAATGACCAAAATGGCGAGAAAGGAAGTCCCAACAGCCCTTTGAGCGGAAAAACCTAAAAAAAGAAGCAAGGGCACCATGAGAAATCCACCCCCCAGGCCTGTGAACGCTGCGCCGATGCCTACCGCAATACCGCTGAAAACCATAAGCCACCACGTGGCGGTCATTCATCCGCTCCTCTTCCTGATACGGACAGCGTGCTCTCAGAGAACCGCTTCTTGGTTTTGCCTTTGCCTGCCCATGGACAAGTGCGTGCCAGGCCACACAGCGTGAAAACCTCAGGGCGTGAGGAAAGGGAGCCGGTCCATGTACCACTGGAGCGCTTCTTCTCATGAGAAGTGCCCCAAGGCTTTTCCCACCACGCTCATATGTCATGGTGGCTTTTTAGGGCAAGGTTCCGCTGGTTTCACCGTGAAGTTTTGCGCTTCGATTCCATAGGGCACAGGCAACGATGCGAAAGGGTGGCCACGGATCAAAACACTGCTTTGGCAAAAAGCCTTGCCGGCATGAAGGCTTCCTCTTTTTCCGCGGCAGAAGGACATCATGGCTCTATTATAATGAGCCTGGTGCCTGGGGCGGGGATCGAACCCGCACGGGCACAAGGTCCCAAGGGATTTTAAGTCCCTTGTGTCTGCCTATTCCACCACCCAGGCACGTGGATGACCGTATCACAGGCGCCCGTTGGCTGGCAAGTCTGTCGGGGCGCAGGGGTTTTAGCCTTTTATCTTATTGGTCGATAAAATATATAGTGATATTGTATTGCATTACGGGAATGAAAGCCTCACAACGGTGGGAGGGCCGGAGCGATGAGAGGACGGCGTGGATTTACGTTGATCGAGGTGGCCTTGATGCTGGCCGTGCTGGGTTTGCTTTTGGGGTTGGGGGTGAGCCTTATCGGGCCGCTGGTCAAGCGTTCCAAGTTGGTGGAAACCCGAGAAAACGTCAAAGAGGCCAAAGAAGCCCTGGTGGGCTTCGCAGTTCGACACGGCTATTTGCCTGAGGACAGTTCGTACGACGCGACCCAACCGGCCACGGCCTTTCAGGTTGCAGGAGCCAAAGGAACAGATGCTTATGGGCGGGCCCTTCGGTATGTGGCGGCTCCGGAACTCCAATGGGATAACAGCACACCTCTGGAGGATATGAGCGACTGCAATACCCCTTTGCGTGTTGATCTTTGCGCCGAAACAGCAACTTCTCTTAGCGTAATCCAGGAAGGGGTGGAGCGGCACAATGTGGCCTTCATGATCGTAAGTGCCGGAGAAAATCAAAATCTTCAAACTAAGACCGAGATTTACGGAATCGACTTTCCCGGCATCGATGATTTTCCGGATGATGGAAATCGACCGGAACCTTACGACGACGTGGTGGAATATGTGGCGCTGGACGAACTTCAAGCCCTCAGAGGATGCCGGAGGCTCGTAGTCGTGACTCCGGAGGGGTTGCCGTCGGCCGAGGAAGGTCAGCCCTATTCCTACGCAATGCAAGCCGAGGGCGGGGTTCCACCTTATACGTGGGTTGGTTCAGCCCCGGACGGCCTTAATCTGAGCCCCGAAGGGATTCTCTCCGGGGCGGTTCTGCCAGGGTGTGATAAGCAACTCACCTTTACGGCGACCGTCTGCGACTGGCCGGGACAGAGTGTAGAGTGGCATGGATGGCTGCCGGTGCGTCGAAAACCCTTGACGATCACCACTGTGGAGCTGCCCGTGGGATATGAGGGCTCAAACTATTCGGCGCAGATTGCCGCCGATGGAGGCTCTGGGGAGTATTATTGCGAACTGTCTGAGGACAACGACACCGACACCGAGTTGCCCACAGGATTGCAATTGTATACCGAACAGTGCGAGGTGAGTGGTGTTCCGGACACGGGAACATCGGGGGCGTATAAGGTGACGGTCAAGGTTTTGGACAATAACTGCGAGCAGGAGGTGGAAAAAACTTTTGGTTTGACGATTCAACCGGCGTCACCAGGGCCAGGGCCAGGGCCACCCCCTTGGGTACCCCCAGGGCCACCCCCTTGGGTACCCCCAGGGCCACCCCCTTGGGCACCCGGGCCACCCCCTTGGGCACCCCCTGGGCAAGGCGATGGTCAAGGGCAAACATAAATCTCGTCGCCCCTAAGGGCTTTTTCAGATTAAGGGGCATTTTCCGCGCGGTCATTCCATGATGTGGTAAGACGTGGTGGGGCCCCAAGGCATGACGACGGAAGGGATGGGCATCGCCCATCGGCGAGCGAGGAGAGCTTGTCTCGTTGCCTACGAAAACAGTGTGATCGTGATTTCGGACTATCACGCAGCCCTTATGTTCGTTGCATCTTAGAGCGCGATACCTATGGCCGGCCGGAAGGGCCCATGTAGCGCATGAAAGGGCAGCCGTTGGGCCGGGCGGCCACCCTGCGGTCCCGAGGCGTGGCAAGAAAGGATGAGACAAAGTGGACACCGCTCAGGCGCCAAAGAAACCCATCGGTCAGCTTCTGAAGGAAAAGGGCTATCTCAAGGAGGAGCAGATTGACTTTGCCCTCAGAGAGCAGAAGGCCACCGGGGAACGGCTGGGCGAAGTGCTGACGCGGTTAGGGATTGTTACCGAGTTCGAAATGGCTGAGGTGCTGGCGGATCAGGTTGGTCTTCCGTTCTGGGATCCTCGAGGCGTGGTTCCCGAATCGCGGGCGCTGCTCAAGATACCGCCGGGATTTGCGCGGGATCGAACGGTCTTGCCCTTTAAGTTGACCGACGGCGTCCTTCATGTGGCGGTAGGGGATCCCATGGATCGCGGCCTTCGAGACGGATTGGCCTCCTTTGTGGGGTCACGATTCAAAGCCTACGTGGGTCCTTCGGCGGAAATTCGAAAACTGGCCGAAAGACACTATCACTTTTTGCAAAATCCTCCCGAACAAAACGTGCAAAATCTTCAGAGCCGTTTGGCCACCAACCCCAACGCTGCCTTTTCCATGGACGAGTTGTGGGCGGATCTCCTCAACTACGCCATATTGCATCGGGCCACCGACGTCCATCTGTCTCCCACGGACCAAACGACGCGCTTCTTTACACGCATCGACGGCTTCCTGGATTTGGCTTTTGTGTTTCCATTGTCCATCCACCAACGCCTGGTCAGTGCCCTCAAGGCCCGGGCGGGCATGGATATCAGCGAACAGAGGCTGCCGCAGGACGGTCGCTGGCGGTTTGAATTCATGGGAGAAATCTACGATCTTCGGATTTCCACGGTTCGGTCTCCCTTCGGCGAAAACTTGGTCATACGCCTTTTGCCCACGCAGGCTGTGGTGTTCCCTTTGGGTTCCCTCGGGTTCAGCCCCGAAGAGGTTCAAGCCATGGAAGCGCTTTTTCGAAAGCCCTACGGCATGGTCCTCATTTCCGGGCCCACGGGAAGCGGTAAAACCACCACGCTTTACGGCGCCCTGCGCATGCTCGATGTCATTCACCTCAACGTCCTGACCGCGGAAGACCCTGTGGAATACCGGTTCCCGCTCATTCGGCAAACCCAGGTGGCCGAAGACATCGGCTATGATTTCGCCGATGCGGTGCGCCACTTCTTGCGCCAAGATCCGGATGTGATTCTCATCGGGGAAATCCGCGACGAAAAAACGGCGACCATGGCCCTTCGAGCCGCGTTGACGGGCCATTTGGTGTTGTCCACCGTCCATGCCAATAATGCTGTGGCTGTGATCGCTCGGTTGCGGGACATGAATGTTTCCGCAGATGTGCTTGCGGCAACGCTGTTGGGATCAACGGCCCAGCGGCTGGTGCGCAAAGTCTGTCCCTTTTGCCGGGCACCCTACCGCCCCGACGGCAAACTTTTAGCCCGATACGGGCTTTCCGCCGACCGGGATTATCTGCACGGCACGGGTTGTGAAGCGTGTCGGGGCCGCGGCTATTTGGGGCGAACGGCCGTCACGGAAATCCTGCAAGTCTCGGATGCATGCCGAGCCCTCATTGCCGAAGGAAAATCGCTCCAGGAATTCCTGAATCTCCTGGCGGCGGAAGGTTTTCAGAGTATGCGCCACAGTGCGGCGCAAAAGATCGCCACCGGGCAGACCACGGTGGAGGAGGCGGAGAGAGTGTTGGGCTGATGCCGCTTTTTACCTACAGAGCCTTGGATGTGCAGACGGGCCGAACCATTGACGATCGGGGAGAATTTCGGGACCTCAAGGAACTGTTCTTATTCCTTCGGGCCCGTAACTGCATCCTCGTGCGTTATCGGGTCCGCAAAGAGACCAGACGGATATTCTTCGCCAAGGTGCGGCGGCCGGAACTGGCCGAATGGTGCCGCAATCTGTCTTTTCTTCTGGTTGCCGGGGTGCCCATTGTGCAGGCGTTGGAGGATCTGCGTCGGAGTACGGGCAATGCCCTGTTGAGGGACGCTCTGCGGGGTGTGCTCGGCTTGCTGCAGGAAGGCTTTTCCTTTGCGGAAAGCCTCAAGAAGTATCCTAAGGTTTTTCCTTCGGTTCTGTGCAGCTTAGCCGAAATCGGCGAAGAGACGGGACATTTGGACCAGACCCTAGAAGATGCCGCCGCGCATTTGACTCGCGTGGACGAGCTTATTTCCCAGACCAAGAGGGCCCTGTGGTACCCCTGCTTCATCGTGGCGGCCATGGTGGGCGCTTTGGCTGTATGGTTCGCCTATGTGCTTCCGAAAGTGTTCACCATGTTCAGAGAGATGCATTTGAGTCTGCCCTTGCCCACACGGCTTCTCATGAAAGCCGTCGACGTCATCCAACACTACTGGCCGGTGTTGCCGGTCTGCCTTTTTGTACTTATCAGTTTATGGGTTTTTTCACGGAAATCTGAAAGACTGAGGCTTGCAACGGAACGCGTCCTGTTGCGGACTCCCATTGTGGGCCGGGCCTGGCGGTTGTCCACATTGGCCTTCTTTTTCGAATACATGAGTCTTCTTCTGGGGTCGGGGTTAGATATGTTGAGAAGCTTGGAAGTCCTGCGTCAGAGTGTTCCCAGCCGAAAGGTGAAAACCCTGGTGCCCGTTGTGGCGGAATCTATCGGCCAAGGCGCGACTTTGACCGAAGCATGTGAGGCGGTGGGCTTTTTTAACCTTATGGAACTGCGCATGATCAAGACGGGTGAAGAATCGGGCAAGCTGGTGGACCAATTGAAACTGCTAGGCTCTTACTACTACAAGCAGTTGCTCACCTTTGTGGAAACGTTGCCTAAAGTTTTGGAACCCGTTCTTTTGAGCGTCGCCGGAGTGGTCTTTCTGGGCATCGTGTTGGCTTTATTGGGCCCCGTTTATGAATTGGTTGGGGCATTAGGGAAGATGCGATGAGCGTTCCCGATTACTTGCGGTTTTTTGGTTTTCAGGACTATCCTTTTCGTTTGACACCCGACACGCGCTACTTTTTCCCATCCTCGAAACACAAGGCGGTGCTGGAGACGATCCGTTACGCCCTTGCTCGAGGGGAAGGATTTTTGGTCCTTGTGGGCGACCCCGGCATCGGCAAGACCATGCTGCTGCGTATCTTGCTCAAAGAACTTGCCGATGACCGTTACCGAACGGCGCTGATCATGACCCCGACCTTGGAACCCAAGGAACTGCTGCAAGCCATTCTGGAAGATGTGCAGTTGCCGGTCAAGGCGTCCGACAGCAAGGAAAGGCTGCTGCGAATCTTTCAGCGCTATCTGCTTCACGAAGCGGCTCAGGGCCGAGAGTTTCTCTTGGTGGTCGACGAAGCCCAAAACCTTCCCCCGGAGAGTCTCGAAGAAATCCGCTTGCTTTCCAACCTGGAGACCGAGGACAAGAAGCTCATTCAGATTCTTTTGGTCGGCCAACGTTCGTTGGAAGATAAACTCCACATGCCGCAGCTAAGCCAACTGAAACAGCGCATCAGCCTGTGGGAGCGACTCGAGCCGCTGTCCCCAGATGAAGTCTCCTGGTACACCCAATATCGGATGACCCGAGCCGGAGGGGCGTCCATACCGTTTGAAAAGGGGGCCGAAAAGCTTCTGTGCGATGCCAGTGGACGCATTCCCAGGCTCATCAACAAAATTATGGATCGAGCTTTATTGGTGGCCGCCTCACGACTGGAAGGACGCATTAGTGTGGAAACCCTTCGAGAGGTCCTGAAAACCCTGGAGCCCACCTTGGAAGCGTCCGTGCCGTCTTTAAGGCCGGGACGTTCGTGGCTGTGGGGTGGGGTTTTGGCTGTGACGGTTGGCCTGGCCGTGCTGGGGGTATGGTGGGTGTTGGGGAGGCGGCCGTAATGCAGACCGTGGTGGTGCATTTTACAGGGGAGACCTTCCACGCGGTGACGGTGCGTACGCGGGGCAAAGCCATCGTGAGCTGGGCTGAGGGGCCTGGGAAGCTCTCCGATCTTTCTGGTGTGCGGACGGTCCTTCTTTGGGAGCCGCCGATGATGCATTTTCTGCGCGAGCAGGTTTTTCGAGGCCCCGGGGATGTCCTCGCCCTGCAGATTCAGGAAAAAGTGGAGCGCACGGGTTTCTTTCGCACGCCGCCTTCGATCTTTTACCAGGTGGAGCGTGAGGAAGGTCAGGTGGTCCATGTGGGCATTGTGGCCATGGAAACATCCGGTTTGGATGAGAAGATGAAAAGCCTGTGGCGCCATGGAGCCCGAATTCATGCGGTGTATCATCCCGCTTTGGCGGTGGCTTTCTTGGCGGCCCAAAGTTTTGAGGAACGGACCTTGACCGTATGGATAAAAGAGCGCGGTTTTTACCTGGCGGTCACAGAGAAGGCTCAGATTCGGGCCGTGCGTTTCGTGGCCTTTGATGCCTTCACCGGCCCAATGGAAAACCTGGTCCAAGAGGAAGTGGCTTTTACTCGGGACCAGTTTGAACGCGCCGGCGAGCCGGGTCCGTTAAGGGTTCAGGCGTGCGGCCCCTTGCGCCATTTGTTGGACTCCTCTGAGGCTTTATGGGCGTCATCGACCATGGCCTCCTCGGTGCAGGAGGCCGCGATAGAGCATCCGGAGTGGTTCGGCGCTTTCTATGTGCCGGCGGCATTTAACATGCTTCCCGACCAGGTTCAGGCGTGGAACCGGCACATGCCGTGGGCCAGGCGCGCAGCGGTGGCGCTTCTTGTGGTTTCCCTGGCCCAGGCCGGGTTTTGGGGAGTTATGAAGCATCGCACTCAGGTGTTGGAAAAGAAGACTCGGGGGTTTGCAGCCGAGGTGGCTTCTCGAGCTGACAGCGTACAAAAAACCATTCCTTGGGATCGCGTGGCCGTTTTGGAGGAGCACCGGCAGGTGCTGGAAGCGTTCGAGAGAGAACCGCGCATGGATGCCTGGATGGTATGGCTTTCTAAAGTTGTGCCTAAAAATTTTCGGGTCGTGCGCTGTACTCTCTCGAAAACAGGCGGGGGCTCTCGTTCGGGTCCGACGGTTTCTCGGCGGCCTCAGCGGCGTCCTGAAAGTCACACCGAAACGGCCCCGGCTTCGGTGCTTTCCCTGGTCGTCAAAGGGACGGTGGGATTTGAGGAAGCGCACCGCAACTTCGGGGTGTTGTTGGCCACCTTGAAAGAACGGCAAAAAGAGGTTTCCGGGCGATTCGACTACGACGAACGGGCGAACCAAGCCGTTTTTTCTTTTGAACTCAAGATGTAAGGCATGACGATGGAGCGCGGAGCGGCCATAAAAGAATCTGTTTTCCTCAAGGGCTATTTTCGCCCTCTAGGGCTCCTCTTGGCGGCGACCCTTCTTTTCGTCATCACTCTGGCCCTTGGGATTTTGGAGCACCGTCGTTATCGCCATGCCCAAGAATACTGGCGGGCGGTTCAAGCCGAAGAAGAAAAAGTCCGCCACTTGGAGGCCTTTGCAGCAACTCTGGCCCACATCGATCCCGGGTTTTTCAGCATGACACCCCCTCGAGAAGCCGTCGTGGAAGAAAAAATCGCGCTGGAACCCTTTAGTGCCTTTGTGGAAAAGCTTTCGCGCATCTATACGGATCAAGGATATTTTTTCATGGATTCTTTTGTGTTGGAAACCTGTGACGCAGAGGGCAACAAGTCGGCCCCGTCGCGCTCAGCCGGGGCATGTCGGCCCCATGCGGACGTGCGAGGCAAAAAGGTCTATTTTCAACCATGAAGATGTCTGGCCACATTCGCCCTTGGATTTTCCTATGGTTGCCATGGTGCTTGGTGCTTATCGTTGCCGTATTGTGGGTGCGCACCCTTCCCGGGCCGTCCCATGAGCCACCGAAGTGGGTCACGCGGGAGCCACCGCGGGACTTTTCCGCCCTGGCAAGAACGGCCCCCCAAAAGAAAGTGTGGACCTCTGCAAACGGGGAGGCGTTCTTGGGGCCGCGTGAAACGGCAGCGGAAGAGAAATTGACGCCGAAGCCGGTGGAATTGGAACAACCCGTGCGACAAGGGGTGACGGTGCGGCTTTCCGGGGTGTTGGTGGGATCTCGACGGCGTGCAGGGGTGATCAACGGCGTGCCGTATGCGGAAGGCGATGAGGTCCCCGAAGCGGGGCGTGTGGAAACGGTGCACAATTGGGGGGTGACGATTGTTGGGGAAAACGGACAAAGGTTCTTTGTGGGCGTTGGGGAAAGGGCGGATATCTAATGTTCTTTGTGTGTTGGTCTTGGTGTGTATGGCCGGGTGCGCCTCTTCTGGGATGGACAAGAAGAGCGAATTGGGTCGATCCATGCCACCGGTGAGAAAGCCCGCGGTGCCCGCCGGCAAGGCCGACGTTTACAAGCCTATTTTCAAGGACATATCCCCTCTGGATGCTCGAAAAGTCACGCTAACCTTCATCCAGGAAGATTTTCAAACGATTTTTTTGCTCCTGGCCCAGGAAGCCGGCCTGCCCCTGGTGATTGACAAAGAAGTGCAAGAACTAATATCACCCGAAAGCCGTTTCGTCACCATATCCTTTGAGCAGGTGAGCCTGCGTCGGGCCTTGGATGCTCTGAGCGACATGGTGGGCGTGACCTATCGGGTCGACAAAGGCGTGCTTCGCGTTCAAGCATTCGTAGAGAAGATGTTCAACCTAAGCTTCATTCTCACGGCGCGCGGTTCGCGCTACGCTTTAGGAGGCGATGTTCTTGGGAGTGTGGGTCAAGGCGGCCAGACTGTCACCAGCCCGCTCAAGGGCGTTTTGGAGCTGGAAGGCGAATCGGCCAAAGAACATGGGGATCTCTACAAATTTTTAGAACAGGCTCTGGGAGAAAGCCTTCTTTCACCTCAAGGCAAATATGCTTTGGATCGGTTTACCGGTACATTGTGGGTTCGGGACTTTCCCGCAAACGTGCGCCGCGTCGAAAACCTTGTGGAAAGCCTCAGAAAGCGCTACGAAAATCAGGTGACCATTGAAGCACGCATCGTGGAAGTGGAGCTTTCCCGAAGCCATGAATACGGCGTGGAATGGCAGACGGTGCTCCAGGAGGGTTTGGGAGGTCCAGACTGGAGGGGCGTCATACGGTCTATGTACGGACCGGAGACGTCGGATAAGACGTTTGTCATGCAGCTTTCCGCGGGAAATTATTTGGACGCAATCCTGAAAACCATTGAAACTTTCGGCACCGTCAATGTCATTTCTAACCCCAAGATACGTGTCATGCACGGACAACCTGCGGTCATCACCGTGGGGACGTCCATTGCCTATATCAAATCCATAGATCGCAGCGAATCCACAGGCCCTAGCCAAACGACCGTCACGATCACGGCAGAAACGTCTTCTGTGTTCGATGGGTTGACCTTCGGGGTCACCCCCTATGTGCAGCCCGACGGCGATGTGTTGCTGAGCATTGTTCCCATCAAAAGCGACGTGGTCGCCTTAAACCGCGAAGTCGTGGGAAACAACACGATCACTTTACCGGCGGTCAACATGCGCAGCAGCGCCACCGTGGTCAAGGTCAGACCCGGAGACGTGGTCATTTTAGCGGGCATTCTATTGGATCGAAGCAAGCAGCACCGAACCCAGGTGCCTGTGTTAGGTTCCTTGCCCGTGGTGGGGACGCTTTTTAGCACGGAGCGCAGAGAATCCAAGAAAGCCGAAATGATCATCTTCCTTGAAGCCCGACAGATGTGATGAGCGAGCTCTACAACCATCTTCAAAAGCTTCAAGAAATACACCAAGAGATACTGAACGCCGGCGTTCCTCTACCCACCTATGGAAAGCCAAGCGAAGCCTCTCCTGCGGCCAAGCGCTCCAAACGCCGACTCTTGGCGCTTTCCATTTCCTGCTTGGTTCTCGGCCTGCTGATGGCAGGCGCCGTCGTGGTCGTGCAGAAATTCTCTCGGAACGTGGTAACAACCAAGCGTGAAGCCACGATAAGGGTTCCGATCCATGTGCGGGAACATCCGCCCGAGGATTTAAGGCTTCGGGCAGAGCAGACACCCAAGCGGAGCGATGTCGCCCAGGAAAGGGAATCTCAAATCAAGGGGAACGCCGCCAAGGACAAGGCGGCGCTGGAAACCGTAACAGATGAATCCGGTAGCACATCCCAAAAAGACGCCTTACCTGTAGCGAAGAACCAGACGGCGTCTGACCGTTTTGAATCGCCCCAGACGGCGCCTTCTGAAAAAACACTAAGGGCTTTCGAGAATACCACAGTCTCCTCTTTGGTCGAGGGCGCCTCAACGGAAGAATCTCCTTCGACTCGCGATGAAACCTCGGCCACGGTTCCGGGTTTTGAACACGAATCCATGGCACAAAAACCTATGGACGCCGAAGGCGAATTGCTGCGCGACGCGGCGGTCCTGGCTTTGCCGACGGCACCTCAGGCCGAATTCAGAAGCACGGCCGGGGGTAGCCCTCATGAGCAAGAAGTAGCTACGCGTGGACTGGACCCCTTAGGGGCACAGTCGCCACGGGACGGGGCGACGGATTCGGCCCGTTTCTTGCTGGTCATTGCGGAAGAAGCCCGTCGTGCGGGAAACTGGGAAGAGGCCGTGCGAGCATACCGAGAATACCTGGCCCAAGGAAATGATCCCGACGTGATGAACAACCTGGGTGCGGCCCTGATGGCTCAAGGCCGTTATGGCGAAGCGGAGGAGGTTCTGAAGCAGGCGCACCGTCGATCCACCGACCCCGACATAGCGGCCAATTTAGCCACCGCTTATTGGGTTCAGGGAAAAAGAGAGGCGGCATGCAGCCTTATTCAATCCCTTGAAGAAAACCTGTTGACAGGAGGTGCCGTTCAGACCGTAGGGCTGCTTGTGAACCAATGTCATCAGAAACCATAAGAACCCATTGAGAGGTTTGAAAATGAGTTCTTCGCATAAAAGTTCATGAAGCCGATGGAATAGGGGATGCGGCGTTTGGGAAAAAGGGCACCGCGCCAAGAGGGTGTCGAAGAGGGTGTTCGGCCGCGCGGGCCGATATGGGCGCCATGGCGGCGCGGCTTTCAACGAGTGGCGCAACCGACCTCCTAAGAGGTAGGGAACATGGTGAGCTTAGGAGGGTGATCATGAAAGGAAAGGGTTCGGATCAGAGGGGTTTTACCATTGTGGAACTGGCCATTGTCCTGGTCATTATTGGGATTATTCTCGGGGCCGTGCTCAAGGGCCGGGAACTTATCACCAACGCCAAAGCCCATACGCTATACAACCAGTATCGGGAAATTGTGGGCGCCATCTATACCTATTACGACCGGTACGGCTGGTACCCGGGAGATGACCCCAAAGCCGGCGACCGTTGGAGCTCGACACATAGCGGTAACGGTGACGGCCTTATAGTGGAACAGGGGGAAGAGACATGCCCTGCTGGCTACACAGGTGAAGGGTGTTTGGCATGGGAGCACATGCGGCTGGCCGGCATCTTGGGGGGACCGAAGACTTATGATCCATATGAGGATCTTAGAGCGCCGGAGCATGTGTACGGAAGTTACATTATTATCACGTATGAGTTTGGCAAACACATAATCTGCTTTCATGACGTGCCGGGGCGTGTGGCTCAAATGCTGGAGGAGCATTACGACGACGGAAAATATAACAAAGGCAACATTTGGAGCATTCAAAATTATTATGAACATCCCAACTGGCGTGTCCCTCTATGTTTCGATATGTAAACCGCGAGGGAAGGGCGCGATCTATGCGCCCTTTCCGATGTTGTGATGGGCGGTTTTTCAACCCATGGGCTCACCAGGGAAGATCATGAGGCTTTGCACCAGCCGGGCCATAAAAGCGAAATCCAGGGTATCCATGGTGTCGTGCACGATGTGCTTGTGGGGGGAGCCATAAAAAGCGGAAACCATGACTATGACCGCGTAAAAGCCTGCATCCCCAAAGGCCGCATGATCCCTCAGGCGCACGGAGGGAGTGAGCCCGCCGTTGAAGGGCACGGTCAGGGTGATCACAGGAAGGGAGGGATTTTTCTTCAGGCGAATAAGCCTTCGGATGTTGCAGCCGAACTGCTGCGCGACGCGGCGGTCCTGGCTTTGCCGACGGCGCATCAGGCCGGATTGAGAAGCACGGCCGGGGGGGGTAGCCTCTATGAGCAAGAAGAAGCTACGCGTGGACCAGACCCTCAAGGGCACCGACGCCATGGGACGGGGCGACGGAGTCGGCCCGTTTCATGCTGGTCATTGCGGAAGAAGCCCGTCGTGCGGGAAACTGGGAAGAGGCCGTGCGAGCATACCGAGAATACCTGGCCCAAAGAAATGATCCCGACGTGATGAACAACCTGGGAGCGGCCCTGATGGCTCAAGGCCGTTATGGCGAAGCGGAGGAGATTCTGAAGCAGGCGCGCCATCGTTCTACCGACCCCGACATAGCGGCCAACTTGGCAACCTTTTATTGGCTTCAGTGGAAAAACGAGGCGTTATGCAGCCTATTTCGCTCCCTTGAAGAAAATGAGTTAACGGCAGGAGGCCTGTAGTGCGTTAAGTTTTTTGTTGACAAATGCGCGACAGGTTTTAGAAAGAGAAAAGTAGGCATAGATCCTGCGTGTTGAATGGTCGACGCCATGGCCGGGGAAAGGGCGGGCGTCGAAAGGGTCCTGTGGAGGGCGTTCGGCCGCGCGCGCCGATATGGGCGCCATGGCGGCGCGGCTTTCAACGAGTGGCGCAACCGACCTCCTGAATGTAAACACAGTGTCGGACAGAGGAGGGCGATCATGAAAGGAAAGGGTTCGGATCAAAGAGGTTTTACGCTTGTGGAACTGGCCATTGTCCTGGTCGTTATTGGGTTGATTCTCGGAACCGTGCTCAAGGGCCAGGAAATCATCAACAATGCCAAGATTAAACAGCTATACAACGACTATCGCGGAGTTTTTGCGGCCGTCTATACCTATTACGACCGCTACCACAAGTATCCGGGAGATGATCATAAGGCGAGTAAGCGTTGGCCGGGTGCTAAAGATGGCAACCATGACGGGAAGATTGGCGCTGGTGATGATATATTGACGAACTGCACGGATAGCAGTGATAATGAAACGTGTACTGCATGGGAACATATGCGGATGGCTGGATTGATCCCGGGAGCGGGAAGGGAAAACCCCCTACATGCGTACGGAGGGGTAATCGGTATCGGTTACATGGATGGTAGCGGTAGTATCCCAGAGGGCCACTGGATCCTTCTCACCGATGTGCCGGGGGATGTGGGCCAAGGTCTGGACGAGCATTACGACGACGGGGAGTACGACTGCGGCACCATTCGCGCGTCGATGATGTATGACAATGCCACCGTCGATTTTTATCTCAAGCTGTAAACCGCAGGGGGAAGGGCCCGATCCATGCGCCCTTCCCAATATTGTCATGGGCGGTTTTTCAGACCATGGGCTCACCGAGGAAGATCACGAGGCTTTGCACCAGCCGGGCCATAAAAGCAAAGTCAAGGGTATCCATGGTGTCGTGCACGGTGTGGTAGTGGGGGTTGCGATAAAAGGCGGAATCCGTAACCATGACGGCGGGAAAGCCCGCATCCCAAAAAGGCGCATGATCGCTCAAGCGTACTGTCGGAATCAGCCAGCCGTTGAACGGCACGGTCAGCGTGATCACAGGAAGCGAGGGGTTCTTCTTAAAGGATCGTTCCATGGCGCGAACCAGGAAGCGGGAAGCAAAGTTGCCCACGATTCCAATGAAATCGCCCGTGGACGGGTAATTCATGAAACCCAAAGGAAAGGGATATCTTTGGCACCCCGGTTCTCGACACGTGTAACCCACCATCTCTAGGCAAATCATGCCGTCAATGTGTTCTCCGACCCTTTTGGCGTGGCGAGCCCGCACGCGACTTCCCATGGAACGTGTTCCGTATGCCGGAGGTTCTTCCAAGGCAAAGGCGGCGAACTGGACGGACACCGGAAGTGTCGGCTCCAAGGCCTGAAGCGTGCGGGCTGTTTCCAAAAGCACGGCCACGGCGCTGGCGTTGTCATCAGCACCCACCGTTCCCACCAGAGAATCGTAGTGGGCTCCAAGGATATAACGGCGTCGAGCGTTTTCAGGGCCGGTTTCGGCCAGAATGTTGGCCACCGTGATGGGTCCATAAGGGTAAGGTTCCTCCCACACACGAAGCCCCGCCGATTGCAGTGTTTCGGCAATGTAACGGGCGGCCCGCGCGTGCCCGGACGGTTCCAGAACGCTGCGCTCCCCAATTTCCACCGTCAGGACCTGCACATGACGCCGCAAAGCCTTTTCCACGGCAGCCAAATCCATAGAATGGCCGATCAGAAGCTCTCGATCCATGGCTGCACCCATCGTTTTCCATAAAAGGACGATGACAAGGCCAAACCCCACGCTGGCGTGCCCCACCCCCATTGGCTCTTAACCCCTTTTTTCGGGTAATGAAAATGGAAAATGGAACCCTTGGCGTGCCCTTCATCGCGCCGTGCAGCGTTCCTTCAGGGTGAACGCGGTGGACCGCCAGGATTCAACTCCTCACAGTAGCGATTTTCGTGAGGACCCTTTTCACACGGCGGGTCCTTTGAAGAAAACGTTTTCGAACACGCACCGACAAGCTTGTCAAATGCAGCCCGTGCCGGCGTTGATCCCTCACAGCGCGGGCCTTTGGTCCGCAGCAAGACCGGACGCCGGCCCCCACACCTCGTTGAAAGCCACAACCTTCCTGTGATGAGAAAGAGGCGCACCGGCCGACGCCGTCTCCTTTGCCCATTTCTTTTGGGAAGCGAGGGCTTCGGCCCGTTGTGTCATAAGGACGGCGTCGTGACCGTCCGCATTGCCAAAAGGGGTTCTGGCACGGCCTATGCTAAACAGAAAAAGCAAAGGGGCCGATGTACCGGTCTTTCGCATCCATGAAAAAGTGCGATGTGAAACGGTTCCTCCGGCCTTTCCAGAGCCGGTTTTTAACGGTTTGACCATCCCTTTGGAGAAAGGGCGCCTCATGAAAGTCATTTCCCTTGAAGAAGAACGCCAAAGACGCACGCAGGCACGTGAGCGGGCCCTGTATCAGGCCATCGAGCAGGAACAGCGTCACTTTCATGCGACCTGGGAAAATCTGCAAAAACTTCCGCCCCAACGCATCGTCCAGATCTTTCAAAAGAGCGTCAAATATGGTTTGCTAAATCTTCAAGACTTGCATCGACGCTTCGATTGACGCGTCCCTGGCCTTGTGGCTTTGAAAACAAGCCAAAACAACGGCGCGATGCGCGAAAGCGGATCGCCACCTGTACCGTTCTTACAAAACGGACAGGGAGATTCAAGGGAGAAAGCATGGACGAGAAGGGCTTTCGAGTGGAGCGGGACACTCTAGGAGAAATCCTTGTGCCCAAGACGGCCTATTACGGCGCGCAGACTCAGAGAGCCGTCGAAAACTTTCCCTTGAGCGGGCGCACCATGCCCAGACCTTTTCTGGAAGCGTTGGCGCTGATCAAGCAAAAGGCCGCGGAGGTTCATGCGGCCCACGGCAGGCTGGATTCGGTCGTTGCGGACGCTATCATTCAGGCCGCTGGGGAAGTCCGCGCGGGAAAGCACTGGGACCAATTCCCCGTGGATGTGTTCCAGACGGGCTCGGGAACTTCCACGAACATGAACATGAACGAGGTCCTGGCGGGGCGCGCCAACGAAATCCTCACCGGGCGCCGCGGCGGAAAGCATCCCGTCCACCCCAACGACCACGTCAATATGGCGCAGTCCAGCAACGATGTGATTCCCACGGCTTTGCACATTGCCGCCTGGCGCCTTCTACAAGAAACGACGTTGCCGGCCCTGAGCCTCCTTGAAGAGGCACTTCGAGAAAAGGCTGACGCCTTTGCCGATGTGCTCAAGATCGGCCGCACCCATGCTCAAGACGCTCTACCGGTCACTCTGGGGCAGGAATTTTCCGGGTACGCTCGACAAATAGCCTTGGCTGCGCAGCGGCTTGGTGCGGTCGAACCGCGTCTGTGCGAGGTGGCCCTGGGCGGGACGGCCGTGGGAACCGGTGTCGGTGTGCCGCCGGATTTTGTCCGGGAAGTGCTGGATCGCATCCACGAGGAGACGGGTTTGAGGTTTCGAGAGGCGGAAAACCATTTTGAAGCCCAAAGTGCCCAGGATGCCGTGGTGGAAACCGGTGGGGCTTTGAAAACCGCCGCCGTCAGCCTGTGGAAAATCGCCAACGATCTGCGTTGGCTGGCATCCGGGCCGAGATGCGGTCTTGGAGAAATTCAGCTTCCCGCCCTGCAGCCGGGATCGTCCATGATGCCCGGCAAGGTCAATCCCGTCATTTTGGAAGCCGTGCTGCAAGCTGCCGCCCGAGTCTTGGGAAACGATACGACCCTCACCCTGGCCGGACAGGCGGGCCTTTTGGAACTCCACATGATGCTGCCGCTCCTGGCCGACACCCTTTTGGAATCCATCGAGCTTATTGGGCGAAGCGCCCGTGTGCTGGCGGAAAAATGCGTGCGGGGCATCGAGGCGCATCGGGCGCGGTGCGCCGCCTATGTGGAACAGAGCCTGGCCCTGGCCACCTATCTGGTTCCTCTGGTGGGCTACGACAGGGCCGCGCAGGTAGCTCAAAAGGCTTACGACGACGGGATCACCGTTCGAGAAGCCGCTCTGTCCCTGGGTGTGGCCAGTCCGGAGGCCATCGAAAAGGCGTTGGCTGAGGGGCTCAAGCCCACACTATCCTGACAGCCATTTCGTCAAAAGTCTGACAACATGGCGACCCATGGCAATGCCGTGGCCGATTGGCGCCGTCATGGTTTGGTCTTCACCTGGCGCGGGCTGTAGGGCGTTGCGCGGTGCGATACGGATTCGCGGTGTGCCCGCCAATCTAGGAGAGGCGGTGGAAAAGCCACGCAAGGAGTTCGCAATGGGTCTAAAGTTTGCTAAGTCAAAAAACACGCATGGGTGTCCGTGAGCCTTCCGCCGGCTCACGGAATCTTCACCAAAAGCCTTAAGGGACGTTGGTGAAGGTGT
Source organism: Desulfosoma caldarium (assembly GCF_003751385.1). Taxonomy (NCBI): domain Bacteria; kingdom Pseudomonadati; phylum Thermodesulfobacteriota; class Syntrophobacteria; order Syntrophobacterales; family Syntrophobacteraceae; genus Desulfosoma; species Desulfosoma caldarium. The sequence continues at coordinate 26,333 of NZ_RJVA01000014.1, read as the reverse complement.
AGGACGAAAGGGCGCGGTTCCTTAAAGGGAATGCGAGACGCCCACGGTTGCCGAGCACAAAGCCTTTTCGAGCATGACCCTGCGTCTGGAAAAAGGAGGGAGATCTTGCGGAACGGCCAAGAAGGAGGTCGGCGCCGGAAGGGGTGGAAAAAGGTGCCGCACAGGAGGAAAGCCTCATGGGTGTGAGCTTCATTCGAAAGACGATACCCAGACCGACGCCGCCGACGGCGGTATCGCCAGGTCAAACTTTCACCCTCGTTCGAGCCATGGGGCAGCGGCTTTTTGAAAATGCACTTCGTAGTGAAGTGGAAATGCCGCCGAGTTCCATGCAGCCGGTGGAAGCAGAGATGACCCTGGCGCGCATGCCGGCGGAGAACGAGAGCCTTCAGCGACTTCGCGAGAATCTCCAAAACGCGGATTCCGGCAGTCGGCAAGCTATGATCACGGCGGCCTACATCAAGGCGGCGGCCATGGGATCTGGCTCCGCGGCATGGAAAGCCATGGCGCCCATGGGTTCTGCCCTTCAGCACGGAACATCCCTCGGTTTGGTCGCCGACAATGGTGCCGATTCGGGGAGCGGTGCCGTGGTGGAAGACGGAGCCGCCTCATCGGTTCCGGAAGGCCTCGGCTTCTTGTCGGCCCGCTTTGAATCGGGCCGTGCAGGCGTGGACGCCGTAGGTTACGATCCCGGCGGCGGCACATCCTATGGCTTATACCAGATTGCCTCGAGACCGGGCACCATGGCGCGGTTTCTAGATTTTCTCGCCGATCATGAGCCTCGGTGGGCCCAGCGGCTTCGGGCGGCCGGACCTGCCAATACGGGAAGCTCACAGGGGGCCATGCCTCGAGTTTGGAAAGCCATTGCCAGGGAAGATCCGAAACGGTTTGCCGCGTTGCAGCACGCCTTTGTTCGAGAAACCCATTACGAACCCGCTCGGCGCGCCATCCAAGACGCCACCGGCGTGGATGTGAACACGGCCTCGCGGGCGGTTCAGGAGGTGTTGTGGAGCGCAGCCGTGCAGCACGGGCCCGGTCGAGCGGCGGACATGTTCATAAGAGCCCTGAGCCGACAGGGGGGGCGAGAGGTGGCGCTCAACGAATCGGCCCTCATTCAGTCCGTGTATCGGGATCGAGGCCAGGTGGGGCACCTTCACTGGGGAAGCCTGCGGGACGCGCTCTTGCGACGTTTTCAGGAAGAGAAAGCCATGGCTCTGGCTATGCTTCAAGGAGGTTCCGACAACACCACGGCGTAGCGAGGTGGGTCAAAAAGGGTTTTTTTCAAGGTGCCTTAGCCGAGCCTCGTGTTCGAACGTGGCCATGTGTTTTGCGGCTCTTGAAGGAGCGCGCACGGGGCGATGAGAGTTGCTGCCCGTGCCGCTCCTTGGCGAAGGGGTGTTCCGTGGGCGGGGCCAATGTGGCCCCACGGGATGTTGGCGTATCTCAGTAGGCCAGTTCCGGAAGGTTCTTATAATATTCCAGCGCTTCGGGGTTGGCCAAGGCGTCTTTGTTTTTCACTTCTTCATTGTGAATGACCTTGCGCACCGCCAGCTCCACTTTTTTGCCGCTGATGGTGTACGGAATGTCCGGCACCGCAATGATTTTGGACGGTACATGCCGCGGTGTCGTGTTGGTGCGAATAGCGGTCTTGATGCGTTGGATCAAGGCTTCATCCAGAACACATCCGTCGCGGAGTTTCACGAACAGAATCACGCGCACGTCATTGTCCCAGTCCTGCCCCACCACAAGGCTGTCCAAAATCTCGGGAAGGGTTTCCACCTGCCGATAGATCTCTGCCGTGCCGATGCGCACACCGCCCGGATTAAGGGTGGCATCGGAGCGGCCGTAGATGATCACCCCGCCGTGTTCCGTAATTTCAATGAAATCACCGTGGTGCCACACGCCGGGAAATACGGAAAAATACGCATCCCGGTATTTTTGCCCATCGGGGTCGTTCCAGAAATAGATGGGCATGGAAGGCGCCGCCGCCGTGCAAACCAGTTCGCCCTTTTCCCCGATGACCGGTTTTCCGTCTTCATTCCACGCTTCCACCTTCATGCCCAGGCCCCGACACTGCAGTTCCCCGGCGTAGACCGGCCCCATGGGGTTGCCCAGTGCAAAGCAGGAAATGATGTCCGTGCCTCCGGAAATGGATGACAGGCACAGATCCGACTTGATGTCCCGGTAAACGTACTCAAAACTTTCAATGGCCAAAGGCGAACCCGTGGACAAAACGGCCTTGAGCGGGCTTAAGTCGTAGGATTCCCTGGGTTTGACGCCGGCCTTTTCCACCGCCGCCAAGTACTTGGCGCTGGTGCCGAAGATGGTGATTTTCTCATCCTGAGCCATTTGCCACATGGCTCCAGGGTGGGGGTAAAAGGGCGAGCCGTCGTAAAGGAGCACGCGAGCGCCCAGCATGAGAGAGCTCACCAGCCAGTTCCACATCATCCACCCGCAGGTCGTAAAATAGAAAATGGTGTCATCTCGGGTGACGTCCGTATGGAGTTTGAGTTCCTTGTAATGTTGAATGAGGGTGCCCACGGTGCCGTGCACGATGCATTTGGGAATGCCCGTGGTGCCCGACGAGTATAGGATGTAGAGGGGATGATTCGCGGGGACCTGCTGAAAATCCACGTCGAGGCCCGATTCCTTGGCCATGAAGTCCTCAAGCAGAATGCCGTTGCGCACGCGCCCTGGATCGGGTTCGGCGTGCATGTAGGGCATGATCACAACCTTTTCGATGGTGGGAAGTTCCTTGAGGATTTCGCTGATGCGTTCCAGCGAGTCAAAAGTCTTGCCGTTGTACTGGTATCCATCGGCCGTGAAGAGCACTCGAGGCTGAATCTGCCCGAACCGGTCCAAAACGCCCTTAATGCCAAAATCGGGAGAGCAGGAGGACCACACGGCACCCACACTGGTGGCGGCCAACATGGCCACCACCGTCTCCGTCATGTTGGGCACAAAGCCTGCGATGCGATCCCCGGGCTGAATCCCCATGGCCCTTAAGGATGCGGCCAACCGAGCCACGCGATCGTAGAGCTCCGCATAGGTCGTGTGCACCGTAGGCCGTCCTTCGCCTTTGAAACTCAGCGCGATGCGATCGTCCCGGTAGCGCAGCAGGTTTTCGGCAAAATTGAGCTGCGCTCCCTCAAACCAGCGGGCTCCCGGCATCTTGTGCACGTCGTCCACCACCTGATCGTAGCCGCGATGGACGCAAAAGTCTGCATAGTCCCACAGCGTCGCCCAGAAGGTGGGAATGTGGTCAATGGACCACCGGTACAAGTCGTCATAGGTGCGAAATGCCTTACCGTGCTTTTCGTTCACATGTTGCAAAAAATGAAACATGTTCGTGCCGCGGATGCGTTCCTCGCTAGGTTGCCATAACAGTCGACTCATGAAAGCCTCCGTTTTTTGTCAATGTGGTCCATCTTGGAATGCCTTTGCATGCCTTCCATCCGCATGCCATCCGTTGAAGAGGAGGAGCGGGATGAGTTTCTGAGGCTTGAGCGGAAGAAAACGAGCATCGACGGCCACGAATGGAAACACGTTCTTATACTAGCAGATTTTCCATGTGAACAAAAGTTAATCGTTTCAAACATCCGAGGGCCCTAGAGTTCCGGAGGACCTGAGGGGATAAGGCAGATGAAGCGCAGGGGCTTGTCGGAAGTGTTCTTGATTTGGTGTTCTTCGTTGGGAGGAATAAAGAGGGCGTCGCCCTGAGTGATGGGCACCCACCGGCCGTCCTTGTAGGCGGAGCCGTGGCCTTCGTGGATGAAAATCTCGTGTTCCCAGTCGTGGGAGTGCCGAGGCGTGTGGCCGCCGGGACGGATTTCGAAGAGGCGCATGCAAAAGCGCTGGGCGCCGTCCCGTGATCCAATGAGGACGCGGCCCGTGACGCCTCGAGCGGCCTCGTTGTCAAAAAAGGTGCCCGGAATATCCTTGTACGATTGAATTTTCATAGTTCACGCTCCGTGCCGTAAGATAGAGTTCAGAAGGAGAGGGCGTTGAGGTACGACGCCCTTCATTAAAAACGTTTTTCGTGGGCTCGGCAAGCACAAGGTGCGAGCAGGGAACGCCATCCTGCAAAAGCATGATGCATCAAGCAGACGAAGGGACCGGCTCCTGCCGGTCCGAAAAGAGGTGGAAGTGCGAAACGTGGGTTTCGGCGAGAAAGCTTTCAAGGATACCAACGCTTTAGGAGCGGCGAAAGCCGCGACCAGAGGTGTTAACGCCCGTCTTTTAGGAGGGTCGAAACCCGCGGCTTCGGTGGTCCACAAAAAGCCCAAGGGCATTGCTTCACCTCACTTCCAGGCCATAAAGGTTGAACTTTGGGCCTAAATTCATTTTTCATGCTGGCATTGGCTGCAAGAAAGGAAAAGGAGTCATGGGCCGGTTTTTCGGCACGCAGACGCCTCAAAGTGTTCGTCAGGTGCACGTGAACATGCCGTGGACCATGGTGCCCAAGTATCTGGATGTCATTCGCGAGGAGCGGTTTCATCTGGAACTGGGTTTTACGGGAGAAGATCTGGACCGTTTGGATTGGAAGGCCCTAGACGGCACTGTGGCTTTGCTGAAATCCTGGGGGTGTCGATTGACGCTTCACGGCCCTTTCTGGGAGTTGTGTGCCGGAAGCTGCGACGCCCTAATTCGCCAGGTGAGCCTTCTACGGTGGCATCAGATGTTTGATGTGGCGGCTCGAGTGCAACCCATACAGATTGTTTGCCACACGGGCTATGATCCTCGCCACCATCGGGAACAAAGGGGGGCGTGGATTCAAAGAGCTTTGGCGTTGTGGGAGCCTTTGGTGAATCGCGCGCAACGGCAGAATGTGCGTTTGTGCCTGGAAAATGTTTGGGAAGAAGATCCGTCCCTTCACGAAGAAATCTTTTCACGGCTTGATTCGCCGGTTTTCGGATTCTGTTTAGATGTGGGGCATCAGCACGCGTTTTCGCGAACGAGCCTCAGGGAATGGTTGGAGGTTTTGAGCGGGCACCTCATGGAAGTGCATTTGCACGACAACGACGGAACTCGGGACGCCCATCTACCCGTAGGCATGGGGACGATCGATTTTGCGTATCTCTTTGAAACCCTGATGCGCAAAGGACGAAGACCCCTACTAACGGTGGAACCTCACACCAGGGAGCATCTTCTGAAAACCTTGGTCAATCTGGACAAAGTCCTTCCCGGCACATGGGTCGTTTAGATGTGTTTGGGGATAGCTTTTCGAGATCCGTCTAGGTTTTCGGGGATGATTTCTGCCTTAGCACCGTGGGAGGGGCGATGGTGTGGTGCGGCGTGCATCGCTCCTCAAGATGACATGAGCCAATACCGTGAACACAGGAGGGCGGCATGGCCATTGTGGAAGTCAGTGTGGTTCCGTTGGGTACGGCAAAGACGAGCCTGAGCGATGAAGTGGCCAGCGCGGTGGCGATTTTGCGGGCGAGCGGCCTTCCTTACGAATTGACAGCCATGGGAACCATCATCTATGGAGATTTGGACAAGATCCTGGAAACCGTTCGAGCTATGCACGAAAGTTGTTTTCAAAGGGGCGTGCAAAGGGTCCTGACGCAGATCAAGATCGACGATCGCCGTGATCGGGTGAGCACGCCAACGGATAAAGTGCATTCTGTTCTGGAAAAACTGAAAGGTACATCGCCATGACGCATCGGGGTGGAGAAGACATGCGAGAACTTGTGTATTATCTTGCAAAAGCTTTGGTGGATCATCCGGACAAGGTGGTTCTGGAAGAAAAAGCCAGCGGTGACGCAGTGCTCTTTGAACTGTCCGTGGCTCCGGAGGATATGGGGAAGGTGATCGGCAGAAGCGGCAAGACCATAGAGGCATTGAGGACGGTGGTGCAGCTTGCAGCGAGCAGCGTGGGTAAAAAATGCCGTTTGGAAGTTCTCGGCTGAAGGCGCGCAGGGTGGAGCAGCAGCAAACCCTTTGTAAGGATGCGGAGGAGAGGACATGACCACACGTTTCAGGGAATTGACGGTGGAAGAGCTTCGAGCAAGCGTGGATTCGAACGCTTTTCCTTTTGAACACACGGGGGTTCTCACCCCACTGGAAGAGGGTGTTGTAGGCCAGGAGCGGGCCATCGACGCCATCAAGTTTGGTATGGGAATGAAGGAAAAGGGCTACAACATCTTCATTGCCGGCCCCGCCAAAGCAGGGCTCACCTACATCGCCCGCACCTTTTTGGAAGAGCAGGCCAAAAAGGAACCGACTCCGCCCGATTGGTGTTACGTCTACAACTTCAAGCAACCCGATGAGCCCAAAAGTCTTCGCTTGTCGCCCGGCCGCGGCAAGGAACTCAAAAAGGACATGGAATCATTTATTCAAACGCTTCAGGCCAAGATTCCCGAGGTGTTTGACAGCGACGACTATCGTGCCAAGGAAGCGGAGGTGCATCAGGGCTTTGAGCGGCGTCGAAGGCAGATCATTGACGAGCTGTCTGAGATAGCTCGCAATGAAGGCTTCATTTTGCAGTTTTCTCAAGTAGGCATGGTGATCATTCCGGCCAACAAAGAAGGCCAACCCATGAGCCAGGAGGAGCTCAGTGAGCTCAGCGACGAGGAAAAGAAGGCGTTGCGGGAAAAAAGCGATGAGCTTCAGGAAAAGATGAAGGCGGCCATCAAGCGCATTCGCCAGGCCGAGGCCGAATTCAAGGAAAAGCAGGCCAAACTCGACAGCGAAATCGCCATGTTTGTGGTCGGCCAACTCCTTGAGCACTACCTGGAAAAATATGAGGATGAACCGCAAGTGCTGGAGTATTTGAAGGCGGTTCAAGAAGACGTTCTGGAAAACATTGAGGAATTCAAGAAAAAGCCAGAAGGCCAGCAGCAGATGGGACCTTTCCCCATGCCGCCTCGAGAAGCGGCCATGCGCCGCTACGATGTCAACGTGCTCATTGACAACTCCGAAACTCAAGGGGCTCCGGTGGTCATTGAATCGAATCCGGCGTACCCTAACCTCTTTGGAAGCATCGAGCGTCAGGCCTGGTTCGGCGCCCTGTTTACAGATTTTACCATGATCAAACCGGGAGCGCTGCACCGTGCCAATGGCGGCTACCTGGTCATGAAGGCCTTGGACCTTTTGAAGTGGTACCTTTCCTGGGAAGCTATCAAGCGGGCGCTGCGCGACGGCGTCATCAAGATCGAGGATCTTGGGGAATTGTATGGCATTTTCAGCACGCGCACCATCCGCCCGGAACCCATTCCCATGGATGTGAAGATCGTGCTCACGGGCGATCCCTACCTCTATCACCTGATGTACATTTACGATGACCGATTCCAGAAGCTGTTCAAGGTCAAGGCCCACCTGGACGACCAAATGGACCGTAAGGAAGACACCGTCTTTCAGTGTGCTCGCATGATCAGTCGGTTTTGCGAGGAAAACAAGATTCGCCATTTGGACCGCACGGGTGTGGCCCGCGTGTTGGAATACAGCATGGAGGTGACGGGAGATCGGGAAAAGCTGAGCCTGGAGCTGGGCGATATCAGCGACCTGCTTCGAGAAGCCAATTACTTTGCCGCTTTGGACAAGGCCGAATTCATTAGCCGAGAGCATGTGCATCAGGCCGTGCAAAAGCGCATCTATCGGGCCAACCTCATTGAGGAGCGGGTCAAGGAACTGGTTAAGAAAGACATTTTCTGGGTGGAGACCACGGGAGCCAAGGTGGGCCAGGTCAACGGGCTTTCCGTTCTGATGACCGGAGACCACGAGTTCGGCAAGCCCAACCGTATCACGGCCACGGTGTCGGTGGGCCGAGAGGGCGTGGTGGCCATCGAACGAGAATCCAAGCTCAGCGGGAATATTCACACCAAAGGTGTGATGATCCTAGCGAGTTTCCTCAAGGAGCGATTCGCGCACAACAAGCCCATTTCCCTCACCGCCACCCTTTGTTTTGAACAAAGCTACGGCATGGTGGAAGGGGACAGCGCCTCCAGCACGGAACTCTATGCCATTCTGAGCGCTCTTTCCGGCGTGCCCATCAAGCAGGGCATCGCGGTGACGGGCTCGGTCAGCCAAAAGGGGGAGATCCAGCCGGTGGGGGGCGTGACCCAAAAAATCGAAGCCTTCTTTGACATTTGTGCCCATAAGGGCCTGACCGGTGACCAAGGGGTGATCATTCCCGAGAAGAACGTACGCAATCTTATGCTCAAGCAAGCGGTATTGGATGCGGTGAAGGAAGGCAAGTTCCACATTTGGCCCGTGAGCCGTATCGAGGAGGGCATCGAGATTCTGACCGGTGTGGCGGCCGGCGAACTCCAGCCCGACGGCACGTATCCGGAAGGGACCATCTTTCGTCGAGCCGACGACCGGTTGAAAGAAATTGCCGAAATCGTCAAGAAATTCGGAAAGGACGAGAACGGCTCGGCCCCCGCTTCTTCTGACGAAGGCGGTTCGGCACCATGCCCAAGCTGTGATCGGTAGACGAGACGGCGCGCGCCGCATCGCGGTGGCGCGCTTCGGCTTCACCGGGTTGAAGATGAACGGATCCAACGGCGCGTTCGGAATGGTTGCACAGCATAGGGTGTCTGTACGGGGTGAATGGAATGGGGGTCACTGCGCCAGGCGGATTCGGGATTGGGCGCATTGAAAGGCATAGAGATCGGACAGAAGCTGATAAAAGACGTCGTTCGGGTTGCCCTCCGTATCGCACACCAGATGGCTGTGGGAAGGTACGGGTTCGGTCAGAGGCTCGAATTCTTGAATAAAATGAGGAAGATGGTGGATTCGAGCGTCAGAAAGGCCCGGCATGTGATCGCGTGTGGCCAGGCGACGTGCTAAAGTGTTTTCAGAACATCGGCATTCCACCAAGATGACGTTGGCGTCCTGGTCCCGAGCCAATCGCAGGGCTTCTTCCCTCCACTTGCGCTCGCTGAACGTGGCGTCCAGGATCACGGAGCGCCTGTGCTTGAGCTGCTCGTGGGCTCGGTTGAGAAGATGGGCGTAGACCACGCGGCGCCGATCCTTATGGTAAAGACCGGCGCCGTAAGCCGTCTTTTCCGGTAAGTCCTCCTGGAATTCCCGAAACAGCTCCCGCCGTAAAACATCTGACGCCACATAAGAAAGTTGAAATGCTTCGGCCAGACGTCGCGCATGGAACGATTTTCCGGATGCCGGCAAGCCGCAAAACACGTACAGCGTGGGGCGGGTCATGGTGGCCGCGTAGATGTAAGCGAGATCGAGGAATCTGGCCGCGTCATGTCGGCTGGCCGTCGCTTCCGCATCCTGAAAATCTCGGCCTTCGTCTTCCACCAGTTCCCGAAACCTCAGGCAGGACACTTTCACCCTCACCATGGCTCGATAGCACGCATAAAAATCCAAAACACGGTACAAGGAAGGGTCGTGAGCCCGGCGCGCATAGGCGTGAAGCACCATAAGGCTCTGGGAAAAGGCGCCTCGATGATCCAGATCCATGTGAAGAAACGCCAGGTCGGCGGCCACATCGCCGAAACGAAATCGGTCGTTGAATTCGATGGCATCGATGATCTGAATGCCGTCGTCCGCGAAATAGATGTGATCCGATCGCAAGTCACCATGACCGTCGCAGATGCGGTCTTCTTTGAGCCGAGTATCGAACAGGTCGCTATGGCTTTCCACGAAGGCGTCGTTCACATTGTAAATGAGATGCCACTTTTCCGCATCCAAAAGGTCGCCTACAAAAGGCGCGGTCTGGTCAAAATTTTCCAAGACGTTTTGTGAAATCACGGAGAGGGTGCCGAAGTGGCGAATTTCATCGTTTCTTTCGGCTTGGGCGTAGAGATCGGCCAGCCGCTCTCCGAGCTTTTGCCAATGTTCGGCTTTCAAGGTGCCTTGAGCCAAGAGGGCTTCAAGGCTTAGGTGCAAAGGAAGCTGGCGCATGACCACAGCGCATTCCACCAATGATCCGGGCCCGTCCAAGGACAGGGTGCCGAAAGGGCCTCGTCGAATGGTTACCACCTTGGCATAAACGCCTCGGCTAAATCGTTGATTAAGCAGGACTTCGCGGTGACAATAATGACAACGAAGCTCCAGACGGCTGAAGTCGAGAAAACCGAAATTGACAGGTTTTTTCAGCTTGTAGACCCAAAGGCCCGTGAGAAAGACGGCCGAAATGTGGGTATCGATTCTATGAACGGAGGTCACTGGGTGAGGGTAAAAGGTGGGGTCAGCAAAAGCGCGGCACACCGTTTCAAAGGCCGCCATGGCGTCTTCCATGGGAGCAGTATCCTCATGGGCTGAACGGCGCCTTACAAAGCGCGTTCGATAAAGGCATAAGCGCTGTGGTTGTGAATGGATTCAAAGTTTTCCACATCCACCTGAAACCAAAGAATGTGGGGATTTTTTTTCAGCCGATAGGCCACATCCCGCACCACATCTTCCACGAATTTGGGGTTATCATAACCCTTTTCCGTGACGAATTTCTCGTCCGGCCTTTTGAGCAGGGAATAGACTTCGCAAGATGCCGCTTCTTCTACGATGCGAATGAGATCTTCGATCCATATAAACTTCTTGAAACGAACGGCAAGTCGAGCCATGCCCCTTTGGTTATGGGCGCCGTGTTCTGAGATTTCGCGCGAACACGGGCACACTGTGGTAATGGGCACATTCACCTCTACCACCAGGTCAAAGCCATTCTGGTTGTTCAAGGACCCGCTCACGCGACACAAATACTCCATGAGCCCCGAGGTGCCCGTGACAGGGGACAATTTCTCGATGAAATAGGGAAAACTGATTTCCAAGTGAGCCGACTGCGCGTTGAGGCGGGATTGCATGGCTTCCAGAATCTTGGAAAACTCACGAATGTCCAGATGACCGTAGAACTCGTTGAGGATTTCCACAAAGCGGCTCATGTGGGTGCCCTTGAATTCCCGTGGCAGATTGACATACATGTTGATGCTGGCCACGGTGTGCTGCACCCCGTTTTTCTTGTCCATGACGGTGAGGGGATAGCGTATGTTTTTCACCCCCACCTTATCCACGTGAATGTTTCGGTGATCGATAAGACTTTGGACGTCGATCATGGTCACACGGTTTTATTCGGACTTGGGTTGAAGCCGACGGAGATTTTCGGCGATGGCTTCCAAGGCCTTTTGCGTGGCTTCATCGATGTGGTCCGCAAAAACCCCCGCGCAGTCCGCCTCAATGAGGCCTTCATCAAAGGGAATAAAGCCCAGAAACGACAATCCGTTCAAGCTGCTTTGCAAAAAAGCCCGGTCTTTCTCGTTTCGAATCTTATTGCCCACCACGGTCATGTTGGCAATGCCGATATCGGCGGCGAGCTGTTGGATCTTCAAGGCCGTTTCGATGCTGCGTCGCCCCGGTTCCACCACAATGATCAAGGCATGAACGGCTTTGGACGTGCCGCGGCCCAGATGTTCGATGCCGGCTTCCATGTCCATGATGACCACTTCGTCCCGCCTGAGGATTAAGTGATGCACGAGGTTTTTCAAAAGCACGCTCTCCGGGCACACGCAGCCCGTGCCCCCTTTCTTGACACCACCCATAACCATGAGACGAAGGCCGGGGGCGCACGGGACCGCGATCTTCTCTGGCAGGTCATCCACCTTTGGGTTCATCTTGAAAAAGCCGCCAAAACTTCCGGGCACGGATTCGGTCCGTTCGGCGATCAAGGCTTTCATTTGAGACAGGGGGGTGATGGCCGCCGCATCAGCCACGCCCAAGGCATGGCCCAGGTTGGCGTCGGGGTCGGCATCGATGGCCAGGACCGATGTGCCTTGTTCGGCAAACCAACGTGCCAGAAACGCTGAAAGCGTTGTCTTGCCCACTCCACCCTTGCCGCTGACTGCAATCTTCACGGGTTTATCCTCCCTGCACCATGGAACAGAATAGCATTTGGGCACTGCACAGCCCTTTTAATACGTCACACCAGCACTGACAACCCATCGTGGTCGTCCAGACGAAGGACCAAGGGCGCAGAGAAATGGTCCTTGGCGTTGATGCGGCGTGCAGCGCTCCAGCCCGCAAACAACGGTGTGACCCTTTCGAACAGGTGAAGGCCGTTCCTTGACGAGGTTCGTGCGGCACGTGCCCCACAGGACGGTCCGTTAAGGCCTCTGGTGCCGCTCAACCGTCGGTGGCGCAGTCCCCAAAGGCCGTACTTTCATGGTAAATTTTATCCAGGATCCCGTTGACGAAAGCGCTGGAATCCTGGGAGCCAAAGCGCTTGGCCAGTTCAATGGCTTCGTTGATGGACACGCGCGGTGGAATGTCGTCCTGATACAGCATTTCGTAAAGGGCGATACGCAAAATGTTTCGGTCTACCGGCGACATGCGATCGACCCGCCAATGTTCGGAAGCGGCTGCCAGGTGCCGGTCGATATCAGGCTGATGGGCCTTGACCCCGTCCACCAGAAGCTTGGCAAAAGCTCTGGGTTCCTGAGGTGGTTCAAGGCAGGCACAGACCAACTCAAAGGCCCGATCCGGAGCCATGCAGTTGAGGTCCATCTGGTAGAGCACCTGAAGCGCCATTTCTCGGGCTTGACGACGTGTTCCCATAAGGCCTTTTACATGCTTTTCATTAAATTGGCCATTTCCACCGCGGCCATGGCCGCATCAAAGCCCTTGTTGCCGGCCTTGGAACCTGCCCTTTCAATGGCCTGTTCTAGGGTGTCCGTGGTGAGGACTCCAAAGGTGACCGGCACCGAGGTTTCCAGGCTTACCGTGGCGATGCCCTTGGCCACTTCATTGGCCACATAGTCGAAATGGGGTGTCGCGCCGCGAATAACGGCCCCCAGACAGATGACGGCATCAAATCGGCCGCTGCAGGCCAGCTTCTTTGCGGCCAGCGGAATCTCATACGCTCCGGGCACTCGAAAGACTTCGATCTGCTCCTCGCTGGCTCCCGTCCTCTTCAAGGCATCCAGAGCTCCGCCTAAAAGACGTTCGCAGATGAAATCGTTGAAGCGGCTGACCACGATGCCAAACGACAATCCTTCGGAGCGCAGTTCTCCTTCATGCACTTTCATTTTGGACCCCTTCTGGCGTGAACCACTGGAGCACGTGTCCCATTTTTTTGCATTTGGTTTTCAGGTAATGGACGTTGCATGCGTTGGGTTCGACTTCGATGGGCACCCTGTCGGTGACCGTGATACCGTAGCCCTGAAGGCCGACGATTTTCTTGGGGTTATTGGTCATGAGGCGCATCTTGCGCACGCCCAGGTCCACGAGAATCTGCGCGCCGATTCCGTAGTCTCGAAGATCCGCCTTGAACCCCAAGGCTTCGTTGGCTTCCACAGTATCATAGCCCTGTTCCTGAAGGGCGTAGGCCTTGATCTTGTTCACGAGCCCGATGCCTCGCCCTTCATGGTTTCTCATGTACAGCAGCACACCGCGACCTTCCCGATCGATTTGCTTCATGGCCGCGTGCAGCTGATCGCCGCAATCGCATCGCAAAGATCCGAGCACATCGCCGGTGAGGCATTCGGAGTGGACGCGGACAAGCACCTCGTCGTCAGGCCCAAAGGATCCTTTGACCAAAGCCAGGTGAACGAATTCGTCGATGGTATTGGTGTAGACGATCACGCGAAAGTCTTGGCCATACTTGCTGGGCAATTGGGCTTCCGCAGCACGCTGCACGAAACTTTCGGTGCGCATGCGGTATTCGATGAGGTCGGCGATGGTGACGATCTTGAGGTCGTGTTCGGCGGCGAATTTTTCCAGGTCTGGCATGCGGGCCATGGTGCCGTCGTCCTTCATGATTTCGCAGATCACGCCCGCCGGTTTTAAGCCAGCAAGCCTCGCCAGATCCACGGAACCTTCCGTTTGGCCCGTGCGCACCAGAACGCCACCCTTTTTCGCCCGCAGAGGGAACACATGGCCGGGGCTGACCAGATCTTCCGGGCGAGCGTCATCGGCCACGGCCGTCAAAATGGTGTGGGCTCGATCGGCCGCACTGATCCCCGTGGTGACCCCGGTGCGGGCTTCAATGGAAACGGTAAAGGCGGTTCCAAAAGGCGATTTATTGTTCTGCACCATCATGGGCAGTTGCAGTCGATCCACCCATTCTGGAGTGAGGGCGAGGCAGATGAGCCCTCGGCCGTATTTGGCCATGAAATTGATGGCTTCCGGAGTCACCTTTTCGGCGGCAATGCACAGATCGCCTTCGTTTTCACGGTCTTCATCGTCGACCAGAATAACCATCTTGCCCTGACGAATATCTTCCAGGGCTTCAGGAATGGTTGCCAGCGGCATGACAAAACTCCCTTCACACAAGGAATCGAGGGGATCCGTGGTTTTTCACCCCTCAGGAAAGGCACTCGACAGCACCGGGCGCCGGAACGCGTGACCTATAACATGGTGCCCGTGGAGACTCAAGACGGGTTGTTTCAAAGAAAGCCGTGGCGTTTGAGAAAATCCTCGTCGACTCCTGCCGCTCGCACCTTTGGGTTATCCGAGGGCGCCGCCTTCCACGCCCGCAACATGTTGTACACGTATTTAGCGATGATGTCCGTTTCGATATTCACAGGATCGCCCGGAGAGAGCATGCCCAGCGTGGTGACTTCGGCGGTGTGTGGAATGACATTCACATCAAAGCGCCCCAAGGCGCACCCGTTCACGGTGAGACTGACACCGTTGACGGCAATGGACCCCTTAGGGACGATAAACGGAGAAAGTTCTTCCGGAACGGTGAAATAAAAACGCCAGGAACGCCCCGCCATTCTCTTTTGGCTGAGCGTGCCCACGGCGTCCACATGGCCTTGCACGAGGTGTCCTCCTAGCCGATCGCCAAGCCGCAAAGCCCGTTCCAAATTGACCATAGCCCCGGGGTTCTTGCTTCCCAGAGTGGTTTTCGATAGGGTTTCCGCGGAAATATCCACGGCAAAGACGGCGCCATCGAAAAACACCACAGTGAGGCATACGCCGTCCACGGCCACGCTTTCGCCAAGGCTCGTGTGGGAAAAAACCGATTCCGACCGAAGGATCATACGGGCATCCACGCCATGCCGTTCCAAGCGGAGCACGGTTCCTCGGCACTCCACAAGTCCCGTAAACATCGAAAAACCTCAAACGTGGCCACGGACCCGCCGCAGCCGTTTTCTTATGAGTTCTTGTCTGAGAGCCCCACAAAGCGCGCCGATGATTGGGAGCTTGCGAGGCTTGAACACGTGGCTATATCAAACAGGCTCTCTTCATCACGACACGATCTGGGAAAAAACTCCTAGGCCCAAAATAGATTTCCGAGAGCCTTGTTGGAAATGCCCTAGTACAAGTGCGGCGAAAAACGTCCGTGTATCAAAATGTCCTGGCCCACGCGGCGCGACTGACAGGCATAAAGAGGAACCGCTTCGCGCAGAGCGAGTCGGCATTGGCCTTGAAACATGGGCACGCCGGACGCATCGCCCAGAATTTTTGGAGCAAAAAATAAATAGAAATCGTCGGCCAGTCCGTGATCCAGAAACGCTCCGTGAATGCGCGCTCCCCCTTCCACCAGGACGCTGGTGATGGAACGCCGCCCCAATTCTTCCAAAAGGACTTGAAGATCCACGCCGCCCGATTCTTGCGACGGCAGCACAACCACCTGAACGCCTTGAGCTTCCAGGCGCTCGCGGACAGGCTTTGGTGCACTTTCACCGCAGGCTAAGAGAACAGGGCTGTGTTGAGCCGTTTGGACCAGCTGCGAGGCCAGGGGCAATCGTGCCTGAGTGTCCAGGACGACCCGCAGGGGCTGTCGAAAGGTTTTGGCCCTACTGAGGCGCGCGGTGAGTAACGGATCGTCGGTCAGGGCTGTGCCAATACCCACGAGCACGGCGTCCAAGGTGGCGCGCAGTTTGTGGACGAGCCGACGCGAATCTTCCCCGCTGACCCAACGGGAATCGCCTGTGCGCGTGGCCGTGCGCCCATCCAAGGTCGCGGCGCATTTGAGCGTTACATGGGGACGGCCCGTCGTGACCCACTTGATGAAAGGCTGGTTCAGGGCGCGGCATTCCTTCTCCAGCACCCCCACCGTGACCGAGAGGCCTGCCTGGCGCAGGCGATCCGCCCCACCCCCTGTCACTCGGGGATTGGGATCGGCCATGCCGATGACCACTCGAGTGATGCCCGCATGGAGCACCGCTTCCGTACAGGGTGGTGTGCGCCCGTGATGGTTGCAGGGCTCCAAGGTGACGTAAAGTGTAGCCCCTTGCGCCGAGGTTCCGGCGCGGCGCAAGGCATGCACTTCTGCGTGAGGCCCCCCCAATTGTTGATGAAAACCTTCGCCCACGATGCGTCCGTCCCGAACCACCACGGCCCCGACGATGGGATTGGGGCTTGTGTGCCCGCGTCCCTTCAGGGCCAGGCGAATGGCTCGCCGCATAAAATGTTCGTCCTGGGGCATGAGGTCCATCATGACGTCATTGGTTTCTATGGATGCGGAACCATCGCGGCCAAGCGCCATCCTTTGACCATGGCGAATCGCCTTTTTTGTCGGGCATGGCCGTCGCATGGCCAAAGAAGCCCTTCCCACAAAGCCGCCCGTTGGCGTGGCGCAGGCCTCGAGGAGAGTTTTCGCTGTGGCTTCCTACAAACACGCGCCAGCCTTTGACGACACGTCCGCCGCCGGCGCTGCATTCCGGTCATGGGCGCCATCGCCTGCCCAGGCGTTCAACGGAAACTGATGGCAAAAGGCCGCCACATGCCTTTTGAGTTCGGCCAGGCGGCTCTCGTTGTCCACGGCGTTCAAGGCCTGATGAATAAAATCCGCAATGAGCAGCATGTGCGACGGTTCCATGCCGCGCGTGGTGACAGCGGCCGTGCCGATGCGAATGCCGCTGGCGATGTTGGGTTTTTGCGGATCAAAAGGAATGGAATTCTTGTTCACCGTGATTCCCGCCCGATCCAGCGCCTCTTCGGCCGCCTTTCCCGTAATGCCCTTGTTTCTCAGGTCCACGAGCATAAGGTGGTTGTCGGTGCCTCCGGAAACCAGGCGGTAGCCCAGGTTCATCAAGGCCGAGGCCAGGGCTTTGCAATTATCCACAATGCGCTGCTGGTATTCTTTGAAGGCCGGCTGCAAGGCTTCGTGAAAGGCGACGGCTTTGGCGGCGATGACGTGCATGAGCGGGCCACCTTGAATGCCGGGAAAGATTTGGCTGTCTAGTTTCTTGCCCAATTCTAGGTTGTCGGAAAGAATCAGGCCCCCTCGAGGCCCCCGCAGCGTCTTGTGGGTGGTGGAGGTCACCGCATGGGCGTGGGGGAGCGGGTTGGGGTGAAGGCCTGCGGCGACCAGCCCCGCGATGTGGGCCATGTCCACCATGAGATAAGCCCCAATTTCGTCACAGATATGGCGAAATCGTGCAAAATCAATGAGGCGCGGATAGGCGCTGGCCCCGGCGATAATGAGTTTGGGCCGGTGTTCTTGAGCCAGTCGTATCATCTGGTCGAAGTCGATGGTTTCCGTGTCCGGATGCACCCCGTAAGAGACCACGCGAAACAGCCTTCCGGAAAAGCTCACGGGACTGCCGTGGGTGAGATGCCCGCCTTGGCGCAGGTCCATACCCATGATGGTGTCGCCCGGCTGCAACAAGGCGAAATAGACGGCCATGTTGGCCTGGGATCCTGAGTGGGGCTGCACGTTGGCGTAGCGGCATTGAAAAAGGGCCTTGGCCCTTTCTTGCGCCAAGGATTCGGCAACATCCACATGTTCGCACCCACCGTAGTAGCGCCGTCCGGGATAGCCCTCGGCGTATTTGTTGGTCAGGACGGATCCTTGAGCGATTCGCACGGCGTCGCTGACGAAGTTTTCGGAGGCGATCAGTTCCAGTTTGGTGCGCTGCCGTATTTCTTCGTCTCGAAGGACCTTGGCCATGGCCGGGTCCGTTCTTTCCAGTGAGCTCGTGTTCATCGAAAGTTTCTCCACGAAGAAGGATTGTCCAGCAAATCCAAGCGACGACAGTGACGGCCCCCTTCAAAGGTTTCGGCCAGCCACACGTCCACGATTTCCCGAGCCAGATCCGGACCGATGAAGCGCCCACCGAGGCACAATACATTGCTGTCGTTGTGGCGCCGGCTCATCTTGGCAGCATAGGGTTCCGAAGCCAGGACCGCCCGCACTCCGGGAACGCGATTGGCCGCCATCGACATGCCGATGCCGCTGCCGCACAGGAGAATGCCTCGATCCACCATGCCCTGAGCCACGGCGCGCGCCACCGTAAAGGCGTAATCCGGGTAGTCCACGGAATCCGAGCTGTGGGTCCCGATGTCCTCCACGTGATGGCCTTTGAGGCGCAAATGGGCCACGATGTGTTCCTTAAGTTCAAAGCCTGCGTGATCGGCGCCGATCATGATTTTCATGTCAACAAACCCATAGCGTGCCCTTGGCCTATTCGGTCCATTTTTTGAAAACCAGGGTTCCGTTGGTTCCGCCGAATCCAAAGGAGTTGGACAGGGCCACGTGCACCGAAGCTCTGCGGGCGACGTTGGGCACGTAGTCCAGGTCACAGTCTGGATCGGGCGTTTCGTAGTTGATGGTGGGCGGAATGACGTCGTGATAGAGGGTGAGCACCGTGTAGGCCCCTTCCACGCCTCCAGCGGCCCCTAGCAGATGGCCCGTCATGGACTTGGTGGAACTAACGGCCAGTTTCTTAACATGATCCCCGAAAACGGTCTTGATGGCCAAGGTTTCGAGGCGATCGTTAAGATCTGTGGACGTGCCGTGAGCATTGATGTAGTCCACTTCGTGAGGGTCGATGCCCGCATCGTTTAAAGCCGCGCGCATGCACAGGGCGGCGCCTTCGGCATCGGGCGGCGGCGCCGTCATGTGGTAGGCATCTCCGGAAGCGCCGAATCCGATCACCTCCGCGTAGATGCGCACTCCTCGTTTCCTGGCCCGTTCCGCCTCTTCCAAAATGAGTACCGCACTGCCTTCGCCCAAAACGAACCCGTCCCGGTCCTTGTCAAAAGGTCGGGAAGCTCTTTCGGGTTCGTCGTTGCGCGTGGATAAAGCCCGCATGGCATTGAAACCGCCCACACAAAGGGGTGTGATGGTGGATTCCACACCACCCGTGATCATGATGTCGGCGGCCCCGTCTCGAATCAAGTGAAAGGCGTGGCCGATGGCATGGGTTCCCGCCGCGCAGGCAGTCTGAAAGGACAGATTGGGTCCCTTGGCTCCGTGCTGAATGGAGATGAGTCCCGGAGCCATATTGGCGATGAGCATGGGAATAAAAAAAGGACTGATCTTACGAGGCCCAGACTGCAAGAGGGTCTTATGACATTCTTCAATAGTGGTGAGGCCTCCCAGTCCACAGCCCATGACCACGCCCGCTCGAGGACTTTCTGAGGGATCGATGGTCAGGGAGGCGTCTTGAACGGCCAATTGTGCGGCGGCGATGGCGTAGGTGAGAAAGATGTCCATTTTACGCAAATCTTTTTTGGGGATAAACTCTTCCGGCTGAAATCCTTTGACTTCGCCGGCGATGCGCGTGGCGAAGCCTTCCGTGTTAAACCGGGTGATGGGGGCGATGCCTGAAACGCCGTTGATCACATTGGTCCAATTCTGTTCCACGCCGACCCCCAAAGGTGTGACCAGTCCCAATCCTGTGACCACAACCCTTCGCTTTGCGCCTTCTACCATGATGCCCTCGTCAATGTCTGCCAAGAAATTGGTGCGTGTTGTCTCAGCTACTTATCCCATGAACATGCCGCCGTTGACGTGGAGAACCTGGCCTGTGATGTATCCTGCAGCGTCGGAGGCTAGGAAGCGCACGGCGGCGGCCACCTCCTCGGGCGATCCCGTGCGCCCCGCAGGAATCTGAGACAAAAGAGCCTGTCGGGCCTCTTCTCCAAGGGCCTGGGTCATTTCCGTTTCAATGTAGCCGGGAGCCACAGCGTTGACGGTGATGTTTCGGGAAACGACCTCACGGGCAAGGGAGCGCGTCAGACCCACGATGCCGGCCTTGGCAGCGGCATAATTGCACTGGCCGGCGTTTCCTGTAAAGCCCACAACGGAAGTGATGTTGATGATGCGCCCATAGCGCTGTTTGAGCATGGGGCGCATGGCGGCCTGGCAGCACAAGAACACGCCTTTCAGATTCACGTTGAGGACCTCATCCCAATCGGATTCTTTGAGGCGAGGGAAAATGTTGTCCCGGGTGATGCCGGCATTGTTGACCAGGACGTCCAGGCGGCCCAGAGTGTCGGTAAGGTTTTTGAACGCCGCTTTGACGGCTTCCGGGTCTGCCACATCAAAGGGGCTGAGAACTGCCTGGGCGCCTCGCTCCGTGATGGCACGCCCAGTTTCTTCCGCAGCCTCACGTCCTGATCGGTAATTGACCACCACCGTGGTGCCGGGTTCGGCAAAAGCCAAGGCGACCGCTCGGCCGATACCACGACTGGCGCCGGTGACCACAACCACTTTGGCCTGTGCCATGGGAACCTCCCTTTGCCATGCAACCTGCCGAGCTCGCCCAGGTCAAGGCCCTCTGCGTGAGCCCGCAAAGGCGCGCTCGGTTTCAGTTTTCTAAGATTCGCCTCGTCGAATGCGTTCGATAAACGCCGGCACGAATTCAAACAAATCGGCCACCACGCCGCAGGAGGCCACGTCAAAGATGGGAGCTTCCGGGTCTTTGTTCACGGCCACGACGATCTTGGATCCCTGCATGCCCACAATGTGCTGAATGGCGCCCGAGATGCCAATGGCCATGTACAGCGTCGGAGAGACCGTCTGGCCCGTCTGGCCCACCTGATGGGAAACCGGAACCCAGCCCTCTTCCACGACGCTGCGCGATGCCCCGACGGCTCCTTTGAAAAGCCGCGCCAGTTCTTCGACCATTCGAAAATTTTCCGCCTTCTGCAAGCCGCGCCCACCGGAAATGATGACCTCGGCTTCGGAAAGTTTCGCCGTGGTATCCTCTTCGGGAATCACCTGGAGCACCTGCACGCGGGTGCGAAACACTTCTTCGGGCAAGGTGACCGATTCCACGCGCCCGTTGCGCGGGTCCAGCACAGGGCGCATGACTCGAGGGCGTACCGTGGCCATTTGAGGGCGACCGTAGGGGCAGATGATGGTGGCCATGACATTACCGCCAAAAGCGGGACGCGTCTGCAGGAGCAAACCCTCATCGCTGATGTCCAAATCGGTGCAATCGGCGGTGAGCCCCGTCTGCAGCATGGCGGCAACGCGAGGAATGAAGGATCGGCCGATGGACGTGGCGCCGGCGAGAAGAATTTCGGGTTTATGGCGTCGCACCAGTTCCACAAGGCATCGGCTGTAGGCTTCATCCGTAAAGTGTCGCAAGGCGGGGTGGTCCACCACATAGACCACATCGGCCCCGTAACGCAAAAGTTCCGAGGCGCGATCCCTCAGGTTTTCTCCCAAGAGCACGGCGGCGCATGAAACTCCTTTCTTGTCGGCAAGGCGCCGCGCCGCGCTGAGGAGCTCGTAACTGACAGCATGCACCCGGCCGTGCCGCCATTCGGCAAAGGCCCAGACACCACGGTAGGAGGCCGCATCGGTTGGAGCTCCGGAGCCCACTTCGGGAAGGGTGATAGCCTGAAACTCACAGGTGTCCACGCACATGCCGCACAGGGTGCAGTCGTCGGACACCACGGCATGGGTTTCCGAAACCGTGATGGCCCCCACGGGGCACACATCCTGGCACACGCCACAGGCGGTGCATTTTTGTAAATCGACCAACGCTTTCATAGACCGGGAACCTTGGCTTCCTTTAGGTACTGGTAAAGTTTTTCCACTTGCTCGGCCACCGAACCTTCCAGCATCCATCGGTCCGAACGTTTCGGCGGACTGAACACGCGCACCACCTGCGTAAAGGAGCCTCGAAGACCCACGCGATCTTCCGAAAGCCCCACATCCTCAAGGCCCCACACGGGAATGACAGCCTTTCGGGCTCGCATCTTGTGCTTCAGCGATGGAAGTCTGGGATCGCCCACATCGCGAAGGACCGTGAGCAAAGCGGGCAAGGGAAGCCGCCATTCCTCGATGCCTTCATCGGTCTTGCGCACCACGTGAAGGTGACCGTCGCCTTGAAGTTCCAAGCCCTTGACGAAGGTGGCATAAGGCATGTCCAACAAGGTGGCCAATTCAGGGCCCACCTGCGCTGTGTCCCCGTCGATGGCCTGTTTGCCGCAAAAAATCAGCGAGACGTCCTGGATTTTGCGAATGGCGGCCGCCAAAACCGTAGCTGTCGCCCAGGTGTCCGCTCCGGCAAAGGCGCGGTCACTCAACAGCACCGCATCATCCACCCCCCGGGAAAGCACTTCCCGCAGAGCTTCTTCGGCTTGAGGGGGGCCCATGGTGAGTGCGGTGACATGGGCGCCATGTTGGTCTTTGAGGCGAAGCGCGGCTTCCACGGCAAAAAGGTCAAAAGGATTGATAATGGACTCCACCCCCTGGCGCACCAAGGTGTGGGTGTTCGGGTCGATGCGCACGTTCTTGGCATCGGGAACTTGCTTGATGCAGACAACGATTTTCATGGCTCCATCCGCTGGCTCACGTCTCTCTTCAGTAAGAAGCGCCGCACGGCGCGACGGCATGTGGCTGTCTGCGCCACTTTCACAGCTTGCCGTGCTCGAGGCCTTAGATAAAGCTTTCCTTTAAGCGAGCGTATTCCTTGTTGAGTTCCTGGCCGATAATGTTTCGTTGGATTTCGTTGGTGCCTTCGTAGATCTGAAGAATCTTGGCGTCGCGAAACATCTTTTCCACGGGGTAGTCGCGCATGTATCCGTAGCCTCCAAGGATTTGGACGGCTTCCGTAGTCACTTCCATGGCCGTATCGCTGGCGAACACCTTGCACATGGCGGCCACCTTGCCGGCGTCAGGCGGGTCCGTATCCAGATGGCGCGCCGCGCAATAAATCAAAGCGCGGGCGGCTTCCGTTTTGATGGCCATGTCCGCCAACTTGTGCTGAATCGCCTGAAAGGTGATGATGGGTTTGCCGAATTGAATGCGCTTTCGTGCATATTCTACAGCAATATCCAAAGCGCCTTGCGCCAGCCCCACCCCTAAGGCTCCGATACCCGGTCTGGATTTGTCAAAGGTTTTCATGGCAATGATGAACCCCATCCCTTCACGGCCGATGAGGCGGTCCTTGGGAATGCGGCAGTCCTGAAACACCAGTTCCCGCGTCGCCGAGGCGCGAATGCCCAGTTTTTTTTCTTTCTTTCCAAAAGAAAATCCGGGATCCCCCTTTTCCACGATGAAAAAGCTGGCCCCTCGAGGCCCCTTGGTCTTGTCCGTCACCGCCAACACACTGTAGATGTCTGCTTCTCCGCCATTGGTGATCCACTGCTTGGTGCCGTTCAAAACGTAAAAATTGCCGTCTTTGATCGCCGTGGTGCGAATGGCCGTCACATCGCTTCCGGCGCCCGATTCGGTGACCGCAAAGGCGGCAAGCCTTTTTCCCGCCGCAATGTCCGGAAGGTAGGCGGCTTTTTGGGCTTCGGAACCGTACAGCAATATGGGATATGCTCCCAAGCCGCTGGCGGCAAAGGAAGTGGCCACGCCGATGCAGGCTCGAGCCAGTTGCTCGACGGCCAGGCAGTTTTCCAAAATGCCGCCACCTAGACCGCCGTATTCTTCAGGAATATATACACCGAACAAGTCCGACTGAGCCAGGGTCTTTAAAATGTCCGTGGGGAACTCTTCGGCCTCGTCTAACTGAGCTCTCATGGGCCGAATTTTTTCCCGTGCAATTTGTTCGGCCAATTCCTGAATCATCTTCTGCTCGTCGGTCAAAAAGTAATTCAAGGCTGTCCTCCTTTATCGGATTCCGGCTTCTTGGTGCTGAGTCGCCATGGGCCCTTGAGTCCTGCAAGCATCCATCGCGTGTAGTGGCTTCGAACGGCCGCCAGGTGCTCCAAAAGTTCCCCATCCTTTTCCATGCGCGGGTAGAGTTCCTGCCGAACGTATCCTACAGCGTCCAGTATGGCGTTGGCGATTTCCCGGGCCTGAGAGCGCCCATGGGCAATGAGCACGGTCTTGCGCACACCCAGCAATGGAGCTGCCCCCAGTTCCTTAGAGGCCAGTCGGTGCAACCATTGTTCGGGCGGAGGGGCTTTTCGGTGCGCAGAGGGTTCGAGCTTGTCGCCTCCGAGAGTCCCCAAGCACTGGCGAGCGGCATCCGAAACGCCTTCCAAAAGCTTGACCAAGGCGTTGCCCACAAAACCGTCGCACACCACGCCGTCCACCGTGCCGTGGAAAAGGGTGTGAGGTTCCACATAGCGCAGGGCGGGGGTGAAAGACTCGGCAAGGAGCTTCATGGCGCCTTGAATGGCGCGAGGGCCCTTGGTGGGTTCATGCCCGATGTTGAGAATGCCGATGCTGGGATGAGGACGGCCGCACGAATGCTTTAAAAAAGAGATCGCCAAGAAAACCGTCTGCGCCAGATGAATGCTTCCGGATTCACTGTGAGCGCCGGCATCGGCTAACAGGATGTCAGGGCCGAAGGAAGGCAAAAGAACGCCCAGGGCCGGACGTTTGAGTCCGGGAATGAGCCCCAGATGGTGCGATGCGGTGGCCACGATGGCCGCGCTGTTGCCCGCACTCACCACCGCATCAGCGGTGCCGCGCTGCAATTGATCCATGGCCACGTAGAGGGAAGAAAGCCTTTTTTTTCGAAGGGCCAAGGGACCAATGTCCCCCATATCCACGGTTTCAGGGGCATGGAGGACGTCGATGGCCGGTGAGTGCCTCTCGGAGGTTAGGCACCGATGAAGACGCTTCTCGTCACCAACGAGAAGTATACGCGCGTTGGTGCGGGCCGAGGCTTGCAGCGCGCCCCGCACTACGGCATCGGGGGCCGCATCCCCCCCCATGGCATCTACGGCGATGACCATCGGCCCAGCCATTCAAAGGTCAACGCCCCCGCTCTAGACTTCTTCCGTGACCAAAACCGGCCTGCCCTTGTAAGACCCGCATGAGGGGCAGATGCGGTGCGGCATGACGGGTTCATGGCACTGGGGGCATGTGGTAAGGGAAGGAGCCGTCAGGTGCAGATGGCTCCGCCGTTTGTCTCGTCTCGATTTGGAAGTTCTTCGCTTGGGTACGGCCATGATGTGTATCTCCTTGTGACATCGCTTCAGGGATTGGAAAATGTGAGGCTTTTAAGCACATCAAAGGGCGAGGAGGCCCTGGTTTTTTGACACGTACACGTTTCCCTGTTGAGGTTGGCCCCGCAGCCCGCACATAATCCTCGACAGGTCTCGGAACACAAGCATCGCATGGGAAGTTCTAAGAACACTTCTTCAGCGATCATGCGGTCCACTTCAATGATTTCCCCATCAAAAAATTCATACTCCAGCTCATCCGGCTCCAGTTCCACCTCCTCCTCTTTAGGGCCGCGGACTTCGTGGAAAAGGAGCACCCGCACGGAGCGCTTCAAAACCGAAGCGTATTCCTCAAGGCAACGATCGCACCGCAGGGTCAGCTGCCCCTCAAGGGTGCCCGTGACCTCGATGTGGTCAGGCTTCTTGTGGATTTCCAGATCCACGTTCAGTGGACGAGCCAAGGAAAACCCTTGGGGATCGTTAGGCGGTAGAAGGCGTTCTAAACGATCCTGGGTCCAATGAACGTGAACCAAACGCCCTGAGTCTGGAATTTCGTCCACTCGAATTTTCATCCTCGCCTCTTTCGGTCACGAGTAAAGCGTTGAGTATAGGCATGAGGGCGTTGCTGTCAAGCACACTTTCCAAGCGGGCTGTAGCTGTCCTTGATGGGGCAGAGGCTTTTTTCGTCGCTCTTTGGAGCGCCGAAGAAACTCCTAGCGAAGAATGAACACCTCATCAAATGAGCGGCGCATGCCTCGCGGTAGCAGCGCCGCGTCGGGGCGTTTCTTGCCGATGGCCAGCAGCATGACCGGCACATATTTAGGGTCCAGCCCGAAAAGTTTTTGAACTCCTTCGACGTCAAACCCGTCCATGGGGTGCGTGTCCCAGCCTTGATCCAAGGCTGCGAACATGAGGTTCATGGCAAAGAGGCCGACATTTCGGGAAGCGTAGCCCACGGCGCGATCCCCTGCGTAAAGGCGTTCCGCCATGGCCACGGCCCGTGGCACCTCCTCGGCTTTCATGTACCCCTTGGCGACTCGATCATCAAAAACATCTTGGCTTTCCAAGAATTGTCGCGTATTTCCAAAAAGAACCAGCACGGCCGACGCTTCTGTCACTTTGGGCTGATTCATGGCCACGGCACGCAGCTTTTCTTTTTCCTCTTTGGAAAGCACGGCTACCACTTTCCAAGGTTGCAGATTAAAGGATGACGGAGCCAGTTTGGCTGCTTCATAAATCTTTTGCAGATCCGAGACCGTGATCGTCACGGACGGATCAAAGTAATTGACCGAGCGTCGTTTCTCGTTCAGCGCCCTCCATTCCATGCTCTCCTCCTTTGCCGGGGT